>NZ_JBJLSI010000009.1:0-170573 GCF_050871945.1 Kineococcus deserti | reverse complement strand
CCCCCGCCCCCCCCCCCCCCCCCCCCCGCCCCACCCCCCCCCCCCCCCCCCGCCCGCCGCGGGGCCCCCCCCCCCCCCCCCCCCCCCCCCCCCCCCCCCCCCCCCCCCCCCCCCCCCCCCCCACGACCCGCTCCTCGACCGGCCGGATGCCGTCCTCGGCCGCCGAGATCTTGATGAAGCCGGCCAGGACACCGGAGTCCTCGACGCCCTCGGTCAGCTCGCGGTGCATCCACGCCTCGAGTTCGTCGTCGCTCGCGCCGTACACCCAGTCCGGCACCCACGGTTCCCGGTAGATCCCAGTTGCGACCACCACGGGTAGGCCCGTGCGGCGGCTCACGTTCACGATGAGGTCGACGCGCCGACCCAGGCCAGGAGGCGTGCACTCGACGAGCGCGGTGACCCCGGCCGCGGCCGCCCCGGCCAGCAGCGGTTCCACGACCGACGTGAACTGGGCCGGGTCGGCCTGGGCGAAACCGGGAGAGTCGGCGGGGCGGAAGTCGACGAGGAGGTGCTCGTGCGGCAGGACCAGACCCACGTCCCCGGCGCCGAGGGGACCCGACGTCGTGTGCAGGCGTCGTTCTCGTGCGGCGGTGTCGATGGGCTCTGCCACGTCGTCTCCCGGGTGCGGTGGGTGGACCCTGGTCCAGGGCTCGCCATCCTAGGAGCGCCGTCGCGTCAGCCCGACACCTGCGCGAGAACACCGGCGTCCTACCCGCTGCACGTGCAGGCTCCCGGCGAGTGGAACGCCGAGTTCGGACAGGAGGTACGCGGAGCAACGGTACGGGTGGCTCTGGGACTCACCTCGCTGTCACAAGACTGACGTTCCGGTCATCCCGCGGTGCGCGGGCGCACGGTCATCCCGCGACCAGCACGTTGCCCGCCTTTGAGGGACCCTCGCGGGCCAGACGCGCCCGCGATCGGCACGTGCTCTGACACCCTGGACATCGAAGGGCCAGTCACCGAGGAATCCGATCCACCAAGGGAGTCTGCGTCGATGAGGCGACAGCTGCTGACCGGACTCCTCGTGTGCACCGCTGCGCTGACAGCCTGCGCACCCTCATCCGAGCGTGCCTCGGCCTCCATCAGCGACTGGTCGGCAGACGGTAACGTCCTGCACCTGGGCATCAACTCCTGCAACGGCGACCCCCAGGCTTCTGTGGTCGAGACCGAAACAGACATCACCGTCACCGTCACCGCCGTCTTCCAGCAGGGAGGCGACAGCGCGGCCTGCATGGATGGACTGGCGATCACTGTCGCGGCCCCGGTGGGCGAGCGTGCGGTCATCGACGGGTTCACCGGACGTCAGGTCGATGCCCTACCGGCCACGGGTTGAACGCCGGACGACTCGCGCGCCGGCTTCCACTGTTCCTCTGGGCGGTACGTGCCCTATTCGATTTCCCTCGATGCCTGAGCCGAGGTACCGCTCATCCCGCCGTCCGCATGGTCATGGAGCTCAGGTCAGCAAGGTCGCGAGCCCGCCCCGCACCTGCGCGGCTGCATCGTCGAGCTCTTCCCGCTCACGAGGACGCCAGTCCGCACTGAGGCGGAAGGCGTCACCGGCGTAGCGGGGAAAGACGTGCAGATGGACATGCGGGATCTCTTGGAACGCTGCCTCCCCATCGGACAGCAGCAGGTTCACTCCCTCACACCGCAGGGCGCTTCGACGCAGCGCACGAGCGAGGCGCTGACCGGCCCGCCAGACGGCAACACCAGTTGTCTCGTCGAGGTCGTCGAGCAGAGGGGCGTGGCGGCGGGGTGCAATCAAGACGTGGCCCGGGTTGACCGGTTGGTAGTCCATGAACGCGACGACGTCTTGGTCCTCGTAGACGCGGCTGGTCTCGAGCCGGCCGTCGATGAGACGGCACAGGATGCAGGCGTCCTCGGCTGGTGCAGTCATCACTGGAGCATGGCGATGGCCCAGGTGCGGCGCTAGCGAGTTCACGGTCATCCCGCTGCCCGCGCGAGCTTGGCCGAACTCAAGGCGACTCCACCTCATGCCGATCAAGGGGTCACCCCACGCAGCCCAGAACGGCGACCACGGTGCACCCATCGCTCGACAACGCCGGCGACGACCGACGCCGCGGCGCGCTGGCCGCTGCGGCCATCGTCGGGGTGAGCCTGGCGGCGGCCGGGTGCAGCGCCGACAACGATGCCGACAAGGACGCTGACCCGGGGGACACCACCACCACCACCACCACCACCGTCAGTGGCCGAACAAGGCAGGGCCCACCTCGATGATCGACTCGCTCACACACCACGAGTGTGGGAGGCGCAGGAGCCGGCGCGAGCCACTCCAAGCTCGTGGCGCTCATGGCGTTCTCGTGGCGCCTCGGCAGTCCTCCTGCAGCCTCACCAGCACCTGCCTCTCACGACGGCACGCGGTGCCCGTGTCCACACGAGGTCATGGGCCGAGCCGCTGGGCTCGACGAGGACCTGCCTGGTACGTCGTCAGCGCAGGTGCCAGGCGGTCCAAGCGCCTGCGAGGATGACCGCGATCGGGAGCCGGACGTACCACCGGAGCCAAGACGGCACCAGAACGATCGGCAGGACGAGCACGACGCCGGAGGCGACTCGCCACGGAACTGGGCTCCGCGCGTCCTGACGCATGCCGAGCCCGCCCCCGCTGCAGTCGCTCAAGCCGCACTCTGCGAGGGCGGAGAAGAAGTTGCAGGCGACCGCTCCCGCGAACGACACGGGCGAGAGAGCGAGCAGGAGGGCCAGCCACGGCCAGCGGCGCGGTGGCTTCCTCACCGGTGCAGGTGTGCGGTCTGACACGCAACTCCTCGGCGGGTTCGATGTGGAACCGGCCGACCCATGCGGTGAGGCGGCCGGCCGTTGCGCGTCAGATCGGGCGGGGCGAACCGGATGCTTGCGTTGGTGAGGACGGTACCGAGGTGCAGGCGCGCCACTGGATCGACGAGCTCCCGCGCCGTGGGGAACTGAGCACGACCGACCCCGGCCCCGAGCTGGGTTTCCGGAGGCTAGGGCCGTCCTCGTCCTCGACGACCTGCGAGACTCGGACGAGAAGGTCCTCCGGTTGCTCCGACCACCTCGCGGTCATGCCGCGCTGCGCAGGCGGAGTGACCGGTCGTGGCGCCGCCTCACACACCTGACGACTCCCTCCACCCCGCCGGCCAGGGCGACTGCTCAGTGCACACCGCGGAACACCCCATCAGGATCAGCCGAACCCGCGAAGTCGTCCCAGTCCATGGTCGTGAGGGACGAGTTGTCCTCCACCGAGGCCAGAACCTGCGCGGCCACACGCAACTCCCGGGCCGCACCACCATCGACCTGCTGCACCAGCAGCGGCATCTCCGGCGAGGTCAGCGTCGCTGCGTCGGCGACCACGAGCAGCACGTTCGGCGGCGCAACGGCGGCCAGGTCCTCGACGGAGGCACCCGCCCACCGTGGGTGCTCGACGGTGGTCAGGTACGGCACGAACCCTTCGGGGCTGGGCGTCTGCAGGACGCCGCGCAACGCCTCCCACTGCGACTGGTGGGTGACGTCGGTCCGGATGAGCAGCGATCCCCGGTCGGCCGGCAGGACGCCGGTTGCTGCCTGCGCCTCGTCCTCGGCGCTGAACCCGTGATCCTCGTCCTCGGCCACCACCTCTCGCAACCGTTCGTCGGCGGCCCGTTGCGCCTCCTGCTCCGACCTCCCTCGCCCTTGCGCCGCCAGGGCCGCCAGCCGTTCCTGCTCGGCTCGGGGGTCGGGTGTGCTCTCCTGGACGCACAACCAGGCGTCACCGTCGGCTGCGTCCGGCGGCGGTCCACACCCCGACCCGGCGGCGTCGCTCCCGAAGGAGGGGGCCGAGCTGACCGTGGGCGTCTCGAACTCACGCTGATCCACCGCTGAGCCGCCTGCCGGGTCGGACGGGGCGCCGCACGCGGCGGTCGCCATCAGCAGAGTGGCCAGGGGCAGGACGGAGCGCACCGGCTGAGTCTGCTCGATGGTCGGTGTCTGAGGGGGGCGAACACTTCGCCTGGACCCGGTCGCAGCAGCGAACAGTCCGCTGCGCCGAGTCTTCAGCCGGCCACACGAGGAGCACCGGAGCCACGATCCGCTGCAGCGACCGATTCCACGGACTCGCCGCGGGCCGTGCGCTCGCTCCAGGAGACGCGAGGTCGACGGGAGCCGGAGCGCCGGGTGTGGCCAGCTCCGCACGTCGTCGGCATCCTCGTCCCATGCCCTTCGCCGGTGAACCCTCAGCCGACAGTCCCGACACCTTCGCCCTGGCCGTGGACTACCTCGAGTGGTACGGCGAGGTCCTGCTCCGCCGACTCGACGGGCTGAGCCCGCAGCAGCAGACCACCCCGGCGGTTCCCTCGGGCTGGTCCGCCCTCGGCCTGGTCAAGCACTCCGCCTCGGTCAGGCGGTATTGGATGCGGCACGTCTTCGCCGGCGAGGACGTCGACTTCAGCTGGCCGGGTACCGCTGAGCAGGAGTGGCAGGTCAGCGCGGACGACACCCCGCAGCGCATCTGCGATTACTACCGGGCTGAGCACGAGAACTCGCTGCGCATCCTGCGCCGTACGGCGCCGGAGGTGGTCGCGGCGCGCAGCTACGGCGACACCGACGTCCGGCCGACCCTGGCCTGGATCCTGCTGCACCTGCTGCAGGAGTCCGCTCGCCACAGCGGCCACCTCGACATCAGCCGCGAACTCACCGACGGGGCCACCCAGCTGGATCCGTGAGGGCCTTCCGCGGCAGACACGGGCACACCGGCCTGGGAGTGCCGAGCACTCGCTCGCGCTTCGCGCGCTCGTGCCGAAACGCCTGAGATCGCCGACCGGCTCAGCTCCGGCGGCGGGAGGCCGCCACCGAGTCCACCGTCGCCACGGGCTGACCGATCGGTCATGCACCGTCGACCTCGACCGACACCTCCAGCACACCCTCGTTGTCCAGCACCCCCGGCGCCTGCCCCGCAGAAGCCCACCGCACCGGCGTCGTGAAGCTCGTCGATCCCGACCCCGCCGAGCCCAGCGTCAGGTACCACCCCGACCACGCCCCGCAGGCGCCGTACTCCTCGCACGGCAACTGGTGCGGGTCGTCGATGTGGACCGTCGCTCCACCGGCCTGCAACCGCTGCGCTTGGACGCTGACCCAGCCTGAGGCCGTCAGTGCCACTTCCACTCCCGCCGCCTCGCACGGGCGGAGCCGCAGGACCACACTCGGCCCGACCTGTTGCTCGCTGGCCGGTGAGAACACCGGCGTGCTCAGCACCGCCTGCGGCGCCGCCTCGCCGACCGGCCCACCGGCGGTTCCGGGGGCGGCCGGCTGCAGGGTCGCGCTGAACGTGACGGTGCTGGGTCCGGCGTCGCAGTCCCGCACCTCCACGCCGTCCGGGCGGGAGGCTGCGTCCGGGGCGCGCCACGGGGCCCAGGCGCCCACCGCACCCAGGACCAGGACCGCGGCGGCGGTCACCAGCGGGGCTCGCCGCCTCGACGGGTGGTTCTTCCTGCGTTGCTTCACGAGCAGACCGAACGAGGGCCGGGCCGGGAGCTGCGAGTGCGCACCGAGCCATCGTGCCGGTCCCCGTCAGCCCCGTCCGGGCGGTCGACTCGATCGGCAACCGGTCGGAGGCTGGGCCCGCCCGGTCGTGCCGCGGCACGGTCGTCGCGCGCTGACCTCCCGCCGGCACGTCCACCGCTGCGCGGCTGCCGGGCGCTCCGCCCGGGCTGCGGCAGGATGCGGACGTGATCGAGGAGCTGAAGCGCCAACTGGCCGAGGTGGGACCCGCCGCCTTCACCGCCCGCGACTACCGGCCGGGGACGGTGCGGCACGTGGTCCTGTTCCGCTACCGCGAGGAGGTGACGCCCGAGCAGGAGCAGGAGGTGCTGCGGCGCTTCCGGGCCCTGGCCGGTTCGCGGCGCGAGGACGGGCAGCCGTACGTCGTCTCGATCGAGGCGGGGGAGCAGGGCAGCGGCGAGGAGGTCGGTCACGGGTTCCGGCACGGCATCGTGGTGACCTTCGCCTCCGAGGGGGACCGCAACTACTACGTCGGCACACCGGTCGTGGACGACCCGGCTCACGCCGACCCCGAGCACGCCGCGTTCAAGGAGTTCGTCGGCCCGCTGCTGCACCCGCAGGACGGCGTGCTGGTGTTCGACATCACGGCCTGAGCCCGGGCGCGGACGCCGAACGGCGCGCACGGTCCGGGGACCGTGCGCGCCGTTCGGCGTGAGCTGGTGGGGTGCCTCAGGCGGTGAGCCCGCGGGTCGGGCGCAGCAGCTTCACGACGAGCAGGACGCTGGCGCAGATCGTCAGGAAGGCCAGCGCTCGCCACCCGACGGTGAGGACGGCGCGCTGGAACTCCACGCTGGCCTGGGTCAGCCAGTACCACGCGCCCACCGAGGAGACGACGACCGAACCCATGAGCGTGCCGAGCAGGGCGCCGGAGCCGTTGCCGGTGCGCTTGCCGGCCTCGGCCGCGGCCTGGGCCGCCCACAGGTCGCGGCGCTTGCCGAGCAGGTGGGTCACCCACGACTTGGCGGTGTTCCAGCCGGAGAACCACAGCCACAGCTCACCGGGCAGCCACAGGACGGCGAACAGGTAGTCGGCGCGCGTACGGTGCGGCGACAGGTGGGCCATCTTCAGCTGGTACAGCGCCGCCAGGACGGTCGGGGTCAGCCACCACCACGACCACACGAACTGCGAGACCGACACCGAGGCGGCGAGCAGCGCGACGAACGCCAGCCGCATGAGGACGTTGAGTCCCAGACCGATGTGCTGCAACCAGAACGGCAGCGTCCGCTTGGACAGCGGCATGGTCGTCATGAGCGAGATGAGGCCGGCGTTCCACTTGGCCCGCTGGCCGGACAGGGCGCGCACGGTCGGCATCGCGCCGACCTGGGCGCGGGCGCTGGCCGACATGACGGTCGTCCAGCCCATCTCCTGCAGTTCCAGGCCCAGCTGGGCGTCCTCGGTCGCGGTCTCGTTCGTCCACGGGGCGTTGCGGCGGTGCCGGCGGGCCACCTCGTCGACGGCGTTGAACCGGAAGGCCGAGCACTGCCCACCGACGATCGTGGTCTTGCGGGCACGTTCGTTGGCCCGGACCTGGAACTGGGTGAAGTCCATCTTCTGCGCGCGGACCAGCTGGCGGTTGAACCAGCCGCCGGTGCCCTCGGCGAAGTGGTACTTGGCCGACACGGCCGCCGCGCTGGGGGTCTTGAGGAGTTCGGCCTCGAGGTCGGCGAGGCAGTCGGGGTCCAGGACGACGTCGGCGTCCATGCTGACCATGACGTCGAACGCGCCGCCGGCGAGGAACTCCGTGTAGCCCGTGGACAGGGCGCCGACCTTGGCGTCGGTGTTGCCGGAGGTCTCGACGACCTTCACCCCGCGGTAGCGGCGGGCGATCTTCACGGTGTCGTCGGTGCAGTTGTCCGCGACGACGACGATGAGGTCGGGGGTGCGGGTCTGCGCCATGAGCGAGTCCAGGCACGCCTCGATGTCCTGCTCCTCGTTGTGCGCGGGCAGCAGGACGGCCATCTTGGCCACGCGGCGGGTGGCCGGCCGGTAGCGCAGCCGGTGCATCGTGACCTCGAGCACGCGCCGGGCGGACAGTGCCGTCTCCGCGAGGCGCTCGGCGATGTTCGCGCGGGGGACCGGCACCGTCGCGCGGGGCACGAGGGTGCCCTCGACGACCCGGGGGTCGGGCTGGACCAGCAGTGGAGCGAGTTCTTGAACGGCCATGGGGTGCCTCCGGGCGGGCGACGGGCGCTGCGGTGGGGAACTGCTGCGCGGGCTCGTCAGTGACGTTAGGTAGCCGATTGCTCCGCCGCTGCCTCCGTTCCGCCGCACGAGGTAACGCTGTGCTCATGTTCCGACCGCTTGGCGGCGGCTTCATCACACGATGTGACGAGAGGTCGCATCAAGGCTGACCACCAGTCATGACTCGGTGTCAGTCGGTCACGGGACGCTCCGAACGGGGAAGACCGGGCAGCCCGGGACGGTTACGATGGATGCACAGGCGTCGAACCGGCCATCACCGGTGAGCCTCCGGAAGAACGGACCCCTCCCGCAGGGGTCTCACTAGACCCGGGCGGGTCCGGCCCGCGTGAGCACGCCGGACGAGAGTGGTCGTCCCCGCAGGTCCCCGGACCGTCGGGGGACGGCAAGCGGGGTGGTACCGCGGCACCGCCGGCCCCGGCGGGAGTCGTCCTCGCGGCTGGAGCAGTTCAGTCGAGGAGACACGGTGTCCGAGGACGTGACGGAAGCCCCGCAGACGGCGGCGGAGGTCGCAGGTGATGCGACGAGCAGCCCCAGCTTCCCCGAGATCGAGCAGCGCGTCCTCGACTCCTGGAAGGCCGACGACACCTTCCGCGCCAGCGTCGAGGCCCGCAAGGGCTCCGCGGCCGGGGAGTTCGTCTTCTACGACGGCCCGCCCTTCGCCAACGGCCTGCCGCACTACGGCCACCTGCTGACCGGGTACGTCAAGGACCTCGTCCCGCGCTACAAGACGATGCGCGGTCACCAGGTCGAGCGCCGCTTCGGCTGGGACACCCACGGCCTGCCCGCCGAGGTCGAGGCCGAGAAGCAGCTGGGGATCACCCACAAGTCCGAGATCGAGGCCCTCGGCGTCGCGACGTTCAACGACACCTGCCGCACCTCGGTCCTGCGCTACACGCGGGAGTGGGAGGAGTACGTCACCCGGCAGGCGCGCTGGGTCGACTTCGACAACGACTACAAGACCCTCGACACCGACTACATGGAGTCGGTCATGTGGGCCTTCAAGACGCTGTGGGACAAGGGCCTGGTCTACGAGGGCTTCCGCGTCCTGGCCTACTGCTGGCGGTGCGAGACCCCGCTGAGCAACTCCGAGACGCGCCTGGACGACGTCTACCGCAACCGGCAGGACCCCGCGGTCACCGTCGGGTTCCGGTTCACCGACGCCGGCGACGACCTCGACGGCGTGCTGGCGCTCATCTGGACCACCACGCCCTGGACGCTGCCCAGCAACCTGGCGATGGCCGTGCACCGCGACCTGGAGTACGTCGTGGTCACCGGCACGGGGGAGCACGAGGGGGAGAAGTTCCTGCTCGCCGCCGACCGGCTCGGGAACTACGCCCGCGAACTGGGGGAGGACGCCGCCGAGCGCGTCGTCGCCCGCTACCGCGGCGCGGACCTGCTGGGCCGGCACTACGTTCCGCCGTTCGACTACTTCGCCGGCCGCGAGAACGCCCACCAGGTCCTGGCCGCCGACTACGTCACGACCGACTCCGGCACCGGGATGGTCCACATCGCCCCCGCGTTCGGCGAGGACGACAAGCTCGTCACCGACGCGGCCGGCATCGTCCCGGTCGTGCCGGTCGCCGCCGACGGCACGTTCACCGCCGAGGTCCGCGACTTCGCCGGCATGCACGTCTTCGACGCCAACAAGGAGATCAGCCGCACCCTGCGCGACGGCGTCCCCAGCGGTGCCGTCCTCCTGCGCCTGGAGACCTACGACCACTCCTACCCGCACTGCTGGCGGTGCGGGAACGCGCTGATCTACCGCGCGGTCTCCAGCTGGTTCGTCAAGGTCACCGCGATCCGCGACCGCATGGTCGAGCTGAACGAGCAGATCACCTGGGTGCCCGAGCACGTCAAGCACGGCTCGTTCGGCAAGTGGCTCGAAGGTGCGCGCGACTGGTCCATCAGCCGCAACCGCTACTGGGGCAGCCCGATCCCGGTGTGGACGTCGGACGACCCGAACTACCCGCGGGTCGACGTGTACGGATCGCTGGACGACCTCGAACGCGACTTCGGCGTGCGCCCGGCCGACCTGCACCGCCCGAACATCGACGAGCTGACCCGGCCCAACCCCGACGACCCGACGGGGAAGTCGACCATGCGCCGGGTTCCCGAGGTCCTGGACTGCTGGTTCGAGTCCGGGTCGATGCCGTTCGCCCAGGTGCACTACCCGTTCGAGAACACCGAGTGGTTCGAGAGCCACTACCCGGGCGACTTCATCGTCGAGTACATCGGGCAGACCCGCGGCTGGTTCTACACGCTGCACGTCCTGGCGACGGCGCTGTTCGACCGGCCCGCGTTCACCACGTGCGTCTCGCACGGCATCCTGCTCGGCGACGACGGCCGCAAGATGAGCAAGTCGCTGCGCAACTACCCGGACGTGTCCGAGGTGCTGGACCGCGACGGCTCGGACGCCATGCGCTGGTTCCTCATGAGCTCGCCCGTCCTGCGCGGCGGGAACCTCATCGTCACCGAGCAGGGCATCCGCGACTCCGTCCGCCAGGTGCTGCTGCCGCTGTGGAACACCTACCAGTTCTTCCAGCTGTACTCCGGCACCTCCAGCCACACCCCGCGGTGGCGGACCAGCTCGACCGACGTCCTGGACCGGTACGTCCTGGCCAAGCTGCACGACACCGTCGTGGCGGTGACCGAGCAGCTCGACGCCTACGACATCGCCGGGGCCTGCGAGACGTCCCGGCAGTTCCTGGACTCCCTCACGAACTGGTACGTCCGGCGCTCGCGGGCGGCGTTCTGGGACGGGGAGTCCGACCGGGCGCGCGACGCCTTCGACACCCTCCACACGGTGCTGGAGACGACGACGCGGATGCTCGCGCCGCTGCTGCCGCTGTTCACCGAGGAGATCTGGCGGACGCTGACCGGTGGCCGCTCGGTGCACCTGACCGACTGGCCCGATCCGGTCGACCTGCCCAGCGACCCCGCGCTGGTCGCGGCGATGGACGAGGCCCGGGCGACGTGCTCGAGCGCGCTCGCGCTGCGCAAGGCCAACGGCCTGCGGGTGCGGCTGCCGCTCGGCCGGCTCGAGGTGCTGGTGTCGGACCCGGCGGCGCTGGAACCGTTCGCGCACCTCGTCGCGGACGAGGTCAACGTCCGCGAGGTGGCGCTCGGCCCGATCGAGCGGGCCGTGGAGTACGGCGTCGTCGCGAAGCTGACCGTCAACGCGCGGGCGGCCGGTCCCCGGCTGGGCAAGCAGGTCCAGCAGGCGATCAAGGGGTCCAAGAGCGGGGACTGGGAGGAACGTCCGGACGGGACGGTCGTCTCCGGTGGCGTCGAGCTCGTCGAGGGCGAGTACGAGCTGTCGACCTCCGTCGAGGGCGCGGACACGGGGCGGGCGACGTCGGCGCTGGACGGCGGCGGGTTCGTCGTCCTGGACACGACCGTCACCCCGGAACTGGCGGCCGAGGGCATCGCCCGCGACGTCGTCCGGCTCGTCCAGCAGGCCCGGCGCGACGCCGGCCTGCACGTGTCGGACCGGATCCGGCTCACGGTCGCGGCCGACGGGCCCGTGTGGGAGGCGCTGGTGACGCACCAGAACCTCGTCGTGGAGGAGACGCTGGCCCAGCAGTTCGGTTCCAGCGGCTCGGCCGACGCGCTGCCCGCCGAGTCCGCCACGCTCGTGGGCTCGGTCGAGGGTCACGAGGTGCGCATCGCCGTGTCCCGGACGGAGGACCTGTGATGGGTGACCCCTTCGACCCCGAACGTGAGCTCGAGGAACTCCTCGGGCCGATCGGCGACGGGACCGACGACACGGGGGAGGCCTTCGGCACCGACGGCCTGCGCCGCGGCCGGGTGCCGCAGGACCGCCGCTCGCCCCGGATGGACTCCACGGGCAAGCTCGTCCCGGCCGGGCCCGCCGAGGAGGAGGACCGGTTCGCCGAGGTCGTCGCCCAGATCCTGTCCCGCAACCCCGAGCACCGCATCCACCCGAAGCTGGACCGCGTGCGCGAGGCGTGCGGGCTGCTGGGGGACCCGCAGCTGGCCTACCGGGTCGTGCACCTGGCCGGCACCAACGGCAAGACGTCGACGGCGCGCATGGTGGAACGGCTGGTCCGCGAGCACGACCTGCGCACCGGCCGGTTCACCAGCCCGCACCTGGTCGACATCACCGAGCGCATCGCCATCGACGGCGACCCCATCTCGCACGCGGCGTTCGTGCGGGCGTGGGACGACGTCGAACCCGTCGTGACGATCGTCGACGAGCGCGCCGCCGAGCGCGGTGAGCCCCGGCTGAGCTTCTTCGAGGTGCTCACGCTCATGGCGTTCGCCGCCTTCGCCGACACCCCCGTCGACGTCGCGATCATCGAGACGGGCCTGGGGGGCACCTGGGACACGACCAACGTCGTGCAGCCGGACGTCGCCGTCGTCACGCCGGTCTCGATGGACCACGAGACGTGGCTGGGGTCGACGATCGAGGAGATCGCCGGGCAGAAGGCCGGGATCATCAAGCACGGCTCCACCGTCGTCCTGGGCCGGCAGGAGGAGGAGGCCGGCGCCGTGCTGCTGGCCAAGGCCGCCGCCGAACGCGTCACGGTCGTGCGCGAGGGGCTGGACTTCGGCGTCGAGGAACGCACGCTGGCCGTCGGGGGACAGCAGGTCTCGCTGCGCACCCGCGGCGGCCTGTACGCCGACGTGTTCCTGCCGCTGCACGGCGCGCACCAGGCCGAGAACGCGGCCACGGCGCTGAGCGCGGCCGAGGCGCTGCTGGCGATGCCCGGCGGCACGCTGATGCCCGCGCTGGTCGAGGCGGCGTTCGCCGACGTCACCTCCCCCGGACGGCTGGAGGTCCTGCGCACGTCCCCGCTCATCCTGGCCGACGCCGCGCACAACCCGGGTGGGGCGCAGGCGCTGGCCACGGCGATCGCGGAGGCGTTCACGCTCAGCCGGCTGGTCGGCGTCGTGGCGGTCATGGGCGACAAGGACGTCGAGGGCATCCTGCACGCCCTCGAACCCGTCCTGGCCGAGATCGTCGTGACCCGGTCCAGCTCGGCCCGCGGACTGGAGCCGTCCGAGCTCGGCGAGATCGCCGAGGACGTCTTCGGGGAGGACCGGGTGCACGTCGTGGAACGTCTCGACGAGGCCATCGCCACGGCCGTCGACCTGGCCGAGTCCGAGGCCGGAGCCGGCGGCGGCATCGGCGGCTCCGGTGCCGGGGTCGTCGTCGCCGGGTCGGTCGTGCTCGCCGGGGACGCGCGGGCGTTGCTGGGGAAGGGGAAGCAGTGAAGCGCAGCACCAAGCGGTTGTTCGCCGCGACGACCCTCTCCTGCGAGGCGCTGCTGGTGTTCTTCGCCACGCTCGTGGCGTACGGCCTGGTGCCGATGGAGGACCGTTCCGTCAGCTACCTGGTCGTCGGCGGGATCGTCATGCTGCTGTGCGTCCTGTGCGCGGGGATGCTGCGCTCGCCCGTGGGGTACGTCCTGGGCTGGGTCCTGCAGGTCGTCATCGTCGCGGGGGGTTTCGTGGTGCCCATGATGTTCGGCATCGGCGCCGCCTTCGCCGTCATCTGGTTCTTCGCCCTGCGGATCGGCGCCCGTGTCGACCGCGAGAAGGCCGAGGTGGCCCGCCGCCTCGCCGAACAGTCCTGAGAGGACCGCTGTGCGCATCTCCATCGACCCCGCGGCCGTCGACCCGGCCGAACTCCTCGAGCGGGACGAGTTCACGTCCTTCGACGTCGCCGTCCCGCCGGGGACCACCGTCGCGGAGCTGTCCGCCGTGCTGGGGTCGGTCGGCGAGCTCGACGCCCTCGGCGAGGACCTGACCACGGCCCACGTCCGGGTCAGCGTCGAGTGGCTGCGCCAGACCGCGCACGCCGAAGGCGCCGACGGGGCGTGGGACGAGCAGTTCGAGGGCATGCTCGCCCACGCCGAGGGGAGGGGCTGGGTCGAGGGCGGCACGGTCCGCGCCCACGTCGTCGAACTCTGACCAGCCGTGCTTGATCACCACTGTGCTTGATCACGGTGATCGAGCACCGTGGTGATCGAGCACTGTGGTGATCGAGCACGGGGTCAGCGCAGGACGGGGAACCGGTGGGCGAGGGCGGGGAACTCCTGCCGCAGTCCGTCGGTCAACGGAACCCGTCCGGTGCCGGCCAGCACCACCGTCGCATCGTCCCAGTCCGCCGGAACCGCGCCGTCGGCGAGGTCGTCGACGGTCCGCCGGGCCAGGTGCAGCGCCGAGGCGGCCGGGGGAGCGGCGATGAGGTCGAGGTGGTGCACGGCCAGTTCGACGGCCCAGCTGCCGAGGAAGTCGCCCGTGCCGAAGGTGAGGTCCTGGAACCCGACCCGCCCCTCACGGCACCTCCGCACCCCGCGCAGCAGCGCGGCGACGGTGTCGCCGACGTGGCCGGTCAGCTCCGACGGCTCGGGGTAGGCGCGGACGAACCCGTCGAGCCTGCGCGCCTCCCGGTCCGGGTCCCCTCCGGCCGGGTAGCGCGCCCAGTACCCGGCGGCGTCGACGGTCACCGGCCCCGGCTCGGCGACGTCCAGCAGCGCCAGCGCCACCTCCTGCAGCCCGAGGAGCACGTGCACCAGGAGCTGTCCGCAGTTCCAGCCCGCGCACCGGCTGGGGGCCTCGAGGTCGTCGAAGGCGGTCAGGACCTGCTGCCACGACGCGAGCTCGTCGAGCAGGGCGTCGCGGCCCTCCTCGTGGGGCAGGTGCAGGGTCACGCCGGACTCGCCGGGGAGTCCATGTCCTCCAGTTCCCGGCCCTTGGTCTCCTGCACGGCCCTGCGCACGAAGACGAACGACAGCAACGCGATCACCGCGTACAACCCGTAGGCGAACTGCAACCCGAGCTCGGCCAGCGAGGGGAAGGTCGTGGAGATGGCGAAGTTCGCCAGCCACTGCGCGGCGGCGGCCACGGCCAGGCCGGCGGCGCGGATCTTGCCGGGGAACATCTCACCCAGCAGGACCCAGACGACCGGGCCCCACGTGGCGCCGAAGGAGATGACGTAGACGTTCGCGGCGACGACGCCGATCGGCCCCCAGGGATCGGGCAGCGAGGGGTTCTCGGCGCTCCCGGTGGCCTGCGAGAACGCGATCGCCATGACGGTCAGGGACACGAACATGCCCGCCGACCCGATGGTCAGCAACGGCTTGCGGCCGATCTTGTCGACCGTGGCGATCGCGATGAACGTCACGACGACGTTGGTGACCGAGGTGATGACCGACGTCGTGAGGGCGTCGGACTCGTCGAAGCCGACGGCCTGCCACAGCGTCGTGGAGTAGTAGAAGATCACGTTGATGCCGACGCCCTGCTGCAGGACCGACAGCAGGATCCCGACCCACACGATCGGCAGCAGCCCGAAGCGGGGTCCGCGCAGGTCGCGCAGGCTCGGGTCGTGCTCGCGCCGCATCGAGTTCTTGATGTCGTTCACCTTGCGCTGCACGGCTTCGAGGCTGCGCGTGCCGAGGACCTCGCGCAGCACCTCACCCGCGCGCTGGGTCTCGCCCTTGGCGATGAGGTAGCGCGGGGACTCGGGGACCTGCAGGGCCAGGAACGCCCAGACCACCGACGGCACGACCCCGACGAGGAACATCCACCGCCAGGCCTCCCAGCCCAGCCACGTCGACTCGGCCGCACCGCCGGCGGTGTTCGCGATGAAGGCGTCCGACAGCAGCGCCGCGAAGATGCCCACGGTGATGGCCAGCTGCTGCAGCGAGGCCAGCCGGCCGCGGATGTGGGCCGGTGCGACCTCGGCGATGTAGGTCGGGGCGATGACGGAGGCGACACCGACGCCGAGCCCCCCGACGACGCGCCACAGGATGAGGTCCCACACGGCGAAGGCGAACGCCGAACCGACCGCGCCGACCGCGAACAGGATCCCGCCGACGACCATGACGGACTTGCGGCCGAACCGGTCGGCGATGCGCCCGGCGAACCAGGCGCCGACGGCCGCGCCGAGCAGGGCGCAGGAGACGGCGAAACCGGACAGGCCGCTGGACAGCGCGAACTGGTCGGTCACGGCGTCCACCGCACCGTTGACGACCGAGGTGTCGAACCCGAAGAGGAAACCGCCGATGGCGGCGACGATCGAGATCATCACCACCTTGGTCGTGGTGCGCTGTCCTTCGTCGACGTCCGGTACGTTTTCGGAACTCATGACGGGCCCTTCTCGTTGTCGCCCCGCGCCTCGCGCCGGAGCCCGTCCTCGATGGTCCGCCCGCGGTTGGATCACCGCACGTCGGAGGGCGTGGGACGTGGTCAGGCGTCCTCGCCGCGCGCCGTCGCGAGGTCGTGCGCGGCCATGTCGACGGCCTCCTCGGCCCGGCGCGCCGCGTCGACCAGCCCCGCGAGCGCCGAGCCGTCCGGGATCCGGGCGGACCGTCCGCCGTAGGCCTTGGCCAGTGCCCGCGCCTCGGCGGCCAGCTCGGCCAGCACGCTCGCGGCCTCGTCGCGGGCCGCTCGCAGCGCGGCCTCCTGGGCGGTGGTGTCCTCGCGGTCGTGACGCACCGGACCATCGTGTCCGATCCGTTCAAGACGCGGGGGGACCGCGCCGGGGAGGCTGTGGACATGAGCACACCGACACGCGTCGTCCCGAAGCTCGACCTCATCGGCATGGTCGTCGCCGACATGGCCACCTCGCTGGCCTTCTACCGCCGGCTGGGCCTCGACGTCCCCGCCGGCGCCGACGCCGCCCCGCACGTCGAGGTCACGCTGCCGGGCGGGTTGCGCCTGGCGTGGGACACCGAGGAGACGATCAGGTCCTTCGACCCGTCGTACACGCCGCAGACCGCGGGCAACCGGATCGGCCTGGCCTTCGACTGCGGCAGCCCCGAGGCGGTGGACGAGCTGTTCGCGGCGCTGACCGCCGCCGGTGCCGGGACCCACCTGGCACCGTTCGACGCGCCGTGGGGGCAGCGCTACGCCACGGTGCTCGACCCCGACGGCGGGTCGGTGGACCTTTTCGCGACCCTGAGCTGAAGGGCTCGGGGCGTCACGCCCGCGAACGTGCGGACCTCCCGCGTCAGGTGCGCCTGGTCGGCGTACCCCGCGGCCACGGCCACCTGCGCAGGTGCTCGACCGGTCCGCAGGGCACGCACGGCCCGCCGGAACCGCAGCACCCGGCCCAGCACCTGGGGGGCGTAGCCGAACGCGGCCAGGCTGCGCCGGTGCAGCGTGCGGACGCCGAGACCGAGGTCGTCGGCCACGTCCGTGACCGTGCGGCCCGCCGCCAGCCACCGGGCCGCGCGCACGAGCGCGTCGTCGCGGGCCGGGACCGACGCGGCCAGCGCCTCCAGCGCGGCCCCGGCGCGACCGCTGGCGTCGGCGGCCTCGACCTGCTCGGCCAGCCGCCGGACCAGCGCGCCGTCCCACAGGTCGGCCAGCGGCACGCGGGCGTCGCGCAGTTCGTGCGCGGGGACGCCGAGCAGGGCCGGGGCCTGACCGGGGGCGAAGCGCAGGCCCGACCACCCGCCCGGGGAGTGCTCGCCGTGGTGGGGACGGGTGTCGGGGCCGGCCACCAGGAGCTCTCGACCGGTTCGGCTCCACAGCAGGTCCATGCACCCGTCGGGCAGGACGGGACCACCGCCCGGTGCCGGGGGACGGTTCTCCCACACCCTCGCGCCGGCGATGCGGCAGGCCCGTTCGCGGTACACGGGGCCAGTGCACACCTCACCACCGACAGCCGTCACGGGCTCCTTCGCTAGGGTCGGCGCGTGACTGACACGAACCTGCAGCGGACCCTGGTCCTGGTCAAGCCCGACGGTGTGCGGCGCAACCTCTCCGGGGAGGTCCTGCGGCGCATCGAGGCCAAGGGGTACACCCTCGTCGCGCTCGAGCTGCGCACCGCGACCCGCGAGCTGCTCGCCGGCCACTACGCCGAGCACGAGGGCAAGCCGTTCTACGAGCCGCTGGTCGAGTTCATGCTGTCGGGCCCGGTGCTGGCCGCGGTCGTCGAGGGCCACCGCGTCATCGAGGGCTTCCGTTCGCTGGCGGGCACGACCGACCCGACGACGGCCGCGCCCGGCACGATCCGCGGCGACCTGGGCCGCGACTGGGGTCTGAAGGTCCAGCAGAACCTCGTCCACGGGTCGGACTCGCCGGAGTCGGCCGCGCGCGAGATCGGGCTCTGGTTCCCCGGCCTCTGACGCGGCGATGAGTTCTGCGCCGGGGTGGGGTCGGTAGGAGCAGGAGGGCCCGGCCGGGCCCACGACCCCGAGGAGCCCACCATGCGCATGGCCTTCATCAACCTGCCCGTGGCCAGCAAGGAGATCGCGAAGTCGTTCTTCACGGCGCTCGGGTTCTCCCTGAACCCGCAGTTCGAGGACGAGGGCACCGCGTGCATCGTCCTGGAGGAGAACATCATCGTCCTGGTCCACGAGCCGGCCAAGTGGGCGCAGTTCCTGCACTCCGAGGCGGCGCCGAAGGGGACCAACGAGGTCATGGTCGCCCTGTCGGCCGGCAGCCGGGAGGAGTGCGACGAGCTGAAGTCCCGGGCGCTGTCCAACGGCGGCGCCGAGTACGCCCCGACGATGGACTTCGGCTGGATGTACGGCACCAGCTTCCTGGACCCCGACGGGCACGTCTGGGAGGTCAGCTGGATGGACGTCGAGGCCGCGGCGCAGGCCGGCGGCATCGGCGAGCCCTCCTGACCCCACCTCCCGCCGTGATCAAGCACGACAGTGCTCGATCACGGCGGGGTGGAGCCGGCGCGCGGCGCCGGACGGTCAGGGGCGGGACTGCACGTACTGGGCCCAGGCCGTCTCGACGGCGGCCAGGGCGGTCTCGTCCTGCAGGGACGTGACGTCCCCGCCGCCGCGGCCGGCGGTCATGTCGGCCATCAGCCGGCGCATGATCTTGCCCGAGCGGGTCTTGGGCAGGTCCGGCACGACGACGACGTCGCGGGGTTTGGCGACCGGCCCGATCTCCTTCGCCACGTGGTCGCGCAGTTCCGCCGAGACGTCCTGCGACCCCTCGCCGCGCAGGATGACGAACGCGACGATCCGCTGCCCGGTCGTCTCGTCCGGCGCGCCGACGACGGCCGCCTCGGCCACCCGCGGGTGGGAGACGAGGGCGGACTCCAGCTCGATGCTCGACAGCCGGTGACCCGAGACGTTCAGCACGTCGTCGATGCGGCCACCGATCCACACGTACCCGTCGGCGTCCTTCGTCGCGGCGTCGCCGGCGAGGTAGTAGCCCTGCGCCGCGTACGGCTCCCAGTAGCTCTTGACGAACCGGGCGTGGTCGCGCCACACCGTGCGCGCCATCCCCGGCCAGGGTTTCGTGATGACCAGGACGCCGGTCTCGCCGGGCGCCGTCTCGTTCCCCGCCTCGTCGACGACGGTGGCCGACAGCCCCGGCAGCGGCACCGTGCCGGACCCGGGTTTCAAGGGGGTGACACCAGGCAGCGGTGCCACGACGGCGGCGCCGGTCTCGGACTGCCACCAGGTGTCGACGATCGGGCAGCGACCGCCACCGACGTTGCGGTGCAACCACAACCACGCCTCGGGGTTGATCGCCTCCCCGACCGAACCCAGCAACCGCAACGACGACAGGTCGAACTGCGCGGGCAGTTCCGGGCCGTGCTTCATGAACGTCCGGACCAGGGTCGGCGCGGTGTAGTAGATCGTCACGCCGTACTTCTGGATGACCTCGAAGTGCCGGCCCGGGTGCGGCGTCAGCGGCGACCCCTCGTAGATCACCTGGGTCACCCCGTTGGACAGCGGCCCGTACATCTCGTACGAGTGCGCCGTCACCCAGGCCAGGTCGGCCTGGCACCAGTAGACGTCGTCGTCCTTGACGTCGAACACCGCCCAGTGCGACCACGAGGTGTGCGTGAGGTACCCACCGCTGGTGTGCACCAGGCCCTTGGGTTTCCCGGTGGTCCCCGACGTGTAGATGATGAACAGCGGGTTCTCGCTGTCGAAGCTCGGCGCGGTGTGCTCGGTCGGCTGGCGGTCGACGAGGTCGTGCCACCACACGTCGCGGCCGGGCGTCCACGGGATGTCCGGCGTCTGCTCGCCCGTGCGGCGCAGCACCAGGACGTGCTCGACGTGGTCCAGGCCCTCGACGGCCGCGTCGGCGGCGTCCTTGACCGCGACCGCCGTCCCGCGCCGGAACTGCCCGTCGGTGCAGACCAGGAGCTTGGCCTGGGTGTCCTCGACGCGGAACCGCAGCGCCTCGGCCGAGAAACCCCCGAAGACCAGCGAGACGACGGCGCCGATGCGGGCGCAGGCCATCGTCGTGACGATCGTCTCGGGCAGCACCGGCAGGTAGAGCACGACGCGGTCGCCGTGCCCGACGCCCAGTTCCTCCAGGGCGTTGGCCAGCCGGCAGACCTCGTCCTGCAGCTGCGCGTAGGTGGCGGTGCGCGAATCGCCCGGTTCGCCCTCCCAGTGCAGCGCCACCTTGTCGCCGCGGCCGGCGGCGACGTGCCGGTCGACGCAGTTGACCGCGACGTTGAGCCTGCCGCCGGTGAACCACTGCGCCGTCGGCAGCGTCGAGCCGTCGAAGACGGTGTGGAAGGGCTCGTCCCACTGCAGCCGCCGGGCCTGTTCGGCCCAGAACGCCTCGGGGTCGGCGGCCGCGCGCTCGTACTCCCCGGCGCCGACGTTGGCCTGGGCGGTGAACGCGGCCGACGGGGCGAACACCAGCTCGCCGGTGTGGTCTGACGTGGGCGTGCTGGTCATGCGGTGGTCGTCCTCGCTGGGCTCGCAGGGGGCAGGCGGAGGACCGGCCCGTGGCCGGCTTGGTCGCCAGGGTAGCCGCGCCGTACGCTCGGGCCGTGGAGAGCACCCGGACGAGCGAGGCGAGCCGAAGCCCGCGCGCCGCCCGTCCGTTCTTCGCCGTGCAGCGACGTCACGTCGACCTGTGCCGCACGCGCTCGGCCGTCTGTCGTTGACCTGATCACTCCTCCCGCCGGGAACACCGCGCGGGTTCCGGGCGCTCACCAGGGCGGCCCGGCAGGTCACGTCAGCCCCGAGGGGGTCCCACCTTGTCCAGCCCGCTGCGCGTCGGCGTCGAACTCGACGCCGCCGGCCGTCACCCCGCCGCCTGGCGCCTGCCCGGCGCCCGCCCCGCCGAGCTCTTCACCGCCGCCCATTGGCGCCGGCTGGCCGCCACGGTCGACGCCGCCGACCTGGAACTGCTCGTCGTCCCGGACTCCTTCCGGCTCGGCTCGGCCGACGACAGGGACCAGCGCGGCCGGCTCGACGCCGTCGCGATCGCGGCCAACCTGGCCCCGCTGACCCGCCGCACCGGCCTCGTCCCGGTCGTCACCACGACCCACACCGAGCCGTTCCACACCCACAAGGCCATCTCCGCGCTCGACTTCACCAGCCGTGGCCGCGCCGGCTGGCAGGTCGAGGTGTCGACGACCGCCGAGGAGGCGGACGCGTTCGGCCGCAGGCCTTCCCCCTCGGCGCCGACGGCGTGGCACGAGGCGGGCGAGACCGTCGAGGTGGTCCGGCAGCTCTGGGACTCCTGGGAGGACGACGCGGTCGTCCGCGACCTGGCCACCGGCCGCTTCGTCGACCGCGACAAGCTGCACCACATCGACTTCCGAGGCAGCTTCTTCGCGGTGAAGGGCCCCTCGATCACCCCCCGCTCGCCGCAGGGTCAGCCGCTGGTCGTGGTCCCGGTCCGCGACGAGCACTCCCTGGCGGTGGCGCGCGCGCACGCGGACGTCGTGCGGCTGGAGGCGACCGGGGAGTCGAGCGCCGGCACCACGGCCGCCGGCCTGGAGGCGACGGTGCTGCTCGACGTCGAGGTGCTGCTGCGCCGCGACGCCCGCGAGGCGCTGGAGGTCGCCGCCCGCCTGGACGAGCTCAGCCCCGGCCACGCGCCGCGCACGCTGCGTCACCTCGGGACCCCGGACTCGCTGGTCGAGCTGCTGCACGCGCTGCCCGCCGGCGTCGACGGCGTCGTGCTGGCGCCGCTGGACCTGCCCGCCACGCTCGACCTCATCGTCTCCGACGTCGTGCCCCGGCTGCCCCGGGCGCCGTTCGCGGGGACGACCCTGCGGGACCGCTTCGGCCTGCCCCGCCCCGCCAGCCGCTACGCCGTCTCCGGAGGTCAGCCGTGAGCCCCGCCGCCCGCCGCCAGATCCACCTCGGGGCGCACTTCCCCGGCGTCAACGCCACGACCGTCTGGCGCGACCCGCGCGCCGGCAGTCAGGTCGACTTCTCCTCCTTCGAGCACCTGGCCCGCACCGCCGAGCGCGGGCTGATGGACTTCTTCTTCCTCGCCGAGGGCTTGCGGCTGCGCGAGCAGCGCGGGAAGATCTACGACCTGGACGTCGTCGGCCGCCCCGACACGCTGACCGTCCTGAACTCCCTGGCCTCGGTGACGACCCACCTCGGCCTGGCCGGCACGATCAACGCGACCTTCAACGAGGCCGCCGAGGTGGCCCGGCAGTTCGCCTCCCTGGACCACCTCTCCGGGGGCCGCGCGGCGTGGAACGTCGTGACCAGCTCCGACGCGTTCACCGGGGAGAACTTCCGCCGCGGCGGCTACCTGGCCCACGCCGACCGGTACGTGCGCGCGGGCGAACTGCTCGACCTGGCCCGGAAGTTCTGGGACTCCTGGGCCGAGGACGCGCTGGTGGCCGACCCGGAGACCGGCGTGTTCGCCCGCGGCATCTCGCCCGTGGAGCACCACGGCGCGCAGTTCGACGTCCGCGGCACCGGGCTGCTGCCGCGCAGCCCGCAGGGGCACCCGGTGCTGTTCCAGGCCGGTGACTCCGGCGACGGCCGCGAGTTCGGCGCCACCTACGCCGACGCCATCTTCACCATGCACGGGACGCTGGAGGCGGGGAGGAGGTTCACCGCCGACATGCGCTCGCGCGCGGTGCGCCACGGACGGTCCGGCGACGACCTGCGGATCCTGCCCGGGGCGACGTTCGTGCTCGGCGACACCGAGGACGAGGCGCGCGAGAACGCCCGCGCCATCCGGTTCCAGCAGGTCGGGCCGGAGCAGGCCGTCGCGTTCCTCGAGCAGGTCTGGGGGCGCGACCTCACCGGGTTCGACCCCGACGGCCCGCTGCCGGCCGAGGACCCCGACCCGACCTCGACGATCGCCCAGGGCCGTACCCGGTTCCCCCGGGACCCCGTCGAGGTGGCCCGCGAGTGGCGCGACCTGGCCGCCGCGAAGGGCTGGAACGCCCGCGAACTGGTCATCGAGGTCTCCGGGCGCCAGCAGTTCGTCGGCACCCCCGAACAGGTCGCGGCCGAGATGGACGCCTACGTCCAGGCCGACGCCTGCGACGGTTTCATCCTGGTGCCGCACCTCACCCCGACCGGGCTCGACGAGTTCGTCGAGGAGGTCGTCCCGCTGCTGCAGGAGCGTGGCAGCTACCGCACCGAGTACACCGGAACGACGCTGCGGGACCACCTGGGCCTGAAGCACCCGCACGCCACCGGTACCGTCCGCGCCACCGCCTGAGGAGTCCTCGTGACCACGACCGCCGACATCGACACCGCCCGCGCCGCCTGGGAGGCGTGGCGCACCTCGCGCACCGCTGAACTGAGCAAGCCGCACGGGTGGCTGAGCCTGACCGGTCTGCACTGGCTCGTCGGCGGACCCGCCGCCGTGGAGGGACTGCCCGGTGTCTGGGGCTCGGTCGAGGGCGGCGTCTCGGTCACGGCCACCGCGGCCGACGAGGTCGTGGTCGAGGGGGCCGTGGTCGACGGCACGGTGCGCGTCCAGACGGTCGAGGGTGGTCCCGGAATCCTCGTCGGGATCGGCGAGCGGCGGGTGGAGGTCATGCAGCGCAGCGGGATGCACGCGCTACGGGTGCGCGACCCGCAGTCCCCGACGCTGGCCGCGTTCACCGGTGTGCCGGTGTTCGACTTCGACGAGCGCTACGTGCTCGACGCCGAGTTCGTGCCCCACGCGCAGGTCCAGGACGTCGTCGTGGGCGCCGTCGTCGAGGGCCTGCAGCACCACCAGCAGGCCGTCGGCGTCGTGCGGTTCGAGCTCGGCGGCCCGCAGCAGCTGACGGTGTTCCGGGGCGGTTCGGCGTTGTTCACCGACGCCACGAGCGGGGTGACGACGACGGGCACGACCCGTTCGGTGCCCGTCCCGACCGTCGGGGGCCGCGTCGTGCTGGACTTCAACCGCGCGCAGAACCTGCCGTGCGCCTTCACCGACCACGCCACCTGCCCGCTGCCGCCGGCCGAGAACCGGCTCACCGTCGCCGTCCCGGCGGGGGAGAAGGACCCGCGATGACCGCCGAACTGCTGGCCGCCCCGTTCAGCGACGCAGAACTCGCGTCACTGCGGGCCGACTTCCCGATCCTGGGCAGGACCACCCGCTCCGGCAAACCCCTGGTGTACCTGGACTCCGGGGCGACGTCGCAGAAACCGCTCGCCGTCCTCGACGCCGAGCGGACGTTCTACGCCACGCGCAACGCGGCCGTGCACCGCGGTGCCCACCAGCTCGCCGAGGAGGCCACCGACGACTTCGAGGCCGCCCGCGCCGCGATCGCGGACTTCGTCGGCGTCCCGGCCGCCGAGGTGGTGTTCACCAAGAACGCCACCGAGTCGCTCAACCTGGTCGCGCACGCGTTCAGCACCACGACCGCGTACGCCACCCGCGGAACGGCGCCGGCCGGGCAGGTCGTCGACCCGCGGTTCGTGCTCGCCGAGGGCGACGAGGTCCTGGTCACCGAGGCCGAGCACCACGCCAACCTCGTGCCGTGGCAGGAGCTGTGCGCGCGCACGGGTGCGGTGCTGCGCTGGGTGCCGGTGACCGACGAGGGCGTCCTGGACGTCGACGCGCTCGACGGGCTGGTCAGCGAGCGGACCAGGGTCGTCGCCTTCGCGCACGCGTCCAACGTGCTGGGTGGGCTCGCCCCCGTGCGGCGGTTCGTCGAGGCGGCCCGCCGGGTCGGCGCCCTCGTGGTGCTGGACGCCTGCCAGTCCGTGCCGCACCTGCCGGTCGACCTGCCCTCCCTCGGCGTCGACCTCGCCGCGTTCTCCGGGCACAAGATGCTGGGACCCTCGGGCATCGGGGTGCTGTGGGGGCGGGCCGACCTGCTCGAGGCGATGCCGCCGTTCCTCACCGGCGGATCGATGATCGAACTGGTGCGGATGGAACGCTCGACGTTCGCGCCGGCGCCGCAGAAGTTCGAGGCGGGGGTGCCGATGACGGCGCAGGCCGTCGGCCTGCACGCCGCCGTCGACTACCTGCGCGGTCTGGGGCCCGACGGTTCGGGGACCGCACGGGTCGAGGCGCACGAACGCCACCTCACCCGGCGGCTGCTGGCCGAACTCGCGGACCTGCCGTGGGTACGGGTCCTGGGGCCGCTGGACGCCGCCGACCGCGTCGGGCTCGTCTCGTTCGTGGTCGAGGACGTGCACGCCCACGACGTCGGTCAGCTGCTCGACGACGAGGGTGTCGCGGTGCGGGTCGGGCACCACTGCGCCTGGCCGCTGCACCGCCGGTTCGGGGTCGCGGCGACGACCCGGGTGAGTTTCGGGCCGTACAACCAGCCCTCGGACGTGGACGCCGTGCTGCGCGGGCTGCACCGCGTCCGCGCCCTGTTCGCGTGAGATTCTGAGCGGCGTGGACCTGTACCAGCAGCTGATCATCGAGCACTCCAAACGCCCGCACGGCGAAGGGCTGCGGGCACCGTTCGGCTCCGAGGCCCACCACGTCAACCCCACCTGCGGCGACGAGATCACGCTGCGCGTGCGTCTCGACGGGGACGTCCTGGGTGACGTGTCGTACGACGCGGTCGGGTGTTCCATCAGCCGGGCCTCGGCCTCGGTGCTGCACGACCTCGTCGTCGGCCTGTCCGTCGAGCAGGTCGCACCGCTGCGCGAAGCGGTGCAGCACATGCTCACCAGCCGCGGCGAGGACCCCGGGGACGAGGAGGTCCTCGGCGACGCCGTCGCCTTCGCCGGGGTGGCCAGGTACCCGGCGCGGGTGAAGTGCGCGCTGCTCAGCTGGTCGGCGCTGACCGACGCCCTGCTGCGCGCCTGAGCCGGACCGGGACGTCCGGCACCGTGACCGGAACGCCGGCCCGGGTAGCGTGCGTGGCGTGGAGATCCGCGAGTTCACCGACGCCGACTGGGTGCAGGTCTGGCCGTTCTTCGACGAGATCGTCGCCGACGGCGAGACGTACGCGCTGCCGCAGGGACTGACCTCGGAACGGGCGCGGCAGTTGTGGGTGGACGCCCCGCCGTGGGGGACCTTCGTGGCGGTGGAGGACGGGGTGGTGCTGGGCACCGCGAAGTCCGGACCGAACCGCCCCGGCGCCGGATCGCACGTCGCGACGGCCAGTTTCATGGTCTCGCCCGCCGCCCGGGGTCGCGGCGTGGGCCGGGCCCTGGCCGAGCACGTCCTGGCCTGGGCGCGCGAGGAGGGTTTCCTGGCGATGCAGTTCAACGCCGTCGTCGAGACGAACACCGCGGCCGTGGCGCTGTGGCAGGGTCTCGGGTTCGCCATCGTCGGCACCGTTCCGCAGGCCTTCGACCACCCCGAGCACGGCTACGTGGGACTGCACGTCATGCACCGCCTCCTCTGACCGATCCACCCCGGCGCCGACGGCCCCGCGCACGGAGCCCGGCGTCCTCGGCGTCCTCGCGCCCGGCACCGCGGTGGGTGCGGCCCCGCAGCCGCGACGCGTCGCACCGTCCTGGACCCGGTGCGGGCGCCCATGCCCTACGCTGACCGGACCATCCAGAGCGGCCGAGAGACCTGGCTCGTCGACGCCGCAGCAACCCCCCTCGGGAGGGTGCTCATGCCAGGACCGATGGGAGGAACAGTGGGTTACGCCGGCGACCTCACCCCGCGTGAGGCCTTCGACCTCGTCCGTGAGGACCCCGACGCGGTCCTCGTGGACGTCCGCACGGAGGCCGAGTGGCGCTTCGTCGGGACGCCGACGGCGCTGGGGACCGATCCCGTCCTCGTGAGCTGGCTGCCGGTCGACCCCGAGCGCTTCCTCGGCGAGCTGGCGACCGCCGGGATCACCCCGGGCAGCGACCGCAAGGTCGTCTTCCTGTGCCGCTCCGGGCAGCGCTCGGTGGCGGCGGCCGAGGCGGCGACGACGGCCGGGATCACGCCCAGCTACAACGTCCTGGAGGGTTTCGAGGGGCCGCTGGACGCCGACGGCCACCGCGGTGGGTCCGGCTGGCGCGCGGCCGGTCTGCCCTGGCGGCAGTCGTGAGCGACGAGCGGCGTCCTCCGCGTCGCGACGGAGCGGACGGATCCAGCACCGTGACGGACCGGGGGTGGCGGCCGGACACCACGGCCGTGCGCGCCGGCCTGACCCGGTCACCGTTCGAGGAGACCGCCGAGGCGCTGTACCTCACCTCCGGCTACGTCTACGAGACCGCGGCCGACGCCGAGGCCGCCTTCGCCGGTGACGTCGACCGGTACGTCTACTCCCGCTACGGCAACCCGACGGTGTCGGTGTTCACCGAGCGGCTGCGCCGGCTCGAGGGCGCCGAAGCGTGCTACGGCCTGGCCAGCGGGATGTCGGCGGTGTTCTACGCCCTCGCCGCGCTGCTCGGCGCGGGGGACCGGGTCGTCGCCGCCCGCAGCCTGTTCGGGTCCTGCTTCGCCGTCCTCGACGAGATCCTGCCGCGTTGGGGGGTCGTCACCGAGTTCGTCGACGGTGAGGACCTCGCGCAGTGGGAACGGGCGTTGTCGACGCCGGCGCAGGCGGTGTTCTTCGAGACGCCGGCCAACCCGATGCAGACACTCGTGGACATCGCCGCCGTCAGCGAACTCGCGCACGCCGCGGGGGCGATCGTCGTGGTGGACAACGCCTTCACCTCACCCGTCGGCCAGCGGCCGCTGGCGTTCGGCGCGGACGTCGTCGTCTACTCGGCGACCAAGCACATCGACGGCCAGGGCCGCGTCATGGGTGGGGCGGTGCTGGGCACGAAGGAGTTCGTCGACGGCCGGTTCCGCGAACTCACCCGGCACACCGGCCCGACGCTCAGCCCGTTCAACGCCTGGACGCTGGCCAAGGGGCTGGAAACCCTCAGCCTGCGGGTGCGGCACTCGGCCGCCTCGGCTCTGCGCATCGCCGAGCACCTCGAACAGCAGGCGGGCATCCGCTGGGTGCGCTACCCGCTGCTGGCCAGCCACCCGCAGTTCGACCTGGCCGAGCGGCAGATGGAACTGGGCGGCACGATCGTCACCTTCGAACTCGACGCCCCGGCCGGCCGCGGCAGGGAACGGGCCTTCGAGGTCCTCGACGCCCTGACGATCGTCGACATCTCCAACAACCTCGGCGACGCCAAGTCGCTGGCCACCCACCCCGCCACCACCACGCACCGCCGCCTCGGCGAGCAGGGCCGGGCCGCCATCGGCCTGACCGACGGGGTGCTGCGCCTGTCGGTGGGGCTGGAGGATCCCGACGACCTGCTCGACGACCTCACCCGCGCGCTGCGCTGACCCGACGACCGAACCCCTGAACGGAGCACCACCCGTGACCAAGCAGATCCCCGTCTCCCACGCCGGCAGCCTGCCGCGCACGCCCGAACTCATCGCCGCCAACGAGACCCGCCGGATCGCCGAGGACGGTTTCACCCTCGAGCGCACGC
Source organism: Kineococcus deserti (assembly GCF_050871945.1). NCBI lineage: Bacteria > Bacillati > Actinomycetota > Actinomycetes > Kineosporiales > Kineosporiaceae > Kineococcus > Kineococcus deserti. The sequence continues at coordinate 142,329 of NZ_JBJLSI010000009.1, read as the reverse complement.
CGGAGTTCGACGCGCTGCTCACCGACGCGGTCGTCGACCTCGTGCAACGCCAGCAGGCGCTCGGCGTGACGATCGTCGGTGACGGCGAGTACGGCAAGGCCATGTCCAGCGCGGTCGACTACGGCGCCTGGTGGTCCTACTCCTTCCAGCGCGTCGCGGGGCTCGAGGTGACGGGCGAGGACCTGTTCACCCAGCCGGTCGTGCGCTCCGAACCCGGCAAGGTCGCCTTGACCAGTTTCCCCGACCGCCGGGACTGGACGATCTTCAAGGACGCCTACCAGGACCCGACGTCGGGCATCTCCACGGGCAAGAACGCCACGGCGTTCCCGGCGACGACCGGTCCGCTGTCCTACGTCGGCCAGGAGGCCATCGCCTCCGACATCGCCAACCTCAAGGCCGGCCTGGCCGCGGCGGGCCTGGAGGAGGGGTTCATCACCTCGCTGTCCCCGGGCAGCGGCGCGCGCATCTCCAACCGGCACTACGCCACCGAGGAGGAGCACATCTGGGCGTGGGCCGACGTCATGCGCGAGGAGTACAAGGCCGTCGTCGAGGCCGGGCTCACCGTGCAGATCGACGACCCGTCCATCGCGGAGAACTGGGACCAGATCAACCCCGAACCCTCCGTGGAGGACTACCGCGCGTTCACCCGCATCCGCATCGAGGCGCTGAACCACGCGATCCGCGACCTGCCCACCGAGCAGATCCGGTTCCACCTGTGCTGGGGCAGCTGGCACGGCCCGCACACCACGGACATCGAGTTCAAGCACATCGTCGACCTCATGCTCGAGATCAACGCCGGGTCGTACTCGTTCGAGGCGGCCAACGTGCGTCACGAGCACGAGTGGAAGGTCTGGCAGGAGGTGGAGCTGCCCGAGGGCAAGAAGATCGTGCCGGGCATCGTCAGCCACGCCACCAACGTCGTCGAGCACCCCGAACTCGTCGCCGACCGCATCGAGCGGTTCGCCTCCGTCGTCGGCGCCGAGAACGTCGTCGCCTCCACCGACTGCGGACTCGGTGGCCGCATCCACCCGCAGATCGCCGTCGCCAAGCTCGCCACCCTCGGCGAGGGTGCCCGGCTGGCCGGCGCCCGCCTGTTCGGCTGACGCGGTGGAACCCACGGAGAACTCCCCGGCAGGGCCCTCCCCGGAGGACAGGGCGTGGGCGCTGTGGCAGGACTCCCCGTGGGGCCGCCTGCGGTACCACGTCGTCGCCCGGGTCCTGGCGTCCTGGACGGCGGAACTGGGCGCGGGGTTGCGGGTCCTGGACGCCGGCGGCGGTGACGGGCGGGACGCGCTGCCGTTCGCCCTGGCCGGCCACGACGTGACGGTCCTGGACCGTTCCCCGGAGATGCTCGCCCTGGCCCGCGCCGCGGCCACGGCCGCCGGGGTGGTCGATCGGGTGCACACCGTGAACGCCGACCTGGAGGACCTGGCCGCACTGGCGGCGCTGACCCGGCACCGCGAGGGCGGGTCGGGATCGTTCGACGTCGTGCTGTGCCACGACGTGCTGCAGCACCGCAGTTCCCACCAGCAGGTGCGGGCGGACGTGGCCGCGCTGGTGTCCTCGGCGCGGCCCGGCGGGCTCGTGTCGTTGCTGGCGCCCAACCCGCCCGCCGACGTGGTCGCAGCCGTGCTGCGGGACGGGCCGGCGGCCGGCTGGGTCGCGGTGGACGCCGAACGCGCCACCGATCCCGGAACGGGGCACACGGCGTTGCGACTGGCTCCCGAGTTCGTCGAGGACGCCCTGACCGAGGCCGGGTGCGAGGTCGGCGACCGGGCCGGGGTGCTGGCCGTCACGACGCTGCTGGAGGAGGCCGAACGCGTCGACGACCGGGTCGCGGCGGACCTGGAGGAACTCGAGGTCGAACTCAGCGGGCGGGTTCCGTTCGCCGGGACGGCGCGGTACTGGCTGCTCGCGGGCCGACGACGCTGACGGCCTCACCGGGCACCCTCAGCAACGCCTGCGCCACCCGGTCGTTCAGCCGGAAGAACCCCGCGTCCAGACCCGGCCGGGCGAACGCGGCCGCCCAGCCACCGCCGGCGACCCAGGGACCGAGCGCGAACCGGCGCTCGTGCACCGTCCCGTCGGCGTGCACGAGCCGCTGCCCGGCGTCGACGACGAGCCGGCCGTTCCCGAGTTCGCTCACCTCGCCGCGGTCGGTGAGCCGGTGCAGCAACGGATCCGCGCTCGCGGTGATCCGCGCCTCGGGCAGCCGCGCGTCGACGAGCACCGCGGCGCTGACGACGTCGGGGGAGTTCGCCGAGCGCGCGGTCCAGCACTGCCCGACCTCGTCGGGGGCGAAGTGCACGTCGCCGCCGAGGAACCGGACGACCCCGGCGTCGGCCAGCGCGAGCAGCTCGCGCAGCCGCCGCGGCGGGGGCCCGGAGGCGACGTAGCTGAAGAACCCGTGCCACCAGCCGTCGACCTCGACGACGGACTGCTCGTCGAGCCGTCCCGCGTGCGCCAGCCCGGCCACCGTGACGTAGCAGGACAGCAGGGCGTGGAACACCGCCGCGTCCATGCTGTACGCGGGGTCGGCGCGCCGGGCGACGTCGGCCGCGACGTGCCGGTGGACCTTCTCGTGCACCTCCTGCCCGGACGCCGCCCAGCACCCGTCGAGCGGGCGGTCCAGGCGGTGCAGGTCGAGCCGGTCGGCCGGGTCGGGGACCGCGGCGGCCACGAGGTCGTCGAGCTCGGCGCTGCCCCAGGCCGCGTCGGCGAACCGGCGGTCGAACTCCTCGGCCGGCAACGCCGTCCGCCCGGCGTGCGCGCGGAACAGTTCGGCGTAGTGCGCGCCGGCCAGTTCCTTGGCCACCAGCGGCCACAGGTCGGCGCGCAGGTTCAGCGGGCGGCCGGTGTCGGGCAGCAGCGCGGCGGTGAAGAACCGCGGCAGGGTGGGGCGCTGGTCGAGCCCGTAGGTGATCTTCGACCGGTACGGAACTCCACGCCGGCTGCCCACGTGCAGCACGGGTTCGCGGCCGCTGCGGTGGTAGACGAGGCCCTCGGGCCCTTCGCTGAAACGCCCACCGCGACCCTGACCGGTGAGCACCACGAGGTCGACGAACGCCAGCCCCATCCCGGCCACGAGCACGTCCGCCCCCGGTGGCAGCGTCCGCTCGTCCTCGGTCAGGCCGAGGTCGCTGGTGTACCCGGGATCGACGTACCGCAGCCCGTGCCGGTCGGCGAACTCGCGGGCGGCCACCTCCCGCGGTCCCGGTACGACGTCGGGGTGGCCCTGGGCCAGGACGACGGCGTCGACGGCCAGTTCGGTCCCGTCCTCCAGCACGACCCGCTGCCGGCCGGTTCCGTCCAGGTCGACGACCCGGGTGGCGTGGGTGTGCACCCGCACCGTCGGCGGCAGTTCCTCGAGCACGTGCTGCCAGGCCCAGCTCAGGTACCGGCTGCCCAGGGCGCGGGAGACGAACGTGCCCTCGTGCACTCCGAGCACCTCCTCGTGCAGCGCCTGCTGACCCGTCGCGGCGAACTCCGCGGCCAGCGCGTGCCGGTGCTCGGCGAGCCAGGCGTACAGCGTGGGGCCGGGGCGCAGGGGCCCGGCCAGGCTCGAGGTCTCGTCCGGCAGCACCGTGACGTCGGCCGCGCGGGAGTTCATCCACAGCAGCGGGTGCTGGTCGGCGCGCCAGATCCGTCCCGCCCCGGGTGGGAAGGGATCGACGACGTGCACGTCGACCTGCCGGTCGGACGTGGAGGCGTGCGCCGACAACCGGTCCAGGACACCGAGGGTGCGCGGACCGGCGCCGACGAAGAGCAGGGACGGGCTCACGAGGGCTCCTGAGGAGAGTTCCGGTGGGGGACTCCTCAGCGACAGGTGGCGGCGTGCGTCCGGCACAGGTCGACGTGACGGCGACGCACCAGTCGTCCGTTCGTCGCCCCGGGGATCCGCACCGGGTCAGCTTAGGCGCTCACCCCGCCGGCCACGACCCGCTCCGCGCCACCCGCCGGTCGAGGCCTCGACTCCGGCGATCGAGGACTCGACCGCCCCTGCCACCCGTCGAATCCTTGATCGCGGGAGTCGAATCCTTGATCACGGGGCGGGGTCAGCGGCGGTGGCCGAGCACGAAGGTGCGGATCGCGGTCACGGCGGCGCCGCGGGCCCACTCGGTGAAACCGGTGTGCTGGACGTCGACGTCGAGTTCGGAGGCGTGCGGGTTGCGGCCGGCGCGGATCCCGGCGGTGAGCGCCTCGCGGCCCACGTCGGCCAGCCGGGCGTTCTCGCCGGACAGCACGATCTTCTCCGGCATGACGAAGTTCCCGACGGCGGCCAGCAGGGTCCCCAGGTTGCGGGCGGCCTCGTCGACGACGCGCCGGGCGGCCGGGTCCTGCGCGGCGGCGAGGTCGAGCAGTTCCTCGACGGACACCTGACGCCGCAGCGCCATCGACGCGCGGAACTCCAGCGCGGCGGTGGTCAGGACGGCCTCGGCGCACCCGACGTGCCCGTCGGGGCACATCGGTCCGTGGGGATCGAGCGGGAAGTGGCCCAGCAGCCCGACCCCGGCGTCGGGCCGGTCCAGCACCTCGTCGTGCACCACGAGGCCGTACCCGATGCCGACCCCGATGACGACGAGGGCGAAGTGGCTGCAGCGGCTCGCGGTGCCGAACCACTGCTCGGCCCGGGTCAGCGAGAGGACGTCGTTGTCGACGACGACCGGCAGCCCGAGCTCGCGTTCGAGCACCGGGCCGAACGGCACGTCCTCCCAGCCGAGGTAGCGGGCGCTGTCGACGGACCCCTCCGGCCCCACCTTGCCGCCCAGGCTCACGCCGACGGCGCGGACGCCGCGGGGTTCACCCGCGGCCAGCGTCCGGACCAGGCCCCCCACGACGGTGGCGACGGTGTCCGGGTCGCGGTCGGTCAGCGGAGCCTCCCGGACGGCCACCACCGTGGCCCGCAACGTGGTGAGGACGGCGTAGGCGGTGTCCGCGGTGAGCTTGACCCCGACGAAGTGGTGGGTGGAGTCGTCGACGTCCAGCGGCCGGGTGGGCCGCCCCGACGTGGGGTCGTAGACGCCGGTCGTCTCCACGAGCAGGCCGGAGTCCAGCAGCGGCTTGGACAGCCGGGTCAGGCTGCCGGCGGACAGGTCGAGCCGGCGGGCGAGCTCGCTGCGCGGCAGCGGCCCGTCGAGGAGCACCTCGAGCGCGATGCTGTGCGCGGTGCCGGTCAGCGGGGTCCACACCACCTGCGGGTGTGCCGCGGGGCTGACGCTCTGGTCCAGGCTCACACGCACCCCCTCATCGTCGGTGATCGCAGCAGGTCGCGTGGCGTGACTGTAGAGGACTTGCGCGACGGAAGTCACTCCCGGGCTCGTCACGGCGCGGTCACGGTCCCGACCGGGCTCTGAGGGACTGTTGACGCCCGTGTGAGTTTTGCCGTAGAACTCACCCACCGCACGACCTTCGCCACGACGACGTGATCACGGAGCACACGTGACCTTGCTGCACACCGACGCCCAGCCCGCCGACCTCCGGCCGGAACCCCGCGTCGTCCACCTGCGCGCCGCGGGCGTCAGTCTCGTCCTGCACCTCGGGGCCGACCGGCTGCCCAGCGTCCTGCACTGGGGCGCCGACCTGGGCGCCGTCGACCCGGCCGTGCTCGACGACCTCGTGCGCACGGGTGAGACCGCCCGCGCCAACAACGACGTCGACGTCCCACAGCCGCTGAGCCTGCTGCCCGAGCAGTCGCGGGGCTGGAGCGGCACCCCCGCGGTCAGCGGATCGCGCGCCGGCGCCGACTGGACCACCCGGTTCGTCCCGACGGCCGTGACCCTCGACGAGCGCGCCGACGGTGGCCTGCTGGAGGTCCTCGCCGACGACCCCGACGCCCGGCTCGGCCTGCGGATCGTCCTGGAGCTCCTGCCCAGCGGCCTGCTGCGGCACCGCGCGGAACTGACGAACACCGCGACCGACGGCCCGGCCTACGAGGTCGGGCAGCTCGCCCCGGCCCTGCCGCTGCCCCCGGTGGCCGGCGAGATCCTCGACCTGGCCGGCCGCTGGGCCAAGGAGCGCATCCCGCAGCGTCGCCCCGTCGTGGTGGGCGCGCACGTGCGGGAGAACCGCCGCGGCCGCACCGGCCCGGACGCCCCGCTCGTCCTGGCGGTCGGCACCCCGGGCTTCTCCTTCCGGACCGGTGAGGTGTGGGCGCAGCACGTCGCCTTCAGCGGCAACCACCGCGCCGTCGTGGACCGCCAGTACACCGGCGCCACCGTCCTGACCGGTGGTGAGCTGCTGCTGCCCGGTGAGGTGCGGCTCGCGCCCGGCCAGTCGTACACGACGCCCTGGGTCTACGCCGCGCACTCGGCACAGGGCCTGGACGGCGTCGCGGCCCGGTTCCACGACCACCTGCGCGCCCGCCCGCACCACCCCAGGACCCCGCGGCCGGTCATCGTCAACACTTGGGAGGCCGTGTACTTCGACCACGACCTCGACCGGCTCAGCGAACTGGCCCGGGCCGCAGCGGAGGTCGGCGCCGAGCGCTACGTCCTGGACGACGGGTGGTTCCGGCACCGCCGCGACGACTCCGCGGGCCTGGGGGACTGGTACGTCGACGAGGACGTCTGGCCGCAGGGCCTGAAGCCGCTCATCGACGTCGTCACCGGACTCGGCCTGGAGTTCGGCCTGTGGGTCGAACCGGAGATGGTCAACCCCGACTCCGACCTGGCCCGGGCGCACCCGGAGTGGATCCTGCGCCCGTCCGCGGACCGGCTGCCGCTGGTCTCGCGGCAGCAGCAGGTCCTCGACCTCGGCAACCCCGACGCCTACGCCCACCTCCTGGGCCGCCTCGACGCGCTGCTGAGCGAGAACGACATCTCCTACCTGAAGTGGGACCACAACCGGGACCTGCTCGAGGCGGGCTCCGGCGCCGGGCACGCCCCCGGCGTGCACGCCCAGACCCTGGCCGTGTACCGCCTGCTGGACGAACTGCGCGCGGCGCACCCGGGCGTCGAGATCGAGTCGTGCTCCTCCGGCGGCCTGCGCGTCGACCTGGAGATCCTCGAGCACACCGACCGGGTGTGGGGCAGCGACTGCATCGACCCGCTGGAACGCCAGCAGATCCAGCGCTGGACCACCCAGGTCGTCACGCCCGAGCTCGTCGGCTCGCACGTGGGGGCCTCGCCCTCGCACACCACCCACCGGGCCACCGACCTGTCGTTCCGGGCGGGCACGGCACTGTTCGCCTCCTTCGGCATCGAGACCGACATCACGCGCCTCGACCCCGCGGAACGGACCGAGCTGGCGGCGTGGGTGGCCCTGTACAAGGAGGTCCGCCCGCTGCTGCACACCGGCCGGGTCGTGCGCGCGGACGTCGCCGACGACTCCCTGGCGCTGCACGGTGTCGTGGCGGCCGACGGCAGCGACGGGTTGTTCGCCGTCGTCCAGCTCACCACGCCGGACCTGTCGATCCCCGGCCGGCTGCGCATCCCGGGGCTGCTGCCCGACGTCGAGTACGAACTGCGCGTCCAGGCGCCGGGGGACACCCCGCGCCTGCGGGCCGGGGACCCGGTCCCCTGGACGGTCGCCCCGGTCCGGGCCACCGGCCGGGTCCTGGCCACCGTCGGGATCACCGCCCCCGCCCTGCAGCCCGAGCAACTGCTCCTGCTGCGCACCACGGCAACACTCTCGACACGTTCCACCGGCCCGGCGCACGCCGGGCAGGACTGACCAGCGGACGGAAGGTCTCACCGGTATGGCCATCACGAGCAGAGCCGCTCGCGCGCGGGGGGTCTCGGTGTCGGGGCAGGACCTGCGCCCCGACGTCAACGGCAGCACCCGCGAACGGCTGACGGCACTGGCGTTCATCGCCCCGGCACTGCTGGGGTTCGTCGTCTTCTACTTCTGGCCCACCCTGCGTGGGATCTACTTCAGCTTCACCGAGTACGACGTGTTCAACCGGCCCGAGTTCGTCGGCCTGGCGAACTACACGGCCCTGCTGTCCGACGCCACCTTCTGGAACGCGATGAAGGTGACCGTGCAGTACGTCGTCATCAACATCGGCACCCAGACGGTGCTGGCGCTGCTGCTGGCGGTCCTGCTGCACCGGCTGACCCGCTCGATCCTGGTCCGCAGCATCATCGTGCTGCCGTACCTGATCTCGAACGTCGTCGTGGCCCTGGTCTTCTACTGGATGCTCGACGCGCAGATCGGCATCACCAACGAGATCCTCGGCTGGGTCGGGCTCGACGCGATCCCGTTCTTCGGTGACCAGAACTGGGCCATCCCGACCATCGCGTTCATCAACACCTGGCGGCACCTGGGCTACACGGCGCTGCTGCTGTTCGCGGGCATGCTGATGATCCCCGGCGACGTCTACGAGGCCGGCCGGGTGGACGGTGCCTCGGAGTGGAAGATGTTCTGGCGCATCACCCTGCCGCTGCTGCGGCCGATCCTGGCGCTGGTGCTGGTCATCACCGTGATCGGCTCGTTCCAGGCCTTCGACACCGTCGCCGTCACGACCGCCGGTGGTCCGGGTGACGCCTCCCGCGTCATCCAGTACTACATCTTCGACCTGGCCTTCCAGCGCTACCAGTTCGGGTACGCCTCGGCGGTCTCGGTCGTCCTCTTCCTCATCCTCGCCGTCGTCGCGTTCGTCCAGCTCCGGCTGATGCGCGCCGACGAGTCCGACGTCGCCTGAGCGACCAGAGATCCCAAGGAGGCGTCGTGGCCACCACCGCTACCACGTTCGACGAGGCCGTCGCGGTCTCGAAACCCACCGGGGGCGCCCGTCGCGGGCGGCCCGGCGTCGGCCGCGTCCTGGCCTGGACGACGCTCGGCGTCATGATGCTCGTCACGCTCTTCCCGTTCTACTGGATGCTGCGGACCGCCTTCTCCAACGGCGCGTTCCTGGCGACCGAACCGTCCAACCTGCTGCCCGTGGAACCCACGCTGGGTGCGTTCGAGCGCGTCCTGGGCCTGGCGAGCACGGCCGAGGCGCAGGCCCAGGCCGGGTCCGGGGCGTCGGTCAACATCGGCCGCTACCTGCTCAACTCCGTCCTCGTGGCCTGCTTCATCACGGCCGGCCAGGTGTTCTTCGGCGCGATGGCCGCCTACGCGTTCTCCCGGCTGAAGTGGCCGGGCCGCAACGCGGTGTTCTTCCTCTTCCTCACCGCGCTCATGGTCCCGCCGATCTTCACCCAGCTGCCGAACTTCCTGCTCATGCGTGACCTGGGGCTGCTGAACAGCTACACCGCGATCATCCTGCCGTTCTTCTTCATGACGCCGTTCGCCATCTTCTTCCTGCGGCAGTTCTTCCTGGGGATCCCGCGCGAGGTCGAGGAGGCCGCCCGGCTCGACGGCGCCTCGGCGGTCGGCCGGTTCTTCAAGGTCATCCTGCCGATGGCCTCCGGCCCGATCGTGACGCTGACGATCCTGCAGTACATCCAGGCCTGGGGTGAGTACTTCTGGCCGCTGCTGGTCGCCTCCGACCGCGACCACCGCGTCCTGACCGTCGGCCTGGGCATCTTCCGCTCGCAGACCCCGCAGGGCGCTCCCGACTGGGCCGGCCTGATGGCGGCGACGCTCATGGCGGCACTGCCCGTGATCATCCTGTTCGCGATCTTCAGCCGCAAGGTCGTCAACTCCATCGGCTTCTCCGGCATCAAGTGAGGAATCCCGTGAAGTTCTCGAAGAAGAGGGTCCGGAACGCCGTCGCCTCCGCCGGGGCCGCGCTCATGCTGTCGGCCTGCGGCAGCTACGGGGTCGACCCCGGCGCCGACGGCGACACCGGCACCGTCACCTACTGGCTGTGGGAGTCGGCGCAGCTGCCGGCCTACCAGCAGTGCGCCATCGACTTCCAGGCGCAGAACCCGGACATCGAGATCCAGATCGAGCAGTTCGGGTGGGACGACTACTGGAACAAGCTGTTCACCGGGTTCGTCGCCAACTCCGCACCCGACGTCTTCGCCGACCACACCCAGCGCTACGGCGAGTTCGCCGAGCGAGGGCTCATCGTGCCGATCGACGAGCAGCTCGCGGCGTCCGACATCGACCTGGACGACTACGTCGAGGGCACGACCGAGCTGTGGATCGGTCCGGACGGCAAGCGGTACGGGCTGCCCAAGGACTTCGACACCGTCGGGCTGTTCTACAACGAGGACATGACGACCGAGGCGGGCATCACCGCCGAGCAGATGAAGAACCTCACGTGGAACCCGCAGGACGGGGGGACCTACGAGGACGTCATCGCCCACCTCACCGTGGACGAGAACGGTGTCCGCGGCGACGAACCGGGCTTCGACAAGACCAAGGTGAAGACCTACGGCCTCGGCCTGGGCTCCTCCGGGGCGCCGTTCGGTCAGGTCGAGTGGAGCTACCTGGCCATGACCACCGGCTGGTGGTACATGGACAAGGAGTCGTGGGGCACGAAGTTCAACTACGACGACCCGCGCTTCCAGGAGACCTACTCGTGGTGGCGCGGGCTCATCGACAAGGGGTACATGCCGCCGCTGGCCTTCACCGAGGGCGGCTCGCCCGACCAGCAGATGCAGGCCGGCCGGTACGCCATCGTCAGCGAGGGCTCCTGGAACACCGCCAACTACGGCTCCCTGCAGGGGGTCAACCTCCAGCTGGCGCCCACGCCGATCGGCCCCTCCGGGCAGCGCGCGGCGATGCAGAACTCCCTGGCCGACTCGATCTCCACGTCGTCGCAGGTCAAGGGGGCGGCGTGGAAGTGGGTGCAGTACCTGGCCTCGGAGGAGTGCCAGTCCGTGGTCGCCGAGGCCGGGGTCGTCATGCCGGCCATCGCCAGCACGGTCGAGACGTCGAAGGCCTCGCTGGGCGAGACCGGGTTCGACATCAGCGCCTTCACCGACCAGATCGAGCAGGGGACGACCTTCCCCTACCCGGCCGTCCTGCAGGCGGCGGAGATCCAGAGCACCATGAGCTCGGCGATGGACAACGTCATGGCCTTCAACGCCGACGTGGACTCGCTGAACGCGGCGAACGACCGCTTGAACAGCCTGTTCACCGACCCCGACGAGTGAGCCGGCGGGCCGGCACGTCGTCCGGCGCAGGGCGCCGGCTCCATCCACGGGTCCGGTGACCGGACCCGTGGGGGCGACGTGCCGGTTCCCGGGCGGTCAGGGGACGAGGGTGCGGGTGGCGCGGTAGGCGCCGGGGGAGCAGCCGCAGGCCCGCGCGAAGTGGGCGTACAGGCTGCTCCCGGACCCGAAGCCGGCGGCGTGCGCGACGGCCGTCGTCGTCATCGAGGTCGTGAGCAGCAGCCGCTGCGCCTCGGCGATGCGGTGCCGCAGCAGCTGCTCGCCCAGGGTCACGCCGGTGGCCCGGCGGAACAGCGTGGTCGCGTAGTTCGGGTTCAGGTTCGCGGCCCGGGCGATGTCGGCGGTCGAGACGGCGTTGCGGAAGTTCTCGGCCGTGTACCGCGCCATCTGCGCGACGGGGCGCAGGTCCGGCCGCGGCCGGGGGACGGGGGAGGCGCCCTGGTGTGCCAGGATCCTCAGCACCATCGCGTTCGCCTCGAGCAGGACGGTCTCCGTGTGGGCCCCGGAGGCCAGGTCGCGCTGCCAGGTGGAGAACTGCGCCTCGACGTGGTGGCCGATGGCCTCCGTCGGCACGACGACCGTCCCGTGCGACATCACCGTCGCCGAGAACTCCTCGGGCAGCGACCAGCGCAGCACGGCCGCCAGGGGCAGGTGGATCCAGCAGATGTCGCTGTCCTGCGGTGATTCCGCGGGAATCAGCCGGTGCGGTGCGGCCGCCCAGAACATCGCGGTGTGCCCCTGTGGCACGCTGACGCGCTCGCCGCCGAGCAGGTAGTCCAGCGAGCCGCGCACCGCTACGTTGATCTCCAGGTCGTCGTGCCGGTGGAACTCGCGCATCGGCGGCACCGCGCCACGGTGCACCCAGAGTGCTGGCTCGACCACTTCCACACTGCGAGGTTACCTGAGGATCCTGGAAGGTCGCAGGTGTTCCCCGGAGGACTCGGCGCGGGGTGCGCGCCTAGGGTCGAGCCATGACGCAGAGCCCCAAGATCACCATCATCGGCGCCGGTGGTTTCGTCTTCCCCTTCCGCCTGATCGGCGACATCCTCAGCTTCCCGGCCCTGCGGTCCGCGCAGCTGTGCCTCATGGACATCCGTCCCGACAAGCTCGGGCCCGTCGCCGACGCGGCGCGCAAGCTCGTCGCCCACCACGGCTTCGACGCCGAGGTCGTCGAGACGACCGACCGCCGCGCGGCGCTCGACGGCGCCGACTTCGTCATCATCACCTTCCAGGTCGGCGGGGTGGAGGCCTACAAGGACGACGTCCTCATCCCGCGCAAGTACGGCATCGACCAGACCGTCGGCGACACCGTCGGCCCCGGCGGGGTGTTCCGCTTCCTGCGCTCCGTGCCGGCGTACGAGGCCATCGCGGCCGACGCCCTGGAGGTGTGCCCGGACGCGGTGTTCATCAACTACGCCAACCCGATGGCCATGGCCACGGCGTTCCTCAACGCCAAGGGCCTGAAGACCGTCGGCCTGTGCCACAGCGTGCAGGGCACCACCCGCATGCTGGCCCGCACCCTCGGCGTGCCCTACGAGGAGGTCAACTACCTCTCGGCCGGCATCAACCACCAGGCGTGGATCCTGAAGTTCCGCCGCGGCACCGAGGACCTCTACCCGCGGCTGCGCGAGGTGATGAACGAGCGTCACCAGGTGGGCCGCGCGGCCGGCGACCTGCTCGGCGACGACGGCGACCACAGCGAGGCCGCGCAGGCCGCCAGCACCTACGAGGGCGGCAACGAGCAGGTCCGCACGACCATCATGAACGCGTTCGGCTACTTCGAGACCGAGTCCAGCCACCACGCCTCGGAGTACCTGCCGTACTTCCGCAAGAACGCCGAGATGATCCGGCAGTACATCCCCGAGCGCTGGGACTACTACGAGATCTGCGTGGGCCACGACGACCAGGGCGACATCGACGCCCAGCTGGACAAGCTCAAGGCCGAGCTGAAGCCGTCGGTCGAGTACGGGGCGTCGATCGTGAACTCCGTCGTCACGGGCGTCCCGAGCGTCGTCTACGGCAACGTGCCGAACGTGGGCGTCATCTCCAACCTGCCCTCCGACGCGTGCGTCGAGGTGCCGTGCCTCGTCGACGAGAACGGCGTGCAGCCCACCGCCGTTGGGGAGCTCCCCCTGCAGCTGGCCGCGCTGAACCGCACCAACGTCAACGTGCAGACCCTCGCCGTGCAGGCGGCCCTGACGGGCAACCGCGAGAACGTCCACCACGCCGTGGCGGTGGACCCGCTGACCGCGGCGCTGCTGACCCTGGAGCAGGCCCGGGCCATGACGGACGAACTGCTCGCCGCGCACGCGGAGCGGCTGCCGGAGAACCTGCGCGCATGAGCCGTCCGCCCATGGGCTGGAACAGCTGGGACTGCTACGGCACCACCGTGACCGAGCAGGAGGTGCTCGACAACGCCGCCTTCATGGCCGAGCACCTCCTGCCGTACGGCTGGGACACCGTCGTGGTCGACATCGACTGGTCCGATCCGACGGCCAAGCCCCACGGCTACAACGCCGGCGCCCCGCTGTGCCTGGACGAGTTCGGCCGGCTGGTGCCGGACCCGGGCCGGTTCCCGAGCGCGGCCGGGGGAGCGGGCTTCGGGCCGCTGGCCGAGCGGGTGCACGCGCTCGGACTGAAGTTCGGCATCCACGTCATGCGCGGGATCCCCCGGCTGGCCGTGGACGCCGACGCCCCGGTCGCGGGGTCGAGCGCCCGGGCCTCGCAGGTCGCCGACCGCGACAACGTCTGCGAGTGGAACCCCGACATGTTCGGGCTCGACCACTCCCGCCCGGGCGCCCAGGCCTACTACGACTCCACGCTGCAGCTGTACGCGCAGTGGGGCGTCGACTTCCTCAAGGCCGACGACATGCTCTGGCCCTACCAGGCCGCCGACGTCGAGGCGTACGCCCGGGCGATCGAACGGTCCGGTCGCGACATCGCCCTCAGCCTGTCGCCCGGCCGGGACCTGTCGCTGTCGCGGCTGGAGCACCTGCGCGAGCACGCGACGATGTGGCGGATCTGCGACGACCTGTGGGACCGGTGGGAGGACGTCGAGGCGAACTTCGCACGGTTCGCCCGCTGGGCCCCGCACGCCGGCCCGGCCGGCTGGCCCGACGGGGACATGCTCCCGCTGGGACGCGTCGGGATCCGCGCCGAGCGGGGCGAACCGCGCGACGACCGGCTCACCCCGGCCGAACGGCGCACGCTCGTGACGTTGTGGGTCGTCGCCCGCTCGCCGCTGATGATCGGTGGGGACCTGCCGAGCTCGGACCCGGCGACGATCGCGTTGTTCACCAACGCCGACGTGCTCGCCGTGCTCGAGAGCACCGGCAACCGCGAGGTGTTCCGCGAGGGACCGCTCGTGCTGTGGACCGCGCGGGGTGCCGACGGTGAGGGCTACGTCGCGGCGTTCAACCTGGCCGACGAACCGCTCGAGGTGGTCCTCGACAGCCGCAACGTCGACCTGCCCGCCGAACTGGGCACGGTCGAGGAGCTGTGGACGGGCACCGCGGTGAAGACCGCCCCGGTCACGGTGCAGGAGGACACCACTCGCGGCGTCGCCCCCGGCAGCACCGCGATCCCCGTGTCGCTCGACCCGCACGGCGCGGTGCTGCTCCGCCACACGCGGGGAGCGCGCTAGCGCGAACCCGCTGGTGATCGAGCACGACACGTCTCGCGGAACTGCACCTGACCGCCGAACGGTCGTGCTCGATCACCAGCGGGCCAGCGCTGCGCACCGACCCGGCACGTCAGGTGTAGAGGGTGAAGTCCGGGTGGGCGCCGGTGAGGAAGTGGTTGCCCACCTCGCGGGCCTTGTACTGCACCGGGTCGTGCAGGGTGTGGGTGCGCACGTTGCGCCAGAACCGGTCGAAGCCGTACTTGTTCGCCGACGCCCGGGCGCCGGTCACCTCGTAGATCGCCGAGGTCGCCTCGACCGCCAGGTCGGAGGAGACCACCTTGAGGGCCGCGATCTCCTCGGCCACCTCACCCCGCTCGGCCCACGTCAGGTCCGCGCCGCGCTCGTGCGCCTGCGACAGCGACTCACCCACGCTGCGGCCCAGCGCCTCCGCGGCCCGCAGGCGCGCGACGAGCCGGCCGTAGGTGGCCAGCACGTACGGGTCCTCCACGGCGCTGCTCACGTCCGACAGCAGCCACGGCCGCGACGTCGTGCGGGTGTACTCCGAGGCCGCCTCCAGCGCCCCGCGGGTCACGCCCAGGTAGAAGTGCCCGAACGCGGCCTGGATCGCGGGGGTGACCAGTGAGCCGAACGCGCCGCTCTTCGAGGCCGAACCGAGCACGGCGTCGGGGGTGATCCGCACGTCGTCGAAGCGCACCGAGCCGGAGGCGGACAGCCGCTGGCCCAGGTTGTCCCAGTCGCCGCCCTTGACGAACCCCTCGGTCTCGCGGGGGACGACGACGAGCAGGTCCTGCCCGTCGTCGGTGACCCCGCCGACGACGGTGACGTCCCCGACGCTGGCGCCGGTGGAGAAGTTCTTCGTGCCGCGCAGCAGGTAGCCGTCCCCGTCGCGCACCAGCTGCAGGTCGGGGTCGACCGGGTTGACCGAGTCGCCCCACAACCACTGCTGCTGCGCGCTCGGCACCCCCCAGCGCTGCCGGCCCGCGTCGTCGGCCACCCACACGAGGTTGTGCGCGTTGACGTAGTGGTAGGCGACGAGCTGGGCGATCGAGCCGTCGGCGCGGGCGATCTCGCGCACGACCTCCAGCGCCACCGACCACGGCAGGCCGCCACCGCCGATCCCGGTGGGCAGCAGGACGTTCGGCAGCCCCGCCTTGCGCAGCAGCTCGGCCTCGGTGAACGGCTCGGCGTTCGCGCGGTCGCGCTCGAGGGCGTCGAGGGCGAGGTGGTTCGCGACGTCGCGCGCCGCCTCGAGGACCTGTTCGGACGTGGTCACGGTTCTCCTCACACCCACCCGTTCGCGGGCGGGAAGACGTCGAGCAGGGCGTGCCGGCCGAGGTGCTGCAACTTCGAACGGCGTGGGTCGTGCAGGGTGTGGGTGCGCGCGTTGCGCCAGTGCCGGTCCAGGTTCAGCGGTTTGGCCGCCGACCGGGTGCCGACGAGGGCGAACACGTCCGAGGACACCGACACCGCGGCGGTGTCGGCGGCCGCGCGGGCGGCGGCGACGGCCAGCGAGGCCTCCCCGGCCGATTCCTCGGTGAGGTCCCCGCGGGCGGCGTCGATGGCCGTCCCGGCCTCGCGCAGCAGGGCGTGCGCGGCGCGGGTGCGCAGCACGAGGTCACCGAACTCCTGGATGACCAGCGGGTCCTGCGCGGCGCTGGGGGCGCCGAACTCCGGCCACGGCCGGGCGACCGTCTTCACCAGCTCGGCGGCGTCGCGCAGCGCGGCCCAGGCGATCCCGACGTCGATGGCGGCGTGCAGGAAGTTGCCGAACGCGCCGAACGTCTCGGCCTGCTCGAACATCCTCCCGGCCGGGAGCACCCGGTCGGCCTCGACGAGGACGTTCTCGAACCGCACGGTGCCGGACCCGGTGGTCCGCTGGCCCATGCCGATCCAGTCGTCCTGGATCGTGACACCCGGGTCGGACGCCTCGACCCACGCGGCGACGAGCCTCCCGTCCGGGTCCTCGCTGCGGTCGGTGGCGTAGATCGGGATCCACGGCGCGAACGGCGTCCCGGTTCCGTAGTACTTCACGCCGTCGACGAGGTAGCGCCCGTCGGACTGCTTCTCGAAGCGGATGTCGTACTCCCAGGCCGTCTTCGACCCGCGCTCGGACAGCGCGTTGGCGAAGTGCCGGCCCGCGAGGACCTCGCCGTAGAAGAAGCGCTTCTGCTCCGGGGTTCCCACGTGGTGCACGACGTCGACGAAGAAGTAGTGGTTCTGGGGGATCTGCCCGACGCTGGAGTCGCCCTTGGCGATCTCGACGAACACGTCGCCGAGGTCGCGGGCGCCCAGGCCGGCGCCGCCGAAGAACCGCGGCACCGTCAGCCCGAGCAGCCCCGTCCGCGCCAGCGCGGCGACCTCCTCGTGCGGCAGCCGCCGCTCGGCGTCCCGCGCGGCGTCGCCCTTGGCCAGCCCGGCCCCGAACTCCTCGGCGACGGCCAGCGCCTCGGCGGCGTCGGCGATGACGTGGGCGGTCACTGCGCGCCCGCCTTGAACCGCGCCGCCGGGTGGTCGTCGCGCACGTGCACCTGCCCCTTGCCGTAGATGGTCTCGCGCAGCGTCTCGCCCTCGTACTCGGTGGGGTAGACGCCGCGACGCTGCAGTTCGGGCACGACGAACTCGACGATGTCCTCGAACGTGCCCGGCGTGATGGCGTACGCGCAGTTGAACCCGTCGACGTCACCGACCTCGATCCACCGCTGCAGCTCGTCGGCCACGGTCGAGGGGGACCCGACGATCACCGTGCCCATGCCGCCGATGCCGACCCAGTTGGCGATGTCCCGCGGGGTCCACTTGCGGTCGGGGTCGGCGGTCGAGAACGCCTCGACGGCGCTGCGGACGGCCTGGGTCTCGGCGTACTCCAGCGGTTCGTCCGGCGGGTAGCTCGACAGGTCCAGCCCGCTCCAGCCGCCGTACAGGTTCAGCGCGCCGTCGTAGCTGACGTACTGCGCGTACTCCTCGTACTTGGCCCGCGCCTCCTCGTCGGTGGCCGCGGTGATGATCGTCACCAGGGTGAACACCTTGACGCTGCGCGGGTCACGGCCGGCCTGCTCCGCCGAGGCGCGCAACCGGTCCACCCACGGGCGCATGACCTCGGGACGGGTGGCCGTGTTGAAGATGGCCTCACCGTGCCGGGCCGCGAACGCGATGCCGCGTGGCGAGGCGCCCGCCTGGAAGATCACCGGGGTGCGCTGCGGGGACGGGGCCGTCAGGCCGATGCCGGGGACGTCGAAGAACCGGCCGTGGTGCTCGATCGGGTGCACCTTGTCGGGGTCGGTGAACACGCCGGCCTCGCGGTCGCGCACGACGGCGTCGTCCTCCCAGGAGCCCTCCCACAGCTTGTAGACGACCTCCATGAACTCCTCGCCGAGTTCGTAGCGGTCGTCGTGGGAGATCTGCGTCGACAGGCCCAGGTTCTTCGCGGCGGACTCCAGGTAGCTGGTGACGACGTTCCAGCCGACCCGACCGTTCGTGTAGTGGTCCAGCGTGGCCATCTTGCGGGCGAAGGAGTACGGCTGCTCGTAGGTGAGGGACACCGTGACGCCGAACCCGAGGTGCTCGGTCACCGCCCCCATGGCCGAGACCGCCAGCAGCGGGTCGCCGACCGGGACCTGGGTCGACTCGCGCAGCGCCGTCTGCGGCCCGCCCTGGTAGACGTCGTAGATCCCCAGGACGTCGGCGATGAACAGCGAGTCGAACTTCCCGCGCTCGAGCAGCTTCGCCAGCTCGGTCCAGTACCGGATGTCGTCGAAGCGGTGCGACTCGTCGGCCGGGTGCTTCCACAGCCCGGGGGACTGGTGGCCGACGCAGGTCATGTCGAAGGCGTTCAGGTGGATGCGGCGATCGGACACGTGCGACTCCCTCACTTGACGGCCCCGGCGGACAACCCGCCGACGAGCCACTTCTGGGCCACCACCGCGAGCACGTACATCGGGACGATCCCGACGAGCGAGGCCGCGGCCTGCTGGCCGAACTGCACGGTGCGGTCCCCCTGGAACAGCGACAGCCCGACCGGCAGGGTCTGGCTGGAGGTGCTCTGGGAGAACGACACCGCGAACAGGAACTCGTTGTAGGACAGGAACAGGCAGATGAGCAGCGCCGCGACCAGCCCGGGGGCCAGCAGCGGCAGGACGATGCGGCGCAAACCCTGCGTCGTCGACAGGCCGTCGACCCAGCCGGCCTCCTCGATCTCGACCGGGATGCGCCGCACGAAACCGTCGAGCAGCCACACCGCGACCGGGACGTTGGCCAGGCCGTTGACCAGCACCAGCCCGAGCGCGGAGTTCGTCAGGTCCGCCTGCTTGAGCAGGTAGTACAGCGGCAGCACCGCGACGATCGGGGGAGCGCAGTAGCTGGCCAGCAGCAGCGTCTGCAACCGCTCACCGCGCTGACCGGCGCGGGCGGTGACGTACGCCGCGGGCACGGCGACGATCGACGTCAGCAGCGTCGCCCCGATCGCGACGACCCACGAGTTCGCCAGCATCGTCGACAGCGGGACCGTCTCGAACGCGGCCCGGAAGTTCGACCACACGAACACGCTGGGCAGCCACCCGCCGTTGGCGATGTCGTCGACGCTGCGCAGCGAGAGCGAGACCATGAACAGCATCGGCAGCAGCGCGACGAACGCCACGAGCGCCAGGACCAGCCGCAGACCCCCGCGGCGCAGCACGGCCGCGCTCACCGTGCAGCCCCGACTCGCTCGGTCGAGGCGCTCGAGCCGGCGCCTCCCTCCGGCGCCGCGCAGCGACTTCGTCGGCGCGTCGCCTGCGTCCAGGCGCCGACGCGCCTCTGCTCGCTCACTGGTCGGCCTTCACGGCGCGCGCCCGCAGCAGCGTGACGACGGTGGTCAGCACCCCGACGACGAGCCCGAAGACCAGCGTCTCGGCCGCTGCGGTGCCGATCTCGTAGCTGCCCCGCATGCCGGTCCGGAAGATCTCGAAACTGCTGACGATGGTGGACACCCCCGGCCCGCCCTGCGTCACGACCGTGACCAGGTCGAAGACCTTCAGGCCGATGACCAGTTCGAGCAGCAGCACCGAGAACACGTTCGGTGCGATGACCGGCCACACGACGTTCGTGAACGACCGGAACGTCCCGGCCCCGTCCAGGGCGGCCGCCTCGCGCAGTTCCTCGGGAACCCCGAGCAGGGCCGCGAACACCAGCAACGTCACCAGCGGGGTCCACTGCCACACGTGCATGACGACGAGCGCACCGAACGCGCCGACGCTGTCGCCCAGCGGGTTGGCCCCCGGGAACCCGAGCGCCGAGAACAGCCCGCCGAACGCCCCGCCGACCGGGGCCAGCATGAGCTTCCACGCCACCCCGACCATGACCGGTGGTGTCACCAGCGGCAGCAGCAGGATCGTGCCGACGACGCCGAACCGGGTGCCCCGCGCGTGCAGCAGCAGCGCCAGCACCACTCCGAGGGCCGTCGCCGCCAGCGCGGCGACGACGGCGAACACCACCGAGCGCACCAGGGAGCCGGCGAACGCCACCGACTCCCAGGCCTCGACGAAGTTGTCGGTGCCGGTGAAGACCTGCAGCGGTTTGGCCAGCGACGACTTGGTGAACGCCAGCGCCACGACGAACAGCGTCGGGTAGACGAGCATCAGGGCGAGCCCGGCCAGGCTCGGCGCGGCCAGCCACGTCGAGACGTGCCCCGGGCGGTGCCGTCCGGGGACGGCGCGCCGGGAGCCGTTGCCGCGCTGGCGCGGCACGGTGCCGCGTCGTTCGTCCAGGAGCGTCATCCGAGCGTCTTCCCCCAGCTCTCGGCGGCCTTGTCGAGCGCGGCCTGCGGGTCCTCGGTGCCCTGGATGGCCAGCGCGAGCTGGTCGACGAGGTCCTGCAGGGCCTTCGGCGCGCCGGCCTGCTTCGGCCACACCAGCGGGTCGCCCGTCAGGCCCTCGCGGATGACGTCGGTCGCCTTCCCGGCGGCGGTGGCGTACTCCGCCGACTCCAGCACGCTCGTGCGGGCCGGGTCGATGCCCGACCCGGCCGTCGAGGCCAGCAGGAAGTTGCGCTCCCGGTCGGTGGCCCACTTGATGAACGCGGCCGCCTTGTCCTGCTGGGACGAGGCCGTCGAGACGCCGAGGCCGAAACCGGAGTCCAGCGCCGAACGCGGTGTCGTGTTCGACCCGCCGACCGGCAGCGTCACCACGCCCCACTTGTCGACGATCTTCGAGCTGGCCGGGTCCTGCGCCTTCAGCCCCAGGTCGGTCCAGGTGTCGAGCATCGCGCCCTGACCGGCCAGGAACGCCGAGTTGGCCTGGTCGAAGCCGGTCTGCAGCGGCGTCGGCAGCGCCGAGGGCGCCACGGTGATGAGGTGCTGCAGCGCGGCCAGCCCCTCCTGGCCCGCGAACGCCGGCCCGCCGTCGGCGTCGACCAGCGTCCCGCCGTACCCGGCGAGGCGGTTGATGAAGGAGCAGCCGAGGATCATCGGCACCTGCTGGCCCTCGACGATCGCGCCGTAGACGCTGCCGCCGGAGTCCTGGGTGATCTTCGCCGCGGCGGCGTCGTACTCGTCCCACGTCGTGGGCGGCTGCACGCCGTACCGCTCGAAAACCTCGGCGTTGTAGTAGAGGACGTGGGTGTCGCCGTCGAAGGGCAGGCCGTAGCGCTTGCCGTCCAGCAGCGTGTACGGGTCGTAGACCGACGGGAGGAAGTCGTCGGTGCCGATGTCGCCGTTCGCGCCGATCCAGTCGGTCAGGTCCACGAGGGCGTCGGCGTTCACCAGCTCACCGAGGCCGAAGTAGAAGTAGTCGAAGACGTCGAACTCCCCGTCGCCGCCCTGCACGTCCAGGATCTGCTTGCTCGTCAGCTGGTCGTAGGGGATCGCGGTGACCTCGAGCTTGCCGCCGAACTCCTGCTCGAACGCCGGCCCGAGCAGGTCGGTGAAGGCCAGCACGTGCGGCTGGTTGACCATCAGCTTGATGGTCGCGCCCTGCAGGTCGACGGCCTGCGCGGCGGCCAGCCCGGAGGCCGACTGCTCCTCACCGCAGGCGGCGAGCGCACCGAGCGCGCCGATGCCGAGGGCGGAGGACAGCACCCGGCGGCGGGAGGCGATCAGGCGCGAGGTGCTCGTGGGCAGAGGGGTGCGACGGGGCGCGGACATGGGTGTGCTCCGGTGGGTGGGCGGACGGACGTCCGTCGGGGGTGCGCGCGGTGGCGGCGCGCTCGGGAGGGGTCTGGGGGAGGGACTGCGCTGGTCAGAGAGCGCGGAGCGTCCCCCGGCGCATCGACGAACCCGGGGTACAGGTCATCGAGGCCGTGCGCGAGAGGTCGACGTGGTAACGCCGGGTCAGACGGGTACAGCTGGTCACAGCGGTTCCTCCATCGCCCCTGGCGGGAGCACCTGCCGCTCGCGCGGTGGTTGCTGTGGCGTCGACGAGCCAGGTCTCTCGGCCACTCTGGATGGGTGTTGATCAGACCGTAGCGGACGCGGGGGCCTCCTGACCACGTTCCTGCCGGATCGGTGCGAAGGGTCACCTGCGGTCGGCTGTGCCACACTGGCGGTGGCCGAGCGTTCCCCACACCGGGCGCGCGGCCCGCCGTCGAGACCGCCGCCTGGTGCGCGGGTCCCGGGCAGCGCCGCGGTCTGGTGGAAGGACCTCGCAGGCGCCCCGGCCCTCGTGCTGGACGACGACCGCCGGCGGCACGGGCGGAGCACGCGTCGCGCGAACCCGCCGGTGCACCGAGGACTTCCGTCGGGTGCGGGACGACCCGCCCGGCGATTCCGACGAGGACGCTCGAGCGGCCGCGGGTTGACCGGTGGAGCGGACGCTGCGGGCGAAGCGGAGCAACCCGTGACGACCACACCTGAAGAGAACGCCGCCGCAGCTGCCGCGGACGAGAAGACCACCCCCGCGACGAAGCCGCGGCGACGTCGCGCGGCCAGTCGTCCCGCCGGCCCGCCGGCGCACGTCGAGGCCCCTGTCGAGACCACCGTCGAGGCGGAGACGCCCGCCCCCGTGACCGTGCCGGCCCCCGACGCCCCCGCGGTCGAGGCACCCGCTGCCGAGGTGCCCGCTGCCGAGGAGGCGGCCCCGCGCCGCCGCACGCGCCGCGCCACCCGCAAGGTGGCCACCCCCGAGGTGAGCCCCGAGCCGGTCGCCGAGCCGGTCGCCGAACCGGTCGCCGCGGCCGAAGCGGCCGCCGAGCCCGCCGCCGACGAGGCCCCGGCCGAGCCGGTCAAGGCTCCTGCCCGGCGCCGCCGCTCCCGCAAGGCCACCGCTGCGCCCGTCGAGCCGACCGTCGAGCCGACCGTCGACGTGACCCCGGCGGCTCCAGAGGCGACGCCGGTGCCGGAGGTGGCCGAGGTCGCCGCCGTCGCCGAGGACGTCCCCGTCGAGGAGGCGCCCGTCGAGCAGCCCACCGGGGCCGGTGCGGCCCCGGCCGAGGCGCCCGTCGAGGAGCAGGTCGAGACCCGATCCGAGGCCCAGCCCGAGACCCAGCCCGACCTCATGGACGACCCGGTGCTCCTGCGCGCCGCCGGGATGGCCCGCGGTGGCCGCCGTGAGCGCACCGACGCCGAGCGCGCGGCCGACGCCGCCGCCCGCGCGACCGCCCTGTTCTTCCAGGCTCCCGAGGCCGAGGAGGCGCCTCGGCGCCGTCGCCGCGCCTCCGCCCCGGCCGGCCCGCCGCCCGGAGCCGACCAGGACGCCCTCGACGTCTTCGCCCGCCGCGCCTTCGAGACCGGGCAGGCCGACCAGGACGAGACCGACGAGGTCGACGAGGTCGACGAGGACGTGCTCGAAGGCACCGCCGACGACCTCGAGGAGACCCTGGACGACGCCGGCGCCGAGGACGACACCGAGGACGGCCAGGACGAGGACCGGGACGAGGACGGGGGTGCACCGCGCCGCCGCCGTCGCCGCGGCGGACGGGGCCGCCGCAGCCGCACCCGTGAGGACTCCGACGAGGAGGCTCCGACCGGGGACTCCGACGAGGAGGCCCGTGAGTCCGACGAGACCGAGGAGCCGGAGGAGTCCGAGGAGGACGCCGGCGAGGACACCGGCGAGGACGGCGAGGAGTCGTCGGGCTCGTCCCGGCGCCGTCGTCGCCGCCGTCGCCGCGGGGGGGCGGCCGACTCGGAGGAGACCTCGCCCGACGACCCGCCGAACACCGTCACCCGGGTCCGGGAACCGCGCCGGCCGCGCAGCACCGGCGGCACCGGCGGCACCGGCGAGGACGAGATCACCGCGCTGCGCGGCTCGACCCGCCTGGAGGCCAAGAAGCAGCGCCGCCGCGAGGGCCGGGAGGCCGGTCGCAAGCGCGCCATCCTCACCGAGGCCGAGTTCCTGGCCCGTCGCGAGTCCGTCGAGCGCGTCATGGTCGTGCGCCAGCAGGACGACAAGACCCAGATCGGCGTCCTCGAGGACGGGATCCTCGTGGAGCACTACGGCGCCAAGCAGGCGCAGACGACGATGGTCGGCAACGTCTACCTCGGCCGCGTGCAGAACGTGCTGCCGAGCATGGAGGCCGCGTTCGTCGACGTCGGCAAGGGACGCAACGCCGTCCTGTACGCCGGTGAGGTCAACTGGGACGCCGCCGGGCTCGAGGGCCAGCCGCGGCGCATCGAGGCCGCGCTGAAGTCCGGCGACCCCGTCCTGGTCCAGGTCACCAAGGACCCGGTGGGCCACAAGGGCGCCCGGCTGACCAGCCAGGTCTCCCTGCCCGGCCGCTACCTCGTCTACGTCCCGCGCGGGTCGATGACGGGCATCTCCCGCAAGCTGCCCGACACCGAGCGCGCGCGGCTGAAGAAGGTCCTCAAGGAGGTCGTGCCCGCCGGCGCGGGCGTCATCGTGCGCACCGCCGCCGAGGGCGTGGCCGAGGAGGAGCTGCGTGCCGACGTCCAGCGCCTGCAGGCGACGTGGGAGGCCATCCAGGCCAAGGCGCAGAGCAAGAACGCGCCGATCCTGCTGCACGGTGAACCGGACCTGACCGTCCGCGTCGTGCGCGACGTCTTCAACGAGGACTTCTCCAAGGTCGTCGTCTCCGGGGACGCCGCCTGGGACGCGGTCCACGGCTACGTCGCCGACGTGGCCCCCGACCTCGCCGGGCGCCTCGAGCGCTGGGAGGGCAGCCAGGACGTCTTCGAGCACCACCGGATCGACGAGCAGCTGGCCAAGGCCCTGGGCCGCAAGGTCTGGCTGCCCTCGGGCGGGTCGCTGGTCATCGACCCGACCGAGGCGATGCACGTCATCGACGTCAACACCGGCAAGTTCACCGGCGCCGGTGGCACCCTCGAGGAGACCGTCACCCGCAACAACCTCGAGGCGGCCGAGGAGATCGTGCGGCAGCTGCGGCTGCGCGACATCGGCGGGATCATCGTCATCGACTTCATCGACATGGTCCTGGAGTCCAACCGCGACCTGGTCCTGCGCCGGCTCGTGGAGTGCCTGGGCCGGGACCGGACCAAGCACCAGGTCGCCGAGGTCACCTCGCTGGGCCTGGTCCAGATGACCCGCAAGCGGACCGGGCAGGGCCTGGCGGCCGTCCTGGACGAGCTCGACGCGGCGGCGGACGCCAACCCGGCACCGCAGCCGTCCGCCGGACCGCAGAACGGGTCGGGCAACGGGTCCGGGAACGGCAACGGCTCGGCCGCCGGCTCGGGCAAGTCCCGCCGGCGTGGCCGCGGCCGGGACAAGGGGGCGCCGGAGCCGGGGCAGGGGGAGGCTCCCAAGGCCGCTGCCGTCGAGGAGAGCGCCCAGGAGGCTTCCCGGGAGCCGGGCAAGGACTCCGCCGTCCTGGCGGCGATCGCGGCCGTGGCCGCGGCCGGCCGCCGGGAGCGGGAGGGCTCCGCCGACCAGCCGGAGGGGCAACCGACCGGCGGTGAGTGAGCCGTTTTGACCCAGGGGGAGGGCGTTACGTACGCTTGACCCTTGGTGCGCCATCGTGCGCGAGCCACACGCTCTGAGGGTGCAGTCAGCTTCCGCAGTTCGGTGGCGTTCCAGTTCGTGACGAGAGAAACGGGTTCGTTGTGGTGTACGCCATCGTCCGCGCCGGCGGCCGGCAGGAGAAGGTCTCGGTCGGCGACGTGCTGACCATCGACCGGGTCCCCGTGGCCAGCGGGGAGACGCTGCAGCTGCAGCCCCTGCTCCTCGTCGACGGTGAGACCGTGACTCACGACGCCTCGGCGCTCGCGGGTGTCAAGGTCGTCGCCGAGGTGGTCGAGGAGGCCAAGGGCCCCAAGATCACCATCCTGAAGTACAAGAACAAGACCGGGTACCGCAAGCGTCAGGGTCACCGCGCGAAGCTCACCCGTGTCAAGATCACCAGCATCGGGGAGTGAGCTGACTCATGGCACACAAGAAGGGCGCGAGCTCCTCGCGCAACGGTCGTGACTCCGCCGCGCAGCGCCTCGGCGTCAAGCGCTTCGGTGGCCAGGTCGTCGGCGCGGGCGAGATCCTCGTCCGTCAGCGCGGCACCCACTTCCACCCCGGTGCGGGTGTGGGCCGTGGCGGCGACGACACGCTGTTCGCGCTGATCCCGGGCGCCGTCGAGTTCGGCACCCGTCGTGGTCGCAAGGTCGTCAACATCGTCGCGGGCGAGTGACGACGCACCAGTCGTGAACGCGAGGGGCGGGCCGGAGAGATCCGGTCCGCCCCTCGTGCGTTCCACCAGCAGTTCCCCCCTCGAGCCCTAGGAGAGACCCATGTCGACGCACTTCGTCGATCGCGTCGTTCTGCACGCGTCCGGCGGTGACGGCGGCAACGGGTGCGCCTCGGTGCACCGCGAGAAGTTCAAACCCCTGGGCGGGCCCGACGGCGGCAACGGCGGCCGCGGCGGGAACGTCGTCCTCGAGGTCGACCCGCAGGTGACGACGCTGCTGGAGCTGCACCGCCGCCCGCACCGCAGCGCCCCCGACGGCAAGTTCGGCATGGGCAGCCACCGCAACGGCGCCGAGGGTGAGGACCTGGTCATCGGCGTGCCCGACGGCACCATCGTCCGCAACACCAAGGGCGAACTGCTCGCCGACATGGTCGGTGCCGGGACGCGGTACGTCGTGGCCCCCGGTGGCCGCGGTGGCCTGGGCAACGCGGCACTGGCCTCGGCCAAGCGCAAGGCCCCCGGGTTCGCGCTGCTGGGCGAACCGGGCGAGGAGCTCGACGTCGTCCTCGAGCTCAAGACCCTGGCCGACATCGCGCTCGTGGGTTTCCCCAGCGCCGGCAAGTCCAGCCTGGTCGCGGCGCTGTCCGCGGCGCGACCCAAGATCGCCGACTACCCCTTCACGACGCTCGTGCCCAACCTCGGTGTCGTCGAGGCCGGTTCGGTGCGCTTCACCGTCGCCGACGTCCCCGGCCTCATCCCCGGGGCCAGCGAGGGCCGCGGCCTCGGGCTGGACTTCCTGCGCCACGTCGAGCGGTGCGTCGCCCTCGTGCACGTCCTGGACGGCGCGAACCTGGAGACCGAGCGCGACCCGATCAGCGACCTCGAGGCCATCGAGAAGGAACTCGCCGCCTACACCGTCGACGACGGGACGGTCCCGCTGCAGGACCGGCCGCGCATCATCGTCATCAACAAGGCCGACGTCCCCGACGCGCGCGACATGGCCGACATCGTCCGTGCCGACCTCGAGAAGCGCGGCGCGCCGGTCTTCGTCGTCTCGGCCGTCGCGCACACCGGGCTGCGCGAACTGTCCTTCGCCATGGCCGAACTCGTCGCGGCCTCGCGGGCGGCCGCGCCCGAGGCGGTTCCGACGCGCATCGTGCTGAACCCGCCGGCCGTGGACGCGACCGGTTTCAGCGTGACCCGCGAGGAGTACGGCGAGGGCGAGCACGCCTCGGTGCGCTTCCGCGTCCGCGGCGAGAAGCCCCGCCGCTGGGTCCGGCAGACCGACTTCACCAACGACGAGGCCGTGGGGTACCTGGCCGACCGCCTCGCCCGGCTCGGCGTCGAGGACGAGCTGTTCAAGGCCGGCGCGACGCCGGGGGCCGAGGTCGTCATCGGCGACGACGCCAACGCCGTCGTCTTCGACTGGGAACCCACGATGGTCTCCGGCGCCGAGGTCCTGGGTCAGCGCGGGACGGACCTGCGCCTGGAGGACCACTCCCGGCCCACCCGCGACGCCAAGCGCCTGCAGGAGCGCGAGCGCCGCGCCGCCAAGGCCGCCGCCCGCGGCGAGCTGGAGGACGAGCGCCGGGCGGGGCACTGGACCGCCGACGACGAGAGCTGAGCGGCCGCGGTGAGCACTGCCTCCACGGTGACCCGGCGCGAGGACCTGGCCGGGGCGCGACGTGTCGTGGTCAAGGTGGGGTCCTCCTCGTTGACCACCGCGGCCGGGGGGCTGGACGGCTCCCGGCTGGACGCGCTGGTGGACGTGCTGGCCAAGCGCCGGGTCGACGGCGGGGACGTCGTCCTGGTCTCCTCCGGTGCCATCGCGGCCGGCCTGGCGCCGCTGGGACTGCGCAAGCGCCCGCGTGACCTGGCCAGCCAGCAGGCCGCGGCCAGCGTGGGGCAGGGGCTGCTGCTGGCCGAGTACACCCGGGCCTTCGCGCACGCCGGTCTGACGGTCGGGCAGGTGCTGCTGACGGAGCAGGACGTCGTGCGCCGC
Source organism: Kineococcus deserti (assembly GCF_050871945.1). NCBI lineage: Bacteria > Bacillati > Actinomycetota > Actinomycetes > Kineosporiales > Kineosporiaceae > Kineococcus > Kineococcus deserti. The sequence goes on along the minus strand of NZ_JBJLSI010000009.1, from coordinate 114,128 downwards.
ACGCACTACGGCAACGCCCAGCGCACGCTGGAACGGCTGCTGAGCCTGGGGGTCGTCCCGGTCGTCAACGAGAACGACACCGTGGCCACGCACGAGATCCGCTTCGGTGACAACGACCGGCTGGCGGCCCTCGTCGCCCACCTGGTGCGGGCCGACGCCCTCGTCCTGCTGTCCGACGTCGACGCCCTCTACGACGCGCCGCCCTCGCGGCCGGGGGCGCGACGGCTGAGCACCGTGCGCGGGCCCGAGGACCTGGCCGAGGTCACGGTCGGGTCGGCCGGAGCCGCCGGCGTCGGGACCGGGGGGATGACGACGAAGGTGGAGGCCGCGGGCATCGCCGTCGCCGCCGGCGTCCCGACGCTGGTGACGTCGGCGGCCCTGGCGCACGAGGCGCTGGCGGGTCAGGACGTGGGGACGTGGTTCACGGTCCCGGCCGCCCGCCGGTCCCGGCGCAGCACCCGGCAGCTGTGGCTGGCGCACGCCGCGGCACCCGCGGGCCGGCTGGTGCTGGACGAGGGAGCGGTGCGCGCGGTCCGCACGAACCGTTCCTCGCTGCTGCCCGCCGGGGTCGTGGGCCTGTCCGGTCGCTTCCGGGCCGGGGACCCGGTCGACCTGGTCGACGGAAACGGTCACGCCGTGGCCCGCGGGCTGGTGAACTACTCCTCGGAGGAACTGCCGGACATGCTCGGCCGGTCGACGCGCGAACTCGCCCGGCAGTGGGGTCCGGCCTACGAGCGCGAGGTCGTCCACCGCGATCACCTGGTGCTCCTGGCGCGCTGACCGCGTTCGGCGGCCAGCGGACGATCTCGAGAACAGGGGCCGGACTGGTGTTCGACGACGTCAAGGACGAGGTGACCGAGCAGTTGCCCCTGTGGTCGGTGACGTTGACCGTCGCCGGGCACGCCACCGACGTGTGCGACGTGCGGGCGGCGCTGGACCGGCTGCTGGCCGAGCACCCGTTCCTGTCCAGCGTGCGCTACAGCGCCACCCGCGCCGAGGTGCGGTACTGGGACGAGGCCCGCGACGTCGACGACGCGGCCGCCATGGCGCTGCGGTTGTGGCCCGACCACCGCGTCAGCGCGGGGTTGCCGGCCTGGTCGGTCGTCGGTGTGGAGGTCGTCGACCGCGAGACCGTGGAGCACCGCGTCGCGGCGCAGTCCGGTGGCCGCCTGCGCCGGCCGCTGCGCCGCGCCCGCACCCTGGACCTGATCGGCGACATCGCCCCCTGGTGAACTGCCCAGCCATCGGTAGCGGATCGTTCAACGATCCGGGGGTGGGGCGTACGCTGGCCGCATGACTCTCGCCGCCGACCGTGGGACCTCCGTCGAGGACGCCGTACTGGCCGTCTGCCGTCGCGCGAAGGTCGCCTCCCGACCGCTGCGGATCGCGACCCGCGCGACGAAGGACGCTGCGCTGCAGACGATCGCGGACGCGCTGGAAGCGGCCACGGAGCGGATCGTCGCGGCCAACGGCCAGGACCTGGCGCGGGGCCGCGCGGCCGGGACGTCCGAGCACCTGCTCGACCGGCTCACCCTGGACCCCGCCCGCATCGCCGCCGTCGCCGGCGCCGTGCGCGAGGTCGCCGCGCTGCCCGACCCCGTCGGCGAGGTCGTCCGCGGCTCCACGCTGCCCAACGGCCTGAAGCTGCGGCAGCTGCGGGTGCCGATGGGCGTGCTCGGCGTCGTGTACGAGGCCCGGCCCAACGTGACCGTCGACGTGGCCGTCCTCGCGCTCAAGAGCGGCAACGCCGTCGTGCTGCGCGGCGGATCGGCCGCCATGAGCACCAACACCGTCCTCGTCGACGTCATCCGCGGCGCCCTGGAGTCGGCCGGCCTGCCCGCCGACGCCGTGACGAGCGTCGACGAGCACGGCCGCGACGGCGTGGGGGTCCTGCTGACCGCCCGCGGCCTGGTCGACCTGCTGGTCCCGCGCGGCGGTGCCGACCTCATCCAGCGCGTCGTGCGCGAGGCCACCGTGCCCGTCATCGAGACCGGCGTCGGCAACTGCCACGTCTACGTCGACGCCTCGGCCGACCTGCGTCAGGCCGTCGACGTCGTCCTGAACGCCAAGACCTCCCGGCCCAGCGTCTGCAACGCGGCCGAGACGGTGCTGGTCCACTCGGCGCTCGCGGCCGACTTCCTGCCGACGCTGCTGACCGCGCTGCACGAGGCCGGTGTCGTCCTGCACGCCGACGAGCGCTCGCGCACGGCCGCGCGGGCCGCGGGGGTTCCCGCGCAGGAGGTCACCGACGCGGACTGGGCCGCGGAGTTCCACGGTCTGGAGATCGCCGTCGGGGTGGTCGACTCGGTGCAGGAGGCCGTCGAGCACATCGGCCGCTGGAGCTCGGCGCACACCGAGGCCGTGCTGGCCACCGACGTCCGCGTCACCGACTACTTCTGCGCCGCCGTCGACTCGGCCGTCGTCGCGGTCAACGCCTCGACCCGGTTCACCGACGGCGGGGAGTTCGGCCTGGGCGCCGAGGTCGGGATCTCGACCCAGAAGCTGCACGCGCGCGGGCCGATGGGCCTGGCCGAGCTGACGACGACGACCTGGCAGGTCCTCGGCGACGGTCACGTCCGGGTCTGATCCCGCTCCTCCAGCGAGTCGCTCGCCACGAGGTACGTGGGCCGGTTCTGCGCCTGCACGTAGAGCCGGCCCACGTACTCCCCGAGCACGCCCAGGCACAGCAGCTGCAGCGTGCCCACCCCGGCCACCACGGCCAGCGTCGAGGTCCACCCCGGCACGGTCTGGCCGAAGGTGAAGGAGACCAGCGCGTACAGCAGCAGCAGGGACGTCAGCAGCGCCCCGCCCAGGCCGAAGAACGTGGCCAGCCGCAGCGGAGCGGTCGAGGAGCCGGTGATGGCGTCCAGCGACAACCGCAGCATCCGGGTCAGCGGGTACTTCGTCCGGCCGGCGCCGCGCGCCTGCCGCGCGTACCCCACGGTGGCCGAGGCGAACCCCAGTTCGGGCACGACCAGCCGCAGGACGCGGTGCGCCTCCGGCAGCCCCAGCACCGTGTCGACGACCACCCGGCTGGTGAAGCGGAAGTCGCCGGCCTGCTCGCGCGCCCGGCCGCCCAGGGTGCGGACCAGGCGGTAGAAGCCGGCGGCGGTGACGCGTTTGAGCACCGAGTCCACCGAGCGGTCCTCGCGCACCGCGTAGACGACGTCGTGCCCGGCGGCCGCCGCCTCCAGCAGCCGCGGCAGCAGTTCCGGCGGGTCCTGCAGGTCGGCGTCCATCGTCACGACCCCGTCGCGGCCCCGGGCGCGGGCCAGGCCGGCCGACAGGGCCGCCTGGTGACCGGAGTTCGTCCGCAGCCGCACCACCCGCAGCTGCGGCCACTGCCGGCGCAGCCGGGCCAGCAGCACCGGGGTGGCGTCGGTGCTGCCGTCGTCGACGACGAGCACCTCGTAGCCCTCGAGCCCGGAGGCCGCGAGGCCGTCGAGCACCGGCCGCAGCCGCGCGGCGAACACCGGCAGCACCTCGGCCTCGTCGAAGGCGGGCACGACCACCGAGAGCGCCGGGCGCGGGTCGGGGGACACGGGGCGATCCTCCCGCACGCGCCCAGGGGGTGACGTGCGAGACTGACCGACGAGTCAGACCTGTCGCACCCCGTGGAGGACGTTCCCATGCTGCACGCGCTCGTCGCGGAAGCCGCTCAGCAGACCGAAGAGGTCCACGGTGAGCTGCCCTTCCCGCCCATCGCCTTCGGCATCATCGCGGTGTGCGTGCTGGCCGCCATGCTCATCGTGACCCTGGCCTTCCGCAGCGTCGGGACCCGTCACTGAGTTCGACGGTGGGTCGCCGCCCACGCCTGGGGGTGATGGGCGGCACCTTCGACCCGATCCACCACGGTCACCTCGTGGCAGCCAGCGAGGTGGCGGCCCGGTTCGACCTCGACGAGGTCGTCTTCGTCCCGACGGGGCGGCCGTGGCAGAAGGCGCGCCGCGACCTCGCCCCGGCCGAGCACCGCTACCTCATGACCGTCATCGCCACGGCGTCCAACCCGCGCTTCACGGTCTCGCGCATCGACATCGACCGCGGTGGGTTCACCTACACGATCGACACCCTGCGCGAGCTGAGCCAGCTGCGCCCCGAGGCCGACCTGTTCTTCATCACCGGCGCCGACGCGCTCGCGCAGATCCTGCAGTGGAAGGACGTCGCCGAGCTCTGGTCGCTGGCCCACTTCGTCGGTGTCAGCCGGCCCGGCCACGCGCTGTCCGACGACGGGCTGCCGCTGGACGGGGTGAGCCTGATGGAGGTCCCGGCGCTGTCGATCTCCTCCACCGACTGCCGCCAGCGCGTCGCCGACGGCCTGCCGGTCTGGTACCTCGTCCCGGACGGTGTCGTCCAGCACATCTCCAAGCACCGGCTGTACGCGCTCGAGGCGCAGCCCGAGCCCGCCGCCGTGGGAGAATCGACCGGCTAGACCGATTCGCAACCCGAGGAGCCCCGTGCCCGCCACCGACCGTTCTCTCGAGCTCGTGACCGCAGCCGCGGCTGCGGCGACGGACAAGCTCGCGACCGACGTGATCGCGCTGGACGTCTCCGACCAGCTGTTCATCACCGACGCCTTCCTGCTCGCCTCGGCGCCCAACGAGCGCCAGGTGCGCGCGATCGCCGAGGCGATCGAGGAGAAGCTGCTGCCGCTGGGCGCCAAGCCCGTGCGGCGCGAGGGCGAGCGCGAGGGCCGCTGGGTCCTGCTCGACTTCGTCGACCTCGTCGTGCACGTCCAGCACACCGAGGAGCGCGAGTACTACGCGCTGGAGCGGCTCTGGAAGGACTGCCCGCTCATCGCGCTGCCCGAGCACGCCGCGAGCGACGCCCAGGCGTGAGCCGGCAGCGGCGCGCCGTGACGTCGTGCAGGGACGTCGCGGCGTGACCGCGCGCACCGTCGTCCTCTGGCGGCACGGGCGCACTCCCTTCAACGCGCAGAACCGCTTCCAGGGGCAGCTCGACGTCCCGCTCGACGACGTCGGGCGGGTCCAGGCCGCGGCCGCCGCCGCGCACCTGTCCACGTTCGCGTTCGACGCCGTCGTCGCCTCCGACCTGTCCCGGGCCGTCGACACCGCCGCGGCCCTGACCTCGCTGACCGGTCACGTCCTGACCCGCGACCCCGCCCTGCGTGAGGTCGACGCGGGGGAGTGGCAGGGCCTGCTCGGCACCGAGATCGCGCGGAAGTGGCCCGAGGAGCACGCCGCGTGGCGCCGCGGCGAGGACGTCCGGATGGGCGGCGGGGAGAACCGCACCGAACTGGGCCTGCGCGTCGCCGGTGCCGTCGAACGGCACGCGGCCGCCGTCGCCGACGGTGGGGCCCTGCTGATCGCCTCGCACGGCGCCGCGCTCAAGGCCGGCGTCCTGCGGCTCGTCGGGCTGCCCGTGAGCGCCGGTGGCGCCCTGGCGGGCTTCCGCAACTGCCACTGGGCCCTCCTGACCCGCCGCGCGGGCGGCTGGGTGCTGGAGGAGTACAACGCGGGCCCGGCCGGAGCGGGTGTCGGCGCGGAAGGCTGAGACGCCCGGGGAACGGGGGTGGTCAGGACCACCCCGCTGCGTAGGGTAATGTTCTCTTCGTCGCCAGGGGGGAACCCCGGGGGATGAACGAGGCAAGGGGCTGTGGCGCAGCTGGTAGCGCACCTCCATGGCATGGAGGGGGTCAGGGGTTCGAGTCCCCTCAGCTCCACACGAGAAGGGCCCGGACGGAAGTCCGGGCCCTTCGTGTTTCCCGGGCCGGTCTCCGGGACGTCGTCACCACGACCGGTCCAGTTCCCGCAGCAGGCCCGTGACGATCCGTGCCAGCGCGGGCCGCGACCCGTACGTCGCCGGCTGACCGCGGCGCACCGTCACCGCCACCAGCACCGCCCGCCGCCCGCGACGGGCCACGCCGACCAGCGCCCCCGTCCCGTAGCGGCCGACGGCGGCGGTGTGCGTCAGCCACCAGTCGCCGGGCAGCGGGGAGGTCGGCAGCAGGGCCGTCAGCCGGCCGCGTGGTGCCGGCGGCAGCACCCGTCCCAGCACCAGGGCTCCGTAGGTGCGGCCCAGGGCGGCCGCGGTGGTGGTGTCCTGCGGATCCCAGGGCGCGGCGGAGCGCGAGGCCGGGGCGACCCGGTCCAGACGCGTCCGGTCGTCGCCCAGACCGCGGCAGAACGCGGTCACCGCGGCGGGTCCGCCGGCCCGGGTCAGCAGCAGGTTCGTCGCGGTGGCGTCGGCCCGGCGCAGTGCCGCGTCGCCGAGCTGGGCGACGGTGAGGCCGTCCTGCAGGTGCCACGCGCACACCGGCGAGGAGCCGACCAGGTCGTCGCGGGAGTAGCGCACGCGCCGCCACAGCGCCGGAACGCCGTCGTCGTGCAGCAGCAGCCCGAGGGCGGGGCCGGCCGACAGGGTCAGCACCGGACGGGTTTCCCCCGGCCCCCGGGAGGTCCGGCGGCCGGTCAGCAGGTCCCGGGCCCAGAACGTCACGTCCTCGCTGCCGCCGTGCCCGGCGCCGAGGGCGGTCAGCGCCGCCGCACCGACGCCCGCCGACGTGACCGTGCGCCGCGAGACGTCCACGCCCGCCCCCTCCGACGGACCTGCTGGGGGTCCAGCGTCCTCCTGGCGGGCCGTCGGCGGAAGGGTCAGGCGGCGCGGCTCCAGCCCAGGGCCGGCGCCACGTGCTCGACGATCGAGCTCATGAGGTGGGTGTTGTAGTCGACCCCGAGGGCGTTGGGGATCGTCACCAGCAACGTGTCCGCCTCGCGCACCGCCGCGTCCTCGGCCAGGTCCTCGGCCACCTGGTCGGGGTCGCCGGCGTAGGTCTTCCCGAACCGCGCCAGTCCGGGTTCGCCGAGGGAGCCGACCTGGTCGGTCGAGCCCCGGTCGCGGCCGAAGTACGCCTCGTCGAGGTCGTCGACGATCGGCACCACGCTGCGGCTCACCGAGATCCGCGGCTCACGCTGCCAGCCGGACTCCTTCCAGACCTGCCGGTACAGCGCGATCTGCTCGGCCTGCAGCTCGTCGAACGGCACGCCGGTGTCCTCGGTCAGCAGGGTCGAGCTCATGAGGTTCATGCCCTGCTGCGCCGTCCACCTCGCGGTCTCGCGGGTGCCCGAGCCCCACCAGATCCGCTCGGACAGGCCGGGGGACTGGGGCAGGACCGGCAGCTGGACGCTGCGGCCGGTCATCCGCGGGTTCGACTCCGCCACGCCCGCGCCGGCGATCGCGCGGCGGAAGACCTCGGTGTGCCGGCGGGCCATGTCGGCCTCGGTCTCACCGTCGGCCGGGACGTACCCGAACGTGGCCGGGCCGTGCAGCGCGGGCTCGGGTGATCCCCGGCTCACGCCGAGCTGGAGCCGGCCGTCGGAGAGGAGGTCCGTCATCGCGGCCTCCTCCGCCATGTACAGCGGGTTCTCGTACCGCATGTCGATGACGCCGGTGCCCAGCTCGATGCGGCTGGTGCGGGCGGCCATGGCCGCCAGGACGGGGAAGGGCGCGGCCTGCTGGCGGGCGAAGTGGTGCACGCGGACGTAGGCGCCGTCGAAGCCGAGCTCCTCGGCCGCGACCGCCAGTTCGACCGTCTGCACGAGGGCCTCGCGCGCGGTCCGGGCCGCCGAGCCCTGGACCGGCTGGTAGTGCCCGAAGGACAGGAATCCGATGCGCTTCACGTGGTCATTGAACCATCAACATCCCAGGCGTGTTCCAGGATGGCGGGGTGATCTCCAAGGACACCCAGCTGTGCATCTCCCTGTCGGGTCGCCCGAGCAACCTGGGCACCCGCTTCCACAACTTCCTCTACGACGAGCTCGGCCTCGACTTCGTCTACAAGGCGTTCACCACGACCGACCTGCCGGCGGCCGTCGGCGGGATCCGTGCCCTCGGCATCCGGGGCGCCGGGATCTCGATGCCCTTCAAGGAGGCCGTCATCCCGCTCGTCGACGAACTCGAGCCGTCGGCCGCGGCCATCGACTCGGTCAACACGATCGTCAACACGCACGGGCGGCTGGTCGCGTGCAACACCGACTACCTCGCCGTGGCCGGGCTCCTGACCGAGCACGCGATCACCCCGCGCGGGACCACCGCCGTCCTGGGCAGCGGGGGGATGGCCAAGGCCGCGCTGGCCGCCCTGCGCGACCAGGGCTTCGGCGACCTGCTCGTCGTGGCCCGCAACGAGCAGACCGGCCGGGCGCTCGCGCAGCAGTACGGCGCGCGCTGGCAGGCCGAGGTCGGCCAGCTCCGGCCGGCCCTGCTGCTCAACGCCACGCCGGTCGGCATGGCCGGTGGGCCGGGCGCCGACCAGCTGCCGGTGCCGCGCGCGGTCGTGGAGGCCGCCGAGGCCGTCTTCGAGGTCGTGGCCGTCCCCGAGGACACCCCGCTGGTGCGGCTGGCCCGCGAGCTCGGACGGGCCGTCGTCACGGGCACCGAGGTCGCCGCGCTGCAGGCCGCCGAGCAGTTCGCGCTGTACACGGGGGTGCGCCCGACCCCCGACCAGGTCCGCCGAGCGGGTGAGTTCTCGCGCCGCCAGGGGTGAGCTGGGGGCACCGGTCACCGGGGCGCGCGAAGATCGGTGGATGCGCTCCTCACCCGCTCGCCGCATCCAGACCGGAGCACGTCCTGCCGAGGACGTGAGCGTGAGCAGCGCGCCCCGGCCCGGCGAGCCGACGATCCGTCCCGCCCGCGCCGGCACCGGACCGGACACGCGGGGGCTGGGTGCCGCCCTCCTGCTGGTCCCGGCCGCCGGTGCGGTCGCCGTCGCGGTGACGGCGGCCGTGGCCTCCCTCACCGTGGTCCTCGTCGTCGCCCTCGTGGCGGTCACGGTGGTCGCGGCCGTGCTCGCCGGCGCGCTGATCGCCTCGGTGCGGGCGCACCGGGCGGCCGAGCACGCCGCCGACCAGTTGCTGTCGGCGCTGGAGGCCGCCCGCGACGAGAACGTCAACGACACCGTCACGGGGCTGCTGAACCGTCGCGGGCTGGTGCTCGTCGGCAACCAGGTCCTGGAGTCCGCGCGGCGCTCGGGTGGGGCCGTGCACGCGTGCGTCGTGGAGGTCACCCCGGGCGTGGTGCTGGGGGGAGCGGCCCGCACGGTCGAGGAGGTCCGCAGCCGCCGGGAGGCCGAGTGGGTCGCGGCCGCGGCCGCGCTGCGCGGGGCCACCCGGACCTCCGACGTCGTGGCCCGCGAGGGCGATGGCCGGTTCGTCGTGCTGGGGCCGGGATCGGGGCTGCACGCCCAGGAGCTCGAGCGCCGCATCCGGGTCGGGCTCGCCCAGGGCCGGCTGGCCGGTGGCGGGGACCGCGCGACCCGGCTGGCCGTCGAGGCCGGCGCCGCCGTGCTGGCCCCGTGGGACGAGGGCGGGGTGAGCGACCTGCTGGTGCGCGCCGAGCAGGCCCTGGCCCAACGCCGTGCGTTGCGCCGCAGCACACCCCAGCACGGGTGGGGCCGTCGGCGCAGCGACCGCGGTGCGCGCCCGGAGCGCCCGCAAGCCTGAGGCCTGCCCGACGGAGTAGGCTGACCCCCGTGTCATCCCGCCGACTTCCCAGCCGGTGCTGAGCTGCTGCCCCCCGCAGGTGCTCGCACCGTGACCCCTCCTGCGCGAGGGGTCTTCCGCTGTTCGAGGCAGTTCCGGATGCGGGAGCACGGATGCACCGAGAGGACGAGATGACGCAGACGGACGAACAGGCGCGCCCCGAGGACGCCGAGGAGCAGCGCTACGACGCGTTCGCGCTGCAGGACAAGTGGCTGCCCGTCTGGGACGAGCTCAAGCCGTTCCGCAGCGGCGAAGCCGGGGACGAGCGCCCCAAGAAGTACGTGCTGGACATGTTCCCCTACCCCTCCGGCGACCTGCACATGGGTCACGCCGAGGCGTACGCCCTGGGCGACGTGATCGCCCGGTACTGGATGCAGCGCGGGTTCGACGTCATGCACCCGATCGGCTGGGACGCCTTCGGCCTGCCGGCCGAGAACGCCGCCATCAAGCGCGGGCTGGACCCGCGGCAGTGGACGTACGACAACATCGCCCAGCAGCGCGCCTCGATGCGCCGCTACGCGTGCTCCTTCGACTGGGACCGCGTGCTGCACACGTCGGACCCGGAGTACTACAAGTGGAACCAGTGGCTGTTCCTGAAGCTGTACGAGAAGGGCCTGGCCTACCGCAAGGACTCCCTGGTCAACTGGGACCCGGTCGACCAGACGGTGCTGGCCAACGAGCAGGTGCTGCCCGACGGCACCTCCGAGCGCTCGGGCGCGAAGGTCGTCAAGAAGAAGCTGACGCAGTGGTACTTCCGGATCACCGAGTACGCCGACCGGTTGCTGGACGACCTGGACGGTCTGGAGGGCAAGTGGCCCGCCAAGGTCATCTCGATGCAGCGCAACTGGATCGGGCGTTCCACCGGCGCTGAGGTCGAGTTCGCGATCGAGGGCCGCGAGGAGCCCGTGACGGTCTACACGACCCGTCCGGACACCCTGCACGGGGCGACCTTCATGGTCGTCGCGGCCGACTCCGACCTGGCCGAGGAACTGGCCTCCGGTGCCTCCCCGCAGGTGCGCGAGGCGTTCGAGGCCTACCGCACCCAGGTGCAGGAGACGTCCGAGATCGACCGGCTGTCCTCCGAACGCGAGAAGACCGGCGTCGACCTGGGCCGGTTCGCGGTCAACCCCGTCAACGGCGAGCGGCTGCCGATCTGGGCCGCGGACTACGTGCTGGCCGACTACGGCACCGGCGCGATCATGGCGGTGCCCGCGCACGACCAGCGCGACCTGGACTTCGCCCGCGCCTTCGGCCTGCCCGTGCGGGTGGTCGTCGACGTCCGCGACGCCGACGGCGACCCGCTGCCGGACCCGGCGGAGTCCGGTGAGGCCACCGCGGGCGACGGGGTGCTGGTGAACTCCGGCCCGCTGGACGGTCTGGACAAGAAGGCCGGCATCGCCCGGGCGATCGAGCTGCTGGTGACCGAGGGCAAGGGCCGGCCGGCGAAGAACTACCGGCTGCGCGACTGGCTGATCTCCCGGCAGCGCTACTGGGGCACGCCGATCCCGATCATGCACACGCAGACCGGCGAGGTTCCCGTCCCCGAGGACCAGCTGCCCGTCGTGCTGCCGCCGTCGGAGGGGCTGAACCTGACCCCGAAGGGAACCTCCCCGCTGGGGGCGGCCGAGGAGTGGGTCAACGTGCCCAGCCCGGTCGACGGAACTCCCGCGCGCCGCGACCCCGACACGATGGACACGTTCGTCGACTCGTCCTGGTACTACCTGCGCTTCGTGTCCCCGAACGACGACACCAAGGCGTTCGACGAGGACCTCATCGCGAAGTGGGGTCCGATCGACCAGTACGTCGGCGGCGTGACCCACGCGATCCTGCACCTGCTGTACGCGCGGTTCATCACCAAGGTGCTGCACGACATGGGGTACCTGCCCTTCGACGAACCCTTCACCCGCCTGCTGAACCAGGGCATGGTGCAGATGGAGGGTTCGGCGATGAGCAAGTCGAAGGGGAACATCGTCCGGCTGTCCGAGCAGCTGGAGGAGCACGGCGTCGACGCCATCCGCCTGACCATGGCGTTCGCCGGCCCGCCGGAGGACGACATCGACTGGGCCGACGTGTCCCCGTCGGGGTCGGCGAAGTTCCTGGGCCGTGCCTGGCGACTGGCGCGCGACGTCACCTCCCCTGCGGGAGTGGACTTCTCCACGGGCGACGTGGCGCTGCGCCAGGTGACGCACAGGACGCTGCACGAGATCGCGCAGCACGTCGAGTCCTACCGGTTCAACGTCGCCGTCGCCCGCGTCATGGAACTGGTCAACGCGACCCGCAAGGCCATCGACTCCGGTGCCGGTGCGGGCGACCCCGCCGTGCGCGAGGCCACCGAGGCCGTCGCGATCGTGCTGTCGCTGTTCGCGCCCTACGTCGCCGAGGACATGTGGTCCCTGCTGGGCCACGAACCGGCCGTCGCCCGGGCGGGCTGGCCGACGGTGGACGAGGCGCTGCTGGTCCAGGACACCGTGACCTGCGTCGTGCAGATCAAGGGCAAGGTCCGCGACCGCCTCGAGGTCTCGCCCGACATCTCGCAGGAGGCGCTGCAGGAACTGGCGCTGGCGAGCGAGAAGGTGCAGGCGGCGCTGGAGGGCCAGGGGGTGCGGACGGTCATCGTCCGGGCGCCGAAGCTGGTCAACATCGTCCCGGCCTGAGAACCGTGACGGGCTTCCCGCTGTCCACCTCGCGGCTGCTGCTGCGGCGGTGGACGGCGAGCGACCGCGAACCGCTGGCGGCGCTCAACGCCGATCCCGAGGTCATGCGGTACTTCCCCTCGGTGCTGGACCGCGAGGCCTCCGACCGGCTGGCCGACTACGCCGACGGGTGCTTCGAGACCCTGTCGGCCGGAGGGCAGCCGTTCGGCCTCACGGCCGTGGAGCGCCGCGCGGACGGCCGCTTCCTGGGTTTCACCGGGCTGCACCGGATGCGCTGGTACCCCGACGACGTCGAGATCGGCTGGCGGCTGGCCCGTGACGTGTGGGGCCAGGGCCTGGCCACCGAGGCCGCCCGGGCCTGGGTGGCACGAGCGCGGGACGTGCACGCGCTGCCCCGGCTGATCTCCGTCGTCCACCCCGGCAACGCCGCGAGCCTGGCGGTGACCCGCAAGCTCGGCATGCGCGAGGGCTGGCGGGCCGAGGCCGAGGGGCAGCCGCACGTGGTGATGGTGCTGGACCTGTGAACGTCCGGCCGTTGCCGGTGGACGGCCCGCCCGGGAGCTGACGGTCGTCGGCCCCCGGGCGGAACCGCTCAGGAGGCGTCGGCCTCGGACAGCAGCTTCGGCAGGTCGGACTCGGCGATCGGGAACCCGGGGAAGCGCGTGAGGCGCAGCAGCGGGATGGCCCGCATCATCTGCCCGTTGTGCGGGTCGAACATCATCTCGCTCCACGCGGTGCCCTCGAGCGCCTCGCGGACCTTCTCGCCGGCGGACGGGTGCGCCAGCCACTCCTCGGCCTCGGAGTCCTGCGCCAGCGGGGTGACGACGCCGTCGCCGGGGAGTTCGATCGTGGTGGCCAGGCGGATGTCGCGCGAGGAGGCGCCGACGCGGACGCCGAACTCGCCGCCCTCGACGACCCACCGCCCGGCGGTGGTGTGCCAGAAGGAGAACGCGCGCTCGTCCAGGGTCACGACGACCTCGCGGCTCTCGCCGGGCTCCAGGGTGACGCGGGCGAAACCCTTCAGCTCGGCGTCCGGGCGAGAGACGCTGGCCTCGGTGTCGGCCACGTACACCTGGACGACCTCGCTGCCGGCGACGTCCCCGGAGTTCCGGATCGTCACGTGGACGTCGAGGCCGTTCTCGCCGGCCTGCAACTGCAGGTCGGAGTACTCGAACGTCGTGTAGGACAGACCGTGACCGAACGCGGCGGCCACGGGCAGCGACCGCGCGTCGTACCAGCGGTACCCGACGAGCAGGCCCTCGCCGTAGCGGACGTGACCCTGCTCGCCGGGGAAGTTCCCGATCGTCGGGTTGTCGCGGTAGTTCACCGGGATCGTCTCGGCGAGCTTGCCGGAGGGGTTGGCGACACCGCAGAGCAGGTCGGCGACGGCGCCGCCGCCGGCCTGGCCGCCCAGCCAGCCCTCCAGGACGGCCTTGACCGAGTGCTGCCACGGTTCGAGGTTGACGACGGAACCGTTGGCCAGCACGACCACGACGTTCGGGTTCGCGGCGACGACCCGTTCCAGCAGGTCCAGCTGCGTGGGCGGCAGGTTGGTGTGCTCGCGGTCGTAACCCTCGGACTCGTAGGAGGCCGGCAGACCCAGGAAGACGACGACGACCTCGGCCGCGGCCGCGTGGGCGACGGCCTGGCTGACCAGTTCCTCGGCGGCCTCCTCGGACTCGGGGACGTAGCCGGCGGCGAAGGTCACCTCGCGCGACCCCTGGAACTGGGCCGTCAGCGCGCTGAGCGCGTCGTCGAGCCGGGTCGGGTTCACCTGCGAGGAGCCGGCGCCCTGGTAGCGCGGGGTGCGCGCGAACTCGCCGACCACGGCGACGGTGCCGCCGGTCGCCGCCAGCGGCAGCGCGTTCTGCTCGTTCTTCAGCAGGACCGCGCTCTGGGTGGCGGCCTCCCGGGCCAGGGCGTGGTGGGCGTCCACGTCGAACGATCCCGGGTCGGCCAGGGCGGCCCTGGCCTTCTCGACGAGGTTCAGGACGTTCAGCACGGCCTTGTCGAGGGCCTCGGTGCTCAGCGTCCCGGCGTTCACGGCCTCGACGATGCGCCGGGTTCCCGCGCCGGACGACGACGGCATCTCCAGGTCGAGCCCGGCGCGCACGCCGTCCTCACGGACGTTGACCGCACCCCAGTCGGAGACGACGAGGCCCTCGAAACCCCACTCCTCGCGCAGGACCCGGGTCAGCAGCCACGGGTCCTCGGAGGCGTAGACGCCGTTGATGCGGTTGTAGGAGCACATGACCGTCCACGGCTGCGCCTTCTTCACCACGCGCTCGAAGGCGGTGAGGTAGATCTCGCGCAGCGTGCGCTCGTCGACGTCGGCGGAGATCGTCATCCGCTGCGTCTCCTGGTTGTTGGCCGCGTAGTGCTTCAGCGACGTCCCCACGCCCTGGCTCTGCACCCCCGCGACCATGGCGGCGGCCAGGTCGCCGGCCAGCACCGGGTCCTCGGAGAAGTACTCGAAGTTGCGCCCGCACAGGGGGGAGCGCTTCATGTTCACGCCCGGGCCGAGCAGGACCGACACCTTCTCGGCGCGCGTCTCGCGCCCCAGGGCCTCACCCACGCGCTGCAGCAGCTCGACGTTCCACGACGAGGCCAGCCCGGCGGCCGGCGGGAAGCAGGTGGCCGGCACGCTGGCGTTCAGGCCGAGGTGGTCGCCGCCCTCGCTCTGCTTGCGCAGGCCGTGCGGGCCGTCGGTGACCATGAGCGCCGGGATGCCCAGCCGCTGCACGGGTTCGGTGTGCCAGAAGTCGGAGCCGTCCAGCAGGGCGGCCTTCTCCTCGAGCGTCAGCTGAGCGAGCAGCTCGGCCGGCGAGCTCGGGACGTCGGTGTCGGTCATGGCGGGAGGCTACCCCCAAAACCGTTCAGGTGATAGGTATTGGCTCATGGCCAACCAGGGAGCCACCCGCGGGGAGTACGCGAAGGGGCGCGCCCGGCGCGAGCTGATCCTGACCGAGGCGGTGGCCCTCTTCGCCGAGTCGGGGTACCGCGCAGCCTCCCTGCGCGACCTCGCTTCCCGCTGCGGGTTGTCGCTGGCCGGGCTGCTGCACCACGTGGGCGACAAGGAGTCGCTGCTGCTGGCGGTGCTCGAGCGCCGCGACGTCGACGACGCGGCCGCCTCGGACCTCCAGGAGGGGTCGGGGCGGCAGCGACTGGCCGCACTGGTGGACGTCGTGCGCCGCAACACCGGCCGGCGCGGGATCGTCGAGCTGTTCAGCGTGCTGTCCGCCGAGGCGACCTCACCGGAGCACCCCGCGCACGGTTTCTTCGACCAGCGCTACCGGCGCATCGTCGCGACCCTGTCCGACGCCTTCGCCGACTGCGGCCACCCGGCTCCGGACTCGGCGGCGCGGCGCCTGGTCGCGGTGATGGACGGGTTGCAGGTGCAGTGGCTGCTGCACCCGGATGACCTCGACATGGTCGCCGAGGTGCAGGCGCAGGTGGAACGGGAACTCCTGGGGACGCGCGCCGCCACGTGACACCGCGGTGTCCACAGGGCATCCGGGCTCCGCGCCGTCCACAACCGGGTCGGTGCCGGCCCGGTCCGCCGGCGGGGGCTGCCTAGGTTCTCGGCGTGCCCTCGTCCTACCGGTCCCGCGACGCGCTCTCGCGTGCCCGGGGGATCGCGGCCCGGCAGTTCCGCGAGTTCCCCGACCCGCTGGACGACCTCGGCCACGACGACCTCGGCCACGACGACCTCGGCCACGACGACCTCGACGACGACCTCGACGGGCCCGAAGGAGGCCAGGCCGCCGGGGGACCCCTGGGGGAGTGGCGGCGCCGGGTCGCCGACCGCACCCCGCCGGGGGTGCGGGCCGCCCGGGTGCGTGTCGATCCCCGGGCGGCCGTCGGGGTGTTCCTGATCGGTCTCCTCGTGGCCGCCGTGCTGGGGTTCTGGGCCTGGCGCAGCTGGCCGGCGCCGGCCGGGGACCCGGGGCAGGCGCTGCCCGAACGCAGCGGACCGGTCGCCGCGGGCGTTCCCGCGGCAGCGTCGTCGGTTCCGACGGCGTCGGCGGCGTCGGCGGCGTCGGCGGCGCCGACGGTGGTCGTCGTGCACGTCGCGGGGCGGGTCGCCGCACCCGGCGTCGTGACGCTGCCCGTGGGCAGCCGGGTCTCCGACGCCCTCACGGCCGTCGGGGGCGCGGCGCCCGACGCCGACCTCGACGCGGTGAACCTCGCACGCGTCCTCGTCGACGGCGAGCAGGTCCTGGTACCTGGGCCGGGTGAGGTTCCCCCCGCCCCGGCGGGGAACCAGGGCGCCTCCGCCGCACCGGGTCCGGTGAACCTCAACACCGCCTCGGCCACCGACCTGGACGAACTCCCCGGCGTCGGCGAGGTCCTCGCCGGGCGGATCGTGGC
The DNA here is from genome assembly GCF_050871945.1 of Kineococcus deserti. NCBI lineage: Bacteria > Bacillati > Actinomycetota > Actinomycetes > Kineosporiales > Kineosporiaceae > Kineococcus > Kineococcus deserti. The sequence continues at coordinate 97,609 of NZ_JBJLSI010000009.1, read as the reverse complement.
CTGGCGCGAGACCAACGGGAACTTCACGTCCGTCGAGGACCTCGGCGAGGTCCAGGGCATCGGCCCGAAGGTCCTGGAGGACCTGCGCGACCTGGTGACGGTGTGAGCGCCGGCCGGGCCGTCGGGCCCCCGCCGGTCGCCCTGGACCTGCGGCTGGCGGCGCTCGCCGGCGGGGCGTGGGGAACGGCGTTCTGGGCCACGGGTTCCCCGCACCTGGGGTGGCGGGCGGTGGTGGCCGGGGCCGCCGCCCTCCTGGTCACCGTGACCGGACTGGTCCTGGTCCGTCGCGGCGCCCGGGTCGTGCTGGTGGCCTGCGGGTGCCTGCTGGTGCTGTTCTCGGTCGCGGTGCAGCACAGCAGGTCCTCCTCCGGTGGCGTCGCGGAGCTCGCCGAGCGCCGGGTGTCCGGGACGGTCACGGCAACCGTCGGTTCCGACCCGCGGGAACTGGCCTCCCGCGAGGGGCGACCGCCCCGCGTCGTCCTGGACGTCCGGCTGACCGGGCTGACCGGGCGGGGAACCACGACCGCGCTGTCCACCCCGGCCACCGTGTTCGCCGACGCGCAGGCCTGGCGGGACGTCCGGTTCGGCGAGCAGATCGAGTTCGACGGGCGGTGGGGGCCGGCCGACCCGGGCGAGAGGTCCCTGGTCCTGGTCTCGGCGAGCGGGCCGCCCGTCGCGGCCGGCGCACCCGGGCCGGCCCTGCGCGCCGCGGAGCACCTGCGCTCCGGCCTGCGGCAGGCGGTCTCGGGGCAACCCGCCGACGCGCGGGGACTGCTGCCCGGTCTCGTGGTGGGCGACACCTCCGCGCTGCCCGCCGACCTCGAGGCCGCCATGCGTCAGGTGGGGCTGACCCACCTGACGGCCGTGAGCGGCTCGAACACCACGCTCGTCGTGGGTTTCCTCGTCCTGGTCGCGTCCTGGCTGGGGTTCGGTCGCCGCAGCCGCCTGCTGGTCGCGGGCGTGGGCCTGGTGGGTTTCGTCGTGCTGGCGCGGCCCGAACCCAGCGTGCTGCGCGCGGCGGTCATGGGTGGGGTCGGCATGGCCGGTCTGGCGGCCGGGCGGCCGGTCCGCGGGATCCCCGTCGTGGCCGCGGCGGTCGTGGTGCTCCTGGTGGCCGACCCGTGGCTGGCGCGGGAGTTCGGCTTCGTCCTGTCGGCGCTGGCCACGAGCGCGCTGGTGCTGTTCGCCCGGCCCTGGGCCGACCGGCTCGCCGAGGCCGGAGCGCCCCGCCCGCTGGCCTACGCGGTGGCCGTTCCGGTTGCCGCGCAGGCGGTCTGCGGTCCCGTGGTGGTGCTGTTGCAGCCGTCGGTGAACCTGGTGTCCATCCCGGCGAACGTGCTGGTCGCCCCCGCGGTGGCGCCGGCGACGGTGATCGGCCTGGGTGCGACCCTGCTGGCGACGGTGTGGCCCGCGGGTGCGGCGGTCCTGGCGTGGCCGGCGGGGTCGTGCACCTGGTGGATCGCCGTCGTGGCCCGGGCGGGTGCGGAACTGCCGACGGCGTTGCCGGTGCCCTCCGGGGCGGTCGGTGCGGCCGTGGTCGCCGTGCTGACCGCGCTGCTGCTCGGCGCGGTCGCGGCGGTGGTCAGGTTCCGCCGCCAGGGTGGGGAACGGCGGGGCGCGGGCCGGCCGTGGCTGGCGGCGGCGGCGGTGCTGGCGCTGGCCGGCGCGCTGCTGGTGCGGTGCGCGCCGGGCTGGGGTGGGCCGTCGGGTCCGTGGCCGCCACCGGACTGGTTGGTCGTGGGCTGCGACGTGGGCCAGGGCGACGCGTTCGTGCTGCGCTCGGGGCAGCGGTCGGCGGTGCTCGTCGACGCCGGCCCCGACGACGTCCTCGTCGACGGGTGCCTGGACCGGCTCGACGTGGAACGGCTGGACGCGGTGGTGCTCACCCACTTCCACGCCGACCACGTCGGCGGTCTGGCCGGCGCGCTGGAGGGTCGCGAGGTGGGAACGGTCCTGGTGTCCCCGCTGGCCGTCGACCCCGCTGCCGGGCGGGTCTCCGGGACGGCCGCGCAGGCGGGTGCGGACGTCACCGTCGCGCAGGCCGGGCAGGAGGGCGCGGCCGGTCGGGTGTCCTGGACGGTCCTGGGACCCGAACCCGCGGCCGGCCGGGTGCGTGCACCCGACTCCGCGCAGGTCAACGACGCCAGCGTGTCGCTGCTCGCGCAGGTGGCCGGGGTGCGGGTCCTGCTGACCGGGGACCTGGAGGACGGCGGGCAGCGCCGACTGCTGGCGCGCCTGCCCGCGGGCACCACGGTCGACGTCGTCAAGGTCGCCCACCACGGGTCGGCCACGCAGTTCGAGGACCTCTACGCGACGGTCCGCCCACGCGTCGCCCTCGTCGGGGTCGGTGAGGGCAACGACCACGGTCACCCGGCGCCGGGAACCCTCGACCTGCTGGCCGGGACGGGCGCCCGGGTCCTGCGGACCGACACCGGCGGAGACGTCGCGGTGGTGGGGACGGCGGGGGAGTTGCGCACCCTCGTGCGGGGATCCGATGCCACGCAAGCCGATCGCCGCGCCCGGTACTCGGCGGGATGATGCCCGTCACTCGTCGTGGCGGGCGCCGGTCACCTGCGGGTAACGTCCGGTTCCCCGCCCCGACACCCGGTGGAAGGCAGGACATGACAGCGCCGATCGTGGTCCCGCTGGTCGAGGCGGCCGGTCTGCCCGCCACCGTCGTGGGCGGCAAGGCCGCCCCGCTGGCCCGGCTGGCGGCGGCGGGTTTCCCGGTGCCGGCCGGTCTGGTCGTGACGACCGCGGCCCGCGGCCGGGTCGACGAGCAGGTGACCGCGGCCCTCCTGCAGGCCCTGCCGGGCATCGCGCCGGACGGGGAACTGCTGGCGGTGCGGTCCTCGGCCACCACCGAGGACGGCGCCGACGCCTCCTACGCCGGGCAGTACGAGACGTTCCTGAACCTGCGGGCCGAGGAGGTCCCGGACGCCGTCGACCGCTGCCTGCGGGCGGCGACCGGCGCCGTTCCCACCGCCTACCGGGCCGGTCGTGACGTCGACCCCGCAGCGCAGTCCGAGATGGCGGTGCTCGTGCAGGTGATGGTGCCGGCCGTCGCGGCCGGGGTCGCCTTCACCGCCAACCCGCTGACCGGGGACCGCGCCGAGACCGTGGTGACCGCCGTCCGGGGCCTGGGGGAACGACTGGTCAGCGGGCAGGCCGACGGCGACCACTGGACCGTCCGCGACGGCAGGGCGAGAGCGCAGCGCCTCGACGAGGAGGCGATCGACGCCGCGCAGGCCGCTGCGGTCGCCGCCCTGGGCGCCGACGTGGCCCGGGCCCTGGCGTCCGGGGGCCGGGGGATCCCGGTGGACCTCGAGTGGGCGATCGGGCCCGGGGGACGGTTGCTGCTCCTGCAGGCCAGACCCATGACCGCCCTGCCCGACCCGGTCGAGTGGACGGCACCCGGTCCGGGGGTGTGGATGCGGAACTTCCGTCTGGGGGAGTGGCTGCCCGAGCCGGTGACCCCGCTGTTCGGCGACTGGCTGTTGGAACTGCTCGAGCGGGGGTACCTGGACGGGATGCGGGACAGCATCGGCATCGCCGTCGAGTTCCCGCACGCGCTGGTCGACGGCTGGTACTACAACACCACCCCGCGCCCGGGCCCGGGAACGCTCGTGCAGGCGCTGGTGCACACCCGCGGCCGCATCGTCCCGGTGCTCTACCAGGCGCTGGGCAACGTCTTCCGCGACCCGGTCGCCGCCGACCGGGCCGTTCTGCGGGACCTGCACCGCCTGTGGCAGGACGTGGAACTGCCCCGGTACCGGCGGCTGGTCGAGGAGGCCGAGCACCGCCTGGAGACCGCCGGTGACCTGGAGGATCTGGACGACCTGACCGGCCTGGTCGATCGGATCGGATCGGTGGCGGGCCGGCAGTTGTGGTTCCTGGCCGTCGTCGGCGGGGCGGCCTGGAAGATGGAACGGTGCCTGGCCCGTTTCGCCGGTCGCCACCTGGGCGCGCTGACCGGGCCCGACGGCCCGCTGGCCGACGGGGTGCAGGTCCTGGTGAGCGGGCTGGAGGGCGTCGACACCCGGCCACCACCGCACGCGGTGTCCACCGTCGACTGGTACCGGCCCACCCTGGGCGAGACCGGCGCGCAGGCCGGTCCGCCGGACCGCCCGGAGCGTCGGGACGGGTTGCGCGCCCAGCGGGAGGAGGCCGAGGCCGCCTGCCTCGCGGCCCTGGCCGATCCCCGGCGGCGGCGGCAGTTCAGCGGACTGCTCGCCGTGAACCGGCGTTACGCGGAGGTGCGCGAGCACCAGGTCCGCGAACTCACCCTCGGCTGGCCGGTGCTGCGAGCCGTCGTGCGCCGGATCGGGGAACTCCTGGTGCGGCGCGGAACGCTGGAGGAGTCCGACGACGTGTTCTTCCTGCACCGCGGCGAGTTCGGCGCCGCCGGTGCCGTGTCGGCCACCGCCCGCGACCGGCGGGCACGGTGGCAGGCGCAGCGTCGACACCTCGCACCGCTCACCCTGGGCCGGCACGGCCCCCGCGGCGGCGGTCCCCTCCAACGGATCGCCGGGAACGGCCGGCCCGGCCCGGTCCCGGCCGGCGCCGTGGTCGGGCAGCCCGCCAGCGCCGGCCGGGTCTCCGGAGTGGTGCGGGTGCTCACCGACCTCGCCGAGGCCTCCAGCCTGCGCCCGGGAGAGGTCCTGGTCACCCCGGCCACCACGCCCGCCTGGACCCCCCTGTTCGCCACGGCCGCAGCGGTCGTCACCGACAGTGGCGCGCTCACCGCGCACGCCTCCATCGTGGCCCGCGAGTTCGGCATCCCCGCCGTCGTCGGCACCGCGGACGGAACCCGCCGGCTGCGCACGGGCGACCACGTCGTCGTCGACGGTTCGGCCGGGATCGTCACGCCCACCTCCGGTGCGGCCGGGCTCCGGGACGGGGTGCGGGAGACCGCCCCTGGCTAGGATCGCCTCCACCACCGCGTCGAGGGAGACCCGTGCACCACAACGATCCGTCCACCGGCACGTTCACCCTCGTCGGCGACGAACTGGACCTGTCCCTGGAGACCGGCGAGGTGTGGTGGGGCGGAGCGGTGGACGACGGCGGTTCCATGCCCTTCGGCGCGAAGCCGTTCACCCGTGACCTCGCGCCGCTGCCGGGCACCGTCGAGCGGCCGCCGTCGAACCAGGCCGGGCCGCTGCTGCTGTCCAGCACCGGCCGCGTCGTCTGGTCCGAGCGGCCGTTCGCGTTCACCGTCGAGCCCGGCCGGCTGCGGGTGAGCGGCCGCGACCTGCTGCTCGGCCGCGGCGGGCAGAACCTGCGCGAGGCCTACCTGGCTGCCGCGCAACGCTTCTTCCCCGCCTCCGGACGCACCCCGGCGCGGGAGCTGTTCACCGCCCCGCAGTACAACACGTGGATCGAACTGCCCTGGGCGCCGACCCAGGACGGTGTCCTGGCCCACGTCCGGGCGCTGCTCGACGCCGGCCTGCCCCCGGGCGTGGTCATGATCGACGACAACTGGGCCCCCGACCACGGAACCCTGGTGTTCGACCCGGCCCGGTTCCCCGACCCGGCCGCGATGGTCGAGCAGCTGCACGCCTGGGGCTGCCCGGTGATGCTGTGGGTCGTCCCGTTCGTGACCCCCGACTCGGCGACCTTCCGCGACCTGCAGGACCGGGGTCTGCTGCTGCGCGACGCCGCCGGGGAGGTCGCGGTGCGCCGCTGGTGGAACGGGTTCAGCGCGGTGCTGGACCTGTCGAACCCCGACGCCGTGGGGTGGTTCACCGGCCGGCTCGACGCGCTGCGGGCCACGACCGGGGTCGACGGTTTCAAGTTCGACGGCGGGGACGCCCGCGACTTCCGCCTCGACGACCGCACCGCCGAGCCGGCCGAACCCGTCGACCTCACCGAACGCTGGGCCCGCGTCGGCCTGGGTTTCTCGTTCAACGAGTTCCGCGCCTGCTGGCGGCAGGGCGGGCAGCCGCTGGCCCAGCGCCTGCAGGACAAACCACCGTCCTGGGGGTCCGACGGCCTGGGGTCGCTCGTGCCCGAACTCGTCGCCCAGGGACTGCTCGGGTACGCCTTCTCCTGCCCCGACATGGTCGGCGGCGGGGAGATCGGCGCCGTGACCGGGGAGGTGGACCAGGAGTTCTTCGTCCGCTACGCCCAGATCGCCTGCCTGGCACCGATGGTCCAGTTCTCGGTCTCCCCGGCCCGCGTCCTGGACGCCGAACACCTCGCGGCCGTCCACGCGGCGCTCGCGCTGCGTGCCGAGCTGCTGCCGCTGCTCCTCGGCCTCGTGCAGGCGGCCGCCACCACGGGCGAACCCGTCGTGCGGGCGATGGCCTACCACGAACCCGGGACCGAGCACGTGAGCGACCAGTTCCTCCTGGGCCCCGACCTGCTCGTCGCCCCGGTGCTCGAGCGGGGCGCGACGCACCGGGACGTCGTCCTGCCCGCCGGCCACTGGCGCGGCCCCGACGGCACCCTGTTCCAGGGGCCGGCGCAGGTCCGGGTGGTGTGCGACCTGCGCACCGTCCCGCGGTTCGCGCGGGTCGCCCCCTAGGAACGAGATCCATTCCGCCGCAGTGAGTTCCGGGGCTCAGGACCGGAGGAGGCGCCTTCGAACCCGTTCTGGACACGGCGGGGTCGGCTGGGCATCCTGACAGCCTGCTGAGTTTCCTGGAGGAGAAGTGAAACGCACCGCCGCGCTCTTCACCGCCGCCCTGGCTCTCGTCGCCACGGCCTCACCCGCTCAGGCCGCCCCGGAGACCGACCCCCGGCTCGACGTCGGCGACCGGGCGACGGTGAGCAGGCAGGGCACGCTCGTGACCTGGCCGGTCTCCTTCGCCTGCCCCCGGGGCGAGCGGTACACCGTCGACGGCTTCATCAGCGAGTACGACTCGGACGCGCCGTGGGACGACGGCGGGGACTTCGGCGTCGACGCGGGCCGGCTCGGCGACGTGGACGCCAAGGGCGAGTGCACGGGCGGGTGGCAGACCAGGAGGCTCAGGCTGCCGGTCCAGCCGCACGACGGCGTCCTCTGGCCGCTGAGCCCCAGCACCTCGATCAGCTCCCAGGCGGTCCTGCGCGCCGGCGACCTCCTCCTGCTCGACTGCGGCGGCCCGGCGTGCGCCGACGCCGGCGGCACCCGGGTGACCGTGGTCGCGCGGTAGGCGAGCCGCGCCGGCGAGGACGGACCCCCTCGCCGGGTCCTGACCGCGCCGCGGGACGATGCCACCTGCCGGTCGCTGGCGGCAGCCCCGGTGCCCACCCCGCCGAGCAGGCCCGCCGCCGGGCCGCACGAGTGGAGACCAGCCGGTGAGGCTGCTGCGCGACGTCCGGCGAGCGGGCCGGGTCCTGGACGTGCTCCTGGCCGACGGCCGGGTCGCCGCCGTCGGCCGGGACCTGGACGTCCCGAGCGACGTGGAACGGGTCGACGCCGGCGGTGCGGTGCTGCTGCCCGGGCTGGTGGACTCCCACGTCCACCTCACCCAGTGGGCCTGCGCCCGCCGGCGCGTCGACGTCCTGGCCGCCACCTCGCCGGAGGAGGTCGCCGACACCCTGCTCGCGCAGGCCGGGCCGGGCGGGGACCTCGTGGTGGGGCACGGGTACCGCGACGCGTTGTGGAGCCGGCCGGCGCACCGGGACGTCCTCGACGCGCGGTTCCCCGACCGTCCCGTGGTGGTCGTCAGCGCGGACCTGCACGCGGCGTGGACGAACTCGGCCGCGGCCCGCCGGTTCGGCCTCGACGACGCCACGGGCGTGCTGCGAGAGGGCCCGGCCATGGCGCTGCTGGCCGCGCTCGGGCAGGTGGGGGAGCAGGTCCTGGACCGCTGGGTGCACGAGGCGACCGGGGCCGCCGCGGCCCGCGGGGTCACCGGCCTGGTCGACCTGGAGTACGCGCCCGTCGACGTCTGGATCCGGCGGCAGCGGCCCGCCGTGCGGATCGCCGCCGGCGTCTGGCCGGACTGGCTCGAGGAGGCCGTCGCCGCCGGGCAGCGCACGGGCGACCCGCTCGCCGGTGACCGCGTCACCGTCGGGCCGGTGAAGTTCGTCGTCGACGGATCGCTGGGCACCCGGACGGCCTTCTGCCACGAGGAGTACCCCTCAGGCGGGCACGGGATGCTGCGGATCGCCCCGCAGGAGCTGGAACCCGCGCTGCGCCGGGCCACCTCCCACGGCCTGGCCGTCGCGGTGCACGCCATCGGCGACGAGGCCGTGCGCGTCGCGCTCGACGGTTTCGCCGCCGTCGGGTGCACCGGCAGCCTGGAGCACGCCCAGCAGGTCCACCCCGCGGACCTGCCCCGGTTCGCCGAGTTCGGGGTGATCGCCAGCATCCAGCCGCGGCACGCCGTCGACGACCGCGACGCCGTGCAGGTGCACTGGCCCACCGGGGTCGAACGTGCCTACCCGTACGCGGCGCTGCACGCGGCCGGGGCCGAACTGCGGCTCGGCTCCGACGCTCCCGTCGCGCCGCTGGACCCGTGGGACGCGCTGGCCAGTTCCGTGCACCGCACGGTCGACGGACGCGAACCCTGGCACCCCGAACAGCACCTGCCCTTCGACGTCGCGCTGGCGGCGAGCTGCGGCGGCCGGCGCGGGGTGTTCGTGGGGGACGTCGCCGACCTCGCGCTGGTGGCGGCCGACCCGTCCCGGACGTTCGCGCAGGAGGGGGCGGAGGCGTTGCGGCGCACCGAGGTCGTCGCGACGCTGGTCGGTGGGGAGTTCACCCACCGGCGCCTGTGACCCCTGCCCGGGCTCGATCACGACGGTCGGTTGCCCACCCCCGCGGTGATCAAGCACTTCGGTGATCAAGCACTTCGGTGATCGAGCACTCCTGGCTCGGTCAGCGGGCGGCCGGCGCGGCGCTCCAGCAGCCGGGCGGCCATGAGCTCACCGTCGACCGGCCCGAACTCGGCCAGCGCCTCCCGGTGCAGTTCGAGCACCCGCCGGTGCAGCGGGTGCGGAACCCCGCCGGCCAGCTCGTCGACGACCTCCAGTTCCTCCAGCACGCGGGGCAGTGAGAAGTCGGTGAGGTCGTCGCCGGCCAGCAGGGCGTCGGCGTGCCGTCGCAGGAACACGCTGTCACCCGCCGAACCGGCCAGCGCGGCCCGCAGCGCCCGCACGTCGAGCCCGGCCTCGCGGCCGATGAGCAGCGCCTCGGTCACCGCCACCGACTCGGCGAACCACAGCAGGTTCGCCAGGAGCTTGGCCGTCTGCCCGGCCCCGGCCCGCTCGCCCAGGTTCCGCAGCGACCCGCCGTTGCGGGTGAGTTCGGCGAGCAGCGGGGCGACCCGGTCCTGTGCGGACCCGCCGACGAACAGCTCCAGGGAACCGGCCGCCGCGGCCGCGGGCCCGCCTCCCGCGGCGGCCGCCACCGTGGCGACTCCCCGGCCGCTCAGCGCGGTCGCGATCCGGTCGGTGGTGCGGGGGTCACCGCTGGTCAGGTCCAGCCACACCGATCCCGGCCGCAGCACCGGGACGAGGGCGGGCACGACGTCCGCGACCTCGGCGGCACCGGGCAGCACCGTCACCAGGACGTCCACGGCGGCCGCGACCGCCGCGGGGGAGTCCGCGGTGGTGGCTCCGGCGTCCCGTGCCGCCGCGCCGCGCGCAGGATCCGGATCGTGCACCAGGACGTCGTGCCCGGCCTCCAGCCACCTCCGCAGCACGGGCGACCCCATCCGGCCGGCCCCCAGCTGGCCCACGCGTCCTGCCACACACCCACTGTGCGCCACGGACGGGCTGTCGGGAGCCCGTGCGACAGTGGGCCCGTGCCCGCCAAGACCGCCAGCAAGTCCGCCGCGAAGCCCGCGAAGAAGGGCGCACCCGCGCCGGGCACCGTCGCACCGCACGACCTGGAACCGGCGCCGGTCGTGCTGCTGGCCGGCTCCGAGGAGCACCTCGCCGACCGGGCGCTGACGGCGCTGCTGACGCGGATGCGTGCCCTCGACCCGACGTTCGAACGCACCGACGTCACCGCGGCCGGGTACCAGCGGGGGCAGCTGGCCACGTGGACGTCTCCGTCGTTGTTCGACGAACGCTCCCTCGTGCTCGTCGAAGGGGTGGACGCCGCCAGCGACGCCTTCGTCGAGGACGTCCTGGAGTACCTCACCGCCCCCGTCGAGACGGTCGTGCTGGTCCTGCGGCACCGCGGCGGCAACAAGGCCAAGAAGGTGCTGGACACGGCGCGCGCGGTGCCCGGGCTCGCGGAGGTCTCCTGCCAGCCGCTCAAACGCGACCAGGACAAGGTCGACTTCGTCCTCGGGGACGTGCGCCGGGCCCGCCGGAAGATCGACATCGACGCCGCCCGGGCCCTCGTCGCCGCCCTGGGCAGCGACCTCGGGGAACTCGCCGCGGCCGTCGACCAGCTGCTCACCGACACCGACGGCACCGTCACCGAGGACGACGTCCACCGGTACCACGGGGGCCGCCGGGAGGCGACGGGCTTCGAGGTGGCCGATGCGGCGATCGAGGGCAGGGAGGGCCAGGCGCTGGTGCTCGTGCGGCACGCGGCCGCCACCGGCGTCCCGGCCGTCGTGGTCGTGGCGGCGCTGGCCTCGCGGCTGCGCCAGCTGGCGAAGGTCGCCGCCGCGGGCCGGGGCCGGCCCGCCGACCTCGCCCGGGACCTCGGGATGGCGCCGTGGCTGGTGGAGCGGGCTCAGCGGGAGGTGCGGAACCTGTCGCCGGAGGGGATGGCCGAGGCGATCCTGGCCGTGGCCGAGGCCGACCACGCCGTCAAGGGCGGGGGTGTGGATCCCGAGCACGCGCTCGAACGCGCCGTCCGCGTCGTGGCCGCCGCCCGCCGCTGACCCGTCCCACCGTGGCCCGGAAGTGCTCGATCACGGAAGTGCTCGACCACGCCGGGAAAGGGCGAAGGGCCGGCTCCCTGGTGGGAACCGGCCCTTCGCGCAGGGATCCGGGGATCAGGCCTTGGCCGCAGCCTTGGCGATGGCCGACTTGCGGTTGGCGGCCTGGTTCTTGTGGATGACGCCCTTGCTCACGGCCTTGTCGAGCTTCTTGCTCGCGACCTTGAGCGCAGCCTGCGCCTTGTCGCCGTCACCGGCGGCCAGCGCCTCGCGGAAGGCACGCACGGCGGTGCGCAGCTCCGACTTCACGGCCTTGTTGCGCAGGCGCGCCTTCTCGTTGGTGAGGATGCGCTTCTTCTGCGACTTGATGTTCGCCACGTGTTCCGTCTTCCTGTCGATCGCTGATCGGTGTCAGAGGGCGGTCGCTCCACCGGGGACTTCCGGCGTGGGGACACCGGGAGGGACGGCGGGAGACCGTGACCTCCGCACAGAGCGAAGGCGTCGTCAAGGTTACCAGCGCGACGGACCGCCCCACGACACGCGACGTGACCGACGTCCTCGGTCGCCGCCGTCGGATCCTTGATCGCCGCAGGGGGGCGGGGTAGCGTCCGGTCCAGCGTCGCGTGCCGGTGGGAGTCCGTCCCAGGCATGGAGGCGCCGGACCGAGGGGAGATCGACGTGATCCGTCGAACCCTTCCGTTCCCGCGTGACTGAGCGCGAGACGGAACGGCTGGTCGCCTGGAGCCGGGAACTGCGCCAGGTGCACGCACGACTGCGGGAGGCGCTGCGCCTCACCCGGGAGACGCTCGACGCGGACTCGACCCACGACCTCCTGCTGTACTGCCGCGGCCTGTGCACCGCCCTGCACGGCCACCACACGGGCGAGGACCGCACCCTCTTCCCGGCGATCGCCGCCCGGCACCCGCACCTGCGCCCGGTGCTGCGGCAGCTCGAGCAGGACCACTCGACGATCGCGTACCTGCTCGCGGCGCTGCGCGAGGCGGTGGACCGGCAGGCGGACCCCGGGGAACTGGAACGGCACCTGGAGGGCGTGGAGGCGGTCGTGGAGAACCACTTCCGCTTCGAGGAGAGGCGGTTGCTGACGGTGCTGGAGACCCTCGACCTGCGGGAGGACCCCGCTGACGTCCTGGGGCCGTTGTGAAGGGCCTCCAGCTCGAGGAGCACCCGGTCCCGGGCGCGCCCGCGCTGCTGGTGCTGCCGGGCGGTGGGTTCCGCGAGCACACCGCGCACGACGGCGAGGGGTACGCGCGGTGGCTGAACTCGATCGGCCTGGGTGCGGTGGTGCTGCGGTACCGGTTGCGGCCCGACCCGTTCCCCGCGGCGTTGCAGCAGGCCCGCGCGGCGCTGGCCGCGCTGCAGGCCGGCAAGCTCCTGCCGGGCGCGGACCGGAACCGGATCGGCGTCATCGGTTCCAGCGCAGGCGGTCTGCTGGCCGGTCTGCTGGCGACCGGTGCGGTGCTGTCGACCGAGCCGCGACCGCCGACGGTTCCGCGACCGGCCTTCCACGTCCAGTCCTACGGGCTGGCCGACCTGGCCCTGCTGCCGCCCGGCGCCGTCAGCGGACTGCTCGGGGACGACCTGCACCTGGCCGCGGAACTGTCGCCGGTCACCCACGTCGACGCGCGCACGGCGCCGACGTTCGTGTGGGCGACGGCGCAGGACCCTCCCGGGCTGCCGAACGCGCTGGCCTGGGCGCGGGTGCTGGCCGAGCACGGCGTGCCCGTCGAACTGCACGTCTACCCCGAGGGCCGGCACGGTGTCGGGCTGGCCGACGGGGTCGCCTGGGGCGAGCACGGCCGGCTGGCGCTCCCGCACACCGCGCAGTGGACGGAGGCGTTCCGGCGCTGGCTGACCGATCGGTTCGGGCCGTGGGAGGAGTCACCCCCGGCATGGAGATGACCCTGGACGCCCGCTACTCCGCACCCGAGGCGACGCCCGTGCCGTGGGAGCAGGCCCTGGAACAGCTGACCACGGCCGACCGGTGGCTGCTCACCTCGGTCCGCCCCGACGGCCGGCCGCACCAGACCCCGCTGGTCGGGGCCGTCCACGACGGCGCGTTGTGGTTCTGCAGCGGTCCCGACGAGCGCAAGAGCCGCAACCTCGCCGGCAACCCCGCCGTCGTCGTCACGTCCCCCGGCGGACCGGGGGGTCTGGACGTCGTCGTCGAGGGCAGCAGCGAGGTCGTCACGGACGAGTCCGTGCTGCGGGAGGTGGCCGAGGCGATGGCCGCCGCGCACGGCGAGTCCTGGCGGTTCACCGTCGCCGGCGGGAGGTTCCACCACGGACCCGGGCACGCCACCGTGTACCGGGTCCGGCCCCGGGCGGGTTTCGGGTTCGCGACCGGGAACCCGCCGGGGCAGACCCGCTGGACGTTCTGACCGCCGTGCCTCCCCGGCCCGGGGTGCGCACGAGGGCGTGGCGTGGTGTCGTTCCCGGGCAGGAGCAGCACGACGCGGGAAGGGACACCATGGGACTGCTCGACCGGTTGCTGGGCCGTCGCGAGAGCCGGCAGGCGCCGAAGTACGCGCCGCCGAGCGCTCCCCCGAGTGCCCCCTCGAGTGCCCCCCCGACCCGTGCCCGGCAGGACGGCGACGAGGCGGCGCTCGCGCGCTACCGGTACATGCTGCGCACCGCCCCACCGGACCAGATCGAGCAGGCGCACGCCGAGGCCTTCGCCCAGCTGTCGCCCGAGCAGCGCCGCCAGGTGCTGGAGCAGCTGTCGACCGTCGTCCCCGCCTCCGAACAGCGCGGCGACGACCCCCGGTCGCTGGCGCGCACCGCCACCCGCGCCGAGGTCCGCCGGCCCGGCACCCTGGTCCAGGTCTTCAACAACGGCCCGGGGTACGGCTCCGGCGGCTACGGCCGGGGCTTCGGCGGCGGGGGCTTCGGCGGCGGGGGCTTCAGTGGCGGCTTCGGCGGAGGCATGGGCATGGGCCTCGGCGGAACCCTGCTCACCAGCATCGCCGGCGCCTTCGTCGGCACCGCCATCGCCGACGCCCTCATCCCCGACGACTTCGGCAACGAGCACTGGGGCGACGACCAGGCGTACGAGGCCGGTGAGCAGCAGGGCTACGACGAGGGCTACGACCAGGGCTACGACCAGGGCTACGACGCGGGCGACGACACCACCGACGTGGGCTACGACGGGGGTTTCGACGACGGCGGCGGGGGTTTCGGTGACGGGGGTTTCGACGACGGCGGCTTCGACGGTGGCGACCTCGACGTCTGACCGGGTCCGGTGAGCGCCCGCCACTCCTCGCACGAGGGCTCCCTGCTGCGCAGCGGCCCGTACCGCAGCGCGGCCGTGGTCGTCCTCATCGCCGCCGTCATGGGAGCGCTGTTCGCCTGCCTCTACCTCGACGCCCTGGGCCGCCCGACTGCCCGGGCGCTCGCGATCGGCGTCGTCGGTGACCACCAGGCCCCCTACCTGCGGGCGCTGCAGCAGGCCACCTCCGAAGGGCTGGTGATCACCCCGTTCGACTCCGCGGCCGCCGCCGAGCGCGCGGTCGAGCAGCAGGAGCAGTACGCCGTCGTGCTCGTGCGCGACGACGGCACGGTCGTGCTGGAGACCTCCAGCGCCTCCGGCGCCTCGGTGGCGCGGGTGCTCGGGCAGGCGTCGGCGCAGGCCCAGGAGCAGACCGCGACGCGGCTCACCACCCGCGACCTGCACCCCCTGCCGCCCGACGACCCCTCGGGACTGTCGGCGTTCTACGTGACGATCGCCGCGACCGTCATCGGGTTCGTGGGTGCCTTCCAGCTGCGGGCCAACGCCGGACCGCTGTCGATGCGGGCGTGGCTGGCCTGCGCGGCGGCGCTCGCGGTCGTCGGCAGCCTCGCCATCGTCGCCGCGACGGTGGTGCTGCTGGACCAGCCGCTGCCGTTCCTGGAGACCTGGTGGGCGCTGGGCCTGCAGATGGTGACGGCCAACTGCTTCGCCGCCACGATGTCGGTGCTCCTGGGACGCTGGGCCCTGCTGCCGACCTGGACGCTGTTCATCCTCCTGGGCAACACGTCCTCCGGCGGCGCCGTGGCGCCGGCGCTGCTGCCCGAGCCGTTCAGCTTCCTGCACCGCTGGCTGCCGTCAGGAGCGACGGTCTCGGCGTTGCGGGCGGCGGCCTACTTCCCCGACACCCAGCGCTGGGAACCCCGGCTGGTGCTGCTGGCCTGGGCGCTGCTGACGCTCGCCGCGCTCCTGCTGGCCTGCCGGCGTGCGGGGACCAGCCCGGCCCCCGCCTGACCCGCCCCCCCGTGATCAAGGACTCGGATGCGGTGATCAAGGATTCGATCCAGACGCTCGAGTCCTTGATCGCCGACCTCGAGTCCTTGATCGCCGACCTCGAGTCCTTGATCGCCGACCTCGAGTCCTTGATCGCCGGCGCTGAGTCCTTGATCGCCGATGTCCAGTCCTGGATCGCCGCCTCAGCCGAAGGTGACCCGCCCGCTGTCCACGTCGAGCACGGCCGTCCCGCGCTGGAAGGACTGCCGGACCTGCCCGTCGCGCTGCGGTTCCGGTTCGGCGGTCGGGAAACCCCAGGCCCGCGGTCCGCCCTCGGTGCGGAACGCCTCGCGAACGGGGCCGGAGACGGTGTGCGCCCCCGTGGAGGCCGAGACGTAGACCGAGCCGTCCTCGAAGTTCTGGAACGAGCCGCCGGACACCGCGGCCTCGTCGGTGGTCGGCAACCCCAGCGGCCCGGTCTCCCACCCGCCGGCCCGCCACAGGTCCAGCACCGCCCCCAGGACGGCGTGGGTGCCGGTGTCGGCCGAGGAGTAGACCGACCCGCCCTGGAAGTGGTTGTACGCCGCGCGGCCGTCCGGTGTCCGCTGCCGGCTCGACGTCGGGTAGCCGAGCCGGCCGGCTTCCCAGCCCAGGTAGGCCCACGCGTCGCGGATCGCGCCGAGCACCGCGTGCGCCCCGGTCTCGCGGGACCAGTAGACGGACGCCCCCTCGTCGTCGGCGCCGGTGAAGTGGTTGTACCGGCCTCGGCCGTCCGGTGTCGCCCGCTCGTCCGTCGAGGGGTAGCCGAGCGGTCCGGCCTCCCAGCCCCACGCGCTCCACACGCCACGGATGGCGCCCAGCACCGCGCAGGCGCCGGTGCGCGGGGAGAGGTAGACCGATCCGTGCTCGAAGTGGTTGTACGAGCCCACCCCGTCGGGTGTACGCAGCTCGCTGGTCACCGGGTAGCCCAACGGCCCGGCCTCCCAGCCGGTGGCGCGCCACGTGTCCCGGATCTGCCCGAGCACGGCGTGCGCCCCGGTCTGCTCGGTCCAGTAGACCGATGCGGACTCCTCACCCTGTGGGCCCGTGAAGTGGTTGAACCGGCCCCGGCCGTCGGGGGTGGCGAGTTCGTCGGTGACCGGGTAGCCGAGCGGGCCGGCCTCCCAGCCCAGCGCTCTCCACGTCTCGCGGATCGCGCCGAGGACGGCAGCGGTCCCGGAGTCGGGGGACCAGTAGACCGAACCCCGTTCGAAGTGGTTGAACCGGCCTCGGCCGTCGGGGGTGGCGAGTTCGTCGGTCGTCGGGTACCCCAGCGGCCCGGCCTCCCACCCCAGCTGGGCGAACTTCTCGCCGATCGTGCCGTGCACCTCGTGCGCGCCGGTCGCGGGGGAGTGGTAGATCGAGCCGGAGTCGAACAACTGGTACGTCCCGCTGCGGGCGGGCGTTCCGAGTTCGGGGGTCCGCTGTTCGCCGAGAACGCTGCCGGGCCCGCCGATCGCGGTGTACTCCCGGCCGATGGGGGTGCAGTCCTGCAGCGAGGGGGCGCTGTGGGAGTTCGTGCGCTGGTCGGTCGCCGAGGTCGTCGTGCAGTTCCACGCCGGGATCCGCCACGGCGGCGTGCAGGTCACCACCCGGCACCACACCGGTCCTGTGCACCCCACGTCCTGGTTGCACTGCCCGTACCGGAACTCGTTGCAGCAGACCTTGCGCTGGTCGCACTGCCCGGCCGGACCGCACCCGCACGAGCAGTTCCGGCAGCCCTCGCCGCAGAACTTGCGCCGGCCGTCGCACCCGCAGGAGCAGTAGCTGTGGCAGTCGATGTAGTACCGCGCGCCACCGCAGCAGAACCCTGAGCCGTCCGACTTCCACCAGCCGCCGACCAGGCTGCCCGGGGGGCAGCGGTTGACGCCGTTGTTCACGGTGGCGCAGAACACCGTGTACCCCGACGAGCACGTCGAGTCGATGCCGCACACGGCCGCGTAGGCGGTCTGCGGGCGGGTCAGGAAACCCCACGGCCCCACCGACAACGCCGAGCCGACGACGGCCGTGCGGGCCAGGAAACCGCGCCGGCTGGTGCGCGCGGCCAGGAAGCCGCTGACCGTCCCCAGGACCTCGTCGAGCACCTTCACGAGCTGATCCCTCCCTGCAACCGGACCGACCGCAGCAGCGGTGTGAGCTTGCCGAACAGTTCCGCGCGGCGCGCGTGCGAGCCCAGGACGACGTACAGGCTGAACGCCCGCTCGCCGACGGAGAAGAACCACTGACCACCGGACTGGCCGGGAATGCTGCGCTGCAACCGGTTCGGGGCGAAGTCGGCGGGTGTCGGCACCGGGAACCCCCGGTCGGCGAAGAGTCCGGTGCCCACCGCGGCGGGATCGTGCTCGAACAGGCTGACGAACACGTCCTCGGTGCCCAGCGTGCCCGTGACGCCCCCGCCGAAGTCGCCGCGCACGGCGGGCAGCGCGACCGTCGCCGCGTGCAGGACGGGCCGGCGGTGCGAGCCGGGCTCGTGGCCCTGCGCGGCCCGCCGGGTGATGCGCACCTCCCAGCCCTCCGGTGCGTCGACCGAGATGCCGTGCGCGTCCAGTCTCACAGAACCCCTCCCAGCGTCAGTCCCATCGAGGTCAGCGCGACCAGCCCGGCCCAGGCGCCGCTCGCCCGCCGGCCCAGTGGTGCCAGTCGTTCCAGCCGCCGGTGCACCGCGGCCAGCCGTGCCGGCGTGGTCACCGAGCGGGCCGCCAGCAGCGGCAGGGCGCGGACCAGGCCGAAGACGAACCCCACGACCGCTCCCGGCACCGGGCCGCCGGTGGCGACCATCAACGCCATCGCCAGGTACAGCACGGGCGAGGTGACGATCGTGACGACGCCGACGCCCAGCTGCGCGCCGTACCCGACGCCGTAGACCCAGCCCCGGTAGCGGTGCAGCCAGTCCTCGTCGACCTGCCGGTGCCAGCTGGGGAACCGGCGCAGGCGCCCGGCCTCGGCGGCGATCGTCGCGACGGCCAGCAGGACGAGCACCGGGACCACGAACCAGACCGGCTGCGGCAGCAGCAGCCCCAGGGCGCCGAGCAGTGCGCCGAGGGCGCTGCCCCCCGCGGCCGAGCCGAGGAGGTGGGCGGTGACCGTCACGGACCACCGGCTGGCGCGGCCCCGCTCCCCGAGCGGGGTGATGCTCGAGAGCATCGACTCGCCTCAAGGCGACCACAGGGCCCGCAGCGCGGCGACGGCGGCCGTCGGCAGGCCCAGCGCCAGGGCGGCGACCGCGAGGGCGCTCACCGGCGCCCGTGCGGGTGGCTGTGCGGGTGGCTGTGCGGGTGGTCGTGCGTCTGGTCGTGCGCCGTGAGCGTCAGGCTCGGGTGGTCGGGGGTGATCCCGGCGGCCAGCAGCTCGGCGTCGGCGCGGGCCTCGCGGTGCGCGCCGTCGCCCCGTCCGTCGTCGTGGTCCTCGTGGTGGGGGTGCGGCAGCTGGATCGTCCGGTCCCCGACGGCCTCGCGGACGAGGCGTTCGACCTGTTCCCAGTCGGTGGCGCTGCCCTCGCCGGTGACCCGGCCGCTCGCGCCGTCGACGTAGGCGAAGTACGGCGAGCCGGGGACCTCGTAGCCCTCCCACGCCGCGGTCGACATCACGACGTCGATCCCGCGGGCGGTGGGCCCGGCGGCCAGGGCGGCGACCGTGCTGGGGGACTCGGCGTTCGCGTCCCGGGTCACCACGACCAGCCGCGTCGACGGTGGCAGCGACAGGGGCGCGGGGTCGGCCAGGCGGTCCCAGACGCGCTGGCAGGTCAGGCAGCCGCTGGACAGGAACGCCACCAGGGTGTTCGTCCCGCGGGCGGCCACGGCGACCTGCACGGCGTCACCGGTGGGGGTGGAGCCGCTGATGTCGCCGGCCCGCTGGCCGACCGGGCCCGAGCCCGCCACGACGCCGCGGCCCACCTCGAAGGGGACGCCGCCTCCCGCGCCCGGGGCGGTGTCCTCCCGGCCGGCGCCCAGTTCGTGCAGCGAGCGCAGGATCTCCGCGTGCGAGCGCAGCAGACCGGCCACCAGCAGGGCCAGCAGCGCCACCGCGAGGGTCAGGCCGACGAGCAGGACCGTCACGAGCGTGGTCACGCGTTCCCCCTGGAGGTGGTCGGCCGGGTGCTGGCGGAGCGGGCCGGGCGGATGAGCCGGCGGGCCGCCACGAGGCGGGGCAGGCCGGTGAGGACGAGCAGGGTCAGCGCGCACAGCAGGGCCACCAGGGCGGCGGCCGTGGCCGCCGCGACGGGACCCAGCGCGAGCAGCGCGGGGATCCCGGGGGTCGTGGTGGCCGTGGCGCCCGCGGCCAGGGCCAGCGCGGCGGTGAGCACGGCGTGGGTGCGGGTGGGCGGCAGGTCGGGCCCGCCGAAGCAGCCGCAGGAGCTCAGCGGCCGGCGGCGGCCCAGGGCGAGCAGGACGAAACCGGTGAACCCGGCGTACAGCGCGGCCACGCCCCAGGCGGCGGGCGCGGATCCGGCGGCGCCGGCCAGGGCCAGGAGGACCTCGGTGGCGCCCAGGGCGCGGACCGTCCCCGGTGCCGACGGCAGCCCCTGGGTGCGCAGGGCCTGCACGGTGCCGGCGGGGTGGCGCAGCTTGCCGACGCCGGCCACCAGCAGCGCCACGGCCCCCACCAGGAACGACAGCTGCATCGCTATCACCTGAACACATTCAGTGATGTTGAAGCCGCGGGTCAAGGGGAACAGGCGGATCCGACCAGGTGCCTGCCGCTCGTGCGACGATGGGTACCCGCTTGACGACCGACGATCCGAAGTCCGACGAGAGGTGCTTCCCACCCGTGTCCCCGAGAGCCGTCGACGCACCGGCACCTGCCGCGACCGCGCCGGAGCTGCTGCGCAACTTCTGCATCATCGCCCACATCGACCACGGCAAGTCGACGCTGGCCGACCGCATGCTGCAGTTGACCGGCGTCGTCGACGAGCGCGCGATGCGGGCGCAGTACCTGGACCGCATGGACATCGAGCGCGAGCGCGGCATCACGATCAAGTCCCAGGCCGTCCGGATGCCGTGGGGCGTGAGCGGCACGGACTACGCGCTGAACATGATCGACACCCCGGGCCACGTCGACTTCACCTACGAGGTCTCCCGGTCGCTCGCGGCGTGCGAGGGCGCGGTGCTGCTGGTCGACGCCGCGCAGGGCATCGAGGCGCAGACCCTGGCGAACCTGTACCTCGCCATGGAGAACGACCTCACGATCATCCCGGTCCTGAACAAGATCGACCTGCCCGCGGCGCAGCCGGAGAAGTTCGCCGAGGAGCTGGCCAAGCTCATCGGCTGCGAACCCGAGGACTGCCTGCGCGTCTCGGGCAAGACCGGTGTCGGCGTCGACGCGCTGCTCGACGAGATCGTCAAGCAGATCCCCGCCCCGGTCGGCGACGCGGACGCGCCCGCCCGCGCGATGATCTTCGACTCCGTCTACGACACCTACCGCGGTGTCGTGACCTACGTCCGCGTCGTCGACGGGCAGCTGTCCCCGCGTGAGCGCATCGCGATGATGTCGACGAAGGCGACGCACGAACTCCTCGAGATCGGCGTCAGCTCGCCCGAACCCACGCCGTCCAAGGGCCTGGGCGTCGGCGAGGTCGGCTACCTCATCACCGGGGTGAAGGACGTCCGCCAGTCCAAGGTCGGCGACACCGTCACCAACGCGGCCAAGCCGTCGACGCAGGCCCTGGGCGGGTACCGCGACCCCAAGCCCATGGTGTTCTCCGGGCTGTACCCGATCGACGGGTCGGACTACCCGCTGCTGCGCGACGCCCTCGACAAGCTCAAGCTGAACGACGCCGCGCTGTCGTACGAGCCGGAGACGTCGGTGGCGCTCGGGTTCGGGTTCCGCATCGGGTTCCTGGGGCTGCTGCACCTGGAGATCGTCCGCGAACGTCTCGAGCGCGAGTTCAACCTCGACCTCATCTCGACCGCGCCCAGCGTGCCGTACGAGGTGACGCTGGAGGACAAGCGCGTCGTCGAGGTGACCAACCCCTCGGAGTTCCCCGAGGGCAAGATCGCCGAGGTCCGCGAACCCGTCGTGCGGGCCACGATCCTGGCCCCGTCGGACTTCATCGGCGCCATCATGGAACTGTGCCAGCAGCGGCGCGGTGACCTGCAGGGCATGGACTACCTGTCCGAGGACCGCGTCGAGATGCGCTACCGGCTGCCGCTGGCCGAGATCGTCTTCGACTTCTTCGACCAGCTGAAGTCCCGCACCCGCGGGTACGCCTCGCTGGACTACGACGTGGACGGCGACCAGGCCGCCGACCTGGTGAAGGTGGACGTGCTGCTGCAGGGCGAGCAGGTCGACGCCTTCAGCCAGATCGTGCACCGCGACAAGGCCTACGGCTACGGCGTGATGATGGCCGGCAAGTTGAAGGACCTCATCCCGCGCCAGCAGTTCGAGGTGCCCATCCAGGCCGCCATCGGCGCCCGCGTCATCGCCCGCGAGAACGTCCGCGCCATCCGCAAGGACGTGCTCGCGAAGTGCTACGGCGGTGACATCACCCGCAAGCGGAAGCTGCTGGAGAAGCAGAAGGAGGGCAAGAAGCGGATGAAGATGGTCGGCCGGGTCGAGGTGCCCCAGGAGGCCTTCATCGCCGCGCTGTCCTCCGACGCCGCGGGGGACAAGGCGAAGGACAAGAACGCCAAGAAGTAGCCGCCGGCGGTCGACGTGGAACGTTCCGGCACCCGGAGGTGCCGGAACGTTCCACGTCAGCCGGTCAGGAACGGATCCGCGTCAGTGCCAGCACGGGGATGGTGCGGACACCGGCGGTCTTCCGCTCGTACTCGGCGAAGCCGGGGTAGCGCCGCGCCTGTTCGGCGTAGACGCGGTCGCGGTCCGCTCCGGTGATCTCGCGCACCTCGACGTCGTAGGTCTGCGTCCCGACCTCCACGGTGGCCCGGCCGGCGTCGAGGAGGTTGAAGTACCAGTCGGGGTTCGTGGGCGCCCCGCCCTTGGAGGCGAAGACGTACGTCGTGTCGGCGTCGTCCTCGTCCTGCAGGTACATCATCGGTGCGGTGAACTCGCGTCCGCTCTTGCGGCCCCGGTGGTGCAGCAGGACCAGGGGCGCTCCCGCGAAGGGGCCGCCGACCCTGCCCGCGTTGGCGCGGAACTCCTCGATCACCTGGGTGTTGAAGTCCTCGCCGTTCGACATCCGTCTCTCCTCACGTGGTGTCCTGGTCGTCGCCGGAGCGATGTTCTCCTGCAGAAACCGCTCGACGACGTCGAGCACGGGTCCGGCCCAGAACGGTGGGCCTCCGTGGTCGGCGCCCTCGAGCCGGTAGAAGGTGACCGGATGCCCGGCGGCCCGCAGCGCGTCGACGAGCAGCACGCTCTGCCCGAACGGCACGAGCCGGTCCTTGCTGCCGTGGACGACGAGCACCGGCGGCACGGGCGAGTCGCCGATGTGGTTGACGGGGTTCGTCGGGGCCGCCAGCCCGGGGTCGGCCAGCACCGGGTGCCCGCCCAGGAGCAGCCCCTCGGGGGAGTCGGCCGTCGTGTGGTCCATGGTCGAGGGTTCGTCGTTCATCCGGGTGATGTCGCTGGGGCCGTAGTAGTCGACGACGCACCGCACGCCCAGCGGTTCGCAGCCCTCGCCCGCGTCGCGGAAGAAGGGGTTGCCGTCGGTGAGGGCGGCCATGACGACGGTGTGCCCCCCGGAGGAGTCACCCCACAGCGCGGTGCGCCCGGGGGCGATGTCGAACCAGTCCGCGTGGCGGTGCAGGAAGCGCACGGCGGACGCCAGGTCGCGGACCTGTGCCGGGAACGGCGCGACGACGGAGGGCCGGTACTCCACGATCGCGACGACGTACCCGCGGCGGGTGAAGTCGGCCAGGGCGGGTA
The DNA here is from genome assembly GCF_050871945.1 of Kineococcus deserti. Classification (NCBI taxonomy): domain Bacteria; kingdom Bacillati; phylum Actinomycetota; class Actinomycetes; order Kineosporiales; family Kineosporiaceae; genus Kineococcus; species Kineococcus deserti. The sequence continues at coordinate 74,737 of NZ_JBJLSI010000009.1, read as the reverse complement.
GTTCCTGCCCGAGGTTCTGCTCGCCCCAGGCCGAACCCTGCACGTAGACGACCAGCGGGTGCGGGCCGGCCACGGGCGGGGTGAGGACCTGGAGGTGCAGTGGCCGGCCCGACTTGTGCGCGTACTCGACGTCCAGGGTCGCGCTGCCGTACCGCGGGGTGTGGTCGGCGGGCAGCACGACCATGCCGTCGCTGCTCAGCGCGCTGGACGGGAACCGCTCGTAGGACAGGGGTTCGGCGGGGATCCGCGGTCCGGTCACGGGTTCCGGCCGTCGGGTGCGGGGAGCAGGATGGTGTAGAGCCTGGCCAGACGGCCGTCCTGCGCGACCCCGATGTCGATGCCGGACACCGCGGGGCTCCCGTCGGGTGGGCCGAAGTTCCACGCCTGGTGGCCGAGTTCGGCCACCTCGTGCAGCGGGCCGGCGGGGGTGAAGACGTACCCCGGAGCCTGGTCGAGCAGACGCTGCACCTTGGCGTGCAGGGCCTCGTGGCCGGTCACGGTCTCCTCGGCGTCGACGAGGACGACGTCCTCGCTGAAGGTGCGCCGGATGGCGGCCGTGCGTCGATCCGGGTCACGCTCGCCGAACACCTCGAGCAGGGTGGCCGTCATGAGGGTTCGCAGCGGCTCGGGCATTCGTCCTCCACGGTGACGGGACGGAGCTGGGCCGGTGGGCCCGACCGGCGGCATGCTCTCACCGGGCCGCGGGTCGGGTCCAGAGGTGCCCTGCGCAGGGTGGCCCGGACCGTGACGGGGGCTCGGGTGGCGGTCCCGGCTCAGGTCGGGGACCACCCGAGCAACGGCCCGAGCCGCGTCGCCATGTCGGTGAGGATCTGGACGTAGTCGTCGTGCTCGAAACCGAACGGCAGCGCGAACACGACCTCCTCGACGAGCTGGAACCCCGCGTCCGCCCACAACGCCGCCGCGATCTGCTCCGACGTCCCCAGCAGGTCCTGGGCGAACAGCAACCGCCCCGGGCCCTGCGGAACCCCCACGCGCGCCGACCGGTGCTCGACGTAGGCGCGGTACTTCTCGACCTGCGCCGGTGTCGCGGAGTCGGTCGGGACCACGACCAGGCCCTGCGAGGTCCGGCCGCCGGGGTGCCGTTCGGCGAACGCGCGCAGGTGCGAGGCCTGGATCTGCGCGAAGTCCGTGGAACCGCCCTCGGCGCGGACCACGCTGGAGGCCAGCAGGTTCAGGCCGTGGTCCCCGGCCCACTGCGCCGAGCGCAGGCTCGCCCCGCCGTACCAGAGCCGGTCGGCCAGGCCGGGTGAGTGCGGTTCGACGCGGTCGGAGAACACCTCGATGCCCTGGGTTCCCGCGAAGTCGCTGGCCTTCTCCCCGCGCAGGAACCGCTGCAGGCGCAGGACGCGTTCGTAGCTGAAGTCCTCGACGTCGGCGGTGTCGGGGTAGAGGGAGTGCTTCACGTGCTCGAACTGCACGGGTGGCCCGACGCTGACCCCGGGGTTGACGCGCCCGTGGGCCAGGACGTCGACGGTCGCGAAGTCCTCGGCCAGCCGCAGCGGGTTCTCCCAGCCCAACGGCGTGACGGCCGTGCCGAGGTGGATGCGCGAGGTCCGCTGGGTCAGGGCCGCGAGCACCGCGATGGGGGAGGAGATCCCCGGTTGCAGGTGCCGGTGCCGCAACCAGGCGCTGTCGAAACCCAGCCGCTCACCGAGTTCGACGACCTGCAGCGTGGTCTCGTGGCCAGGGCCGGGGTCGGCCGGGTCGAACGACCCGATCGTCAGGAACCCCATGCGCCGCAGCGCGACACCTTCGACCGGCATGTCAGATCGTCCCTTCGAAACCCGCGCTGGCGGTGACCGTCCCGGGGGGGACCTCGGTGAAACCCCCGTCGCGCACGTCGACCCGGTCGCGCTCGGGCAGGACGGGTGCACCGGTGACGACGCGCACGCCGAAACCCTGCTGCGCCCAGCGGGCCGCCTGCGGAAGCCGTTCGAACGCCAGCTGCGCAGCGTGCCCGACCTGGGCGGCCGCCTTGCCCGTCGACATGGTGACCCCCGGCGTGAGCCGGATCGTCAGCAGCCCGTCCGGCCCGGGCACCTCCAGGTCGTCGGGGTCGGCCAGGTCCAGCCCGCCGACCTGCAGGGGTCGGAGCAGCTCCGGGACCTCGTCGCGCGGGTGCGGGGCGAACACCCGGACGACGGCGTCCCCGCTGCGCGCCTCGGTGTGGGGGAGAGCGGCCGTGCGGTCCCACTTCGCCCCGCGCGCCCGGCGGCAGATCTTGCGGATGCGGCGGTCGCGCCAGGCCTGGACGGCGTCGTGCAGTTCCCCCTCGGGGTCGGTGACCCGGGGGTCGGCCAGGAGCAGCACGACCGCCCGGGCCGCCGCGACGAGGGTATCGGTGTGCGTCGGGACGGGATCGCGTTCGACCTGCGCCACCAGCGACAGCGACCAGGGGTCGGTCTCCTCGGGCAGGTTCACCGCAACCCGAGCCGGTCGAGGAACCGCAACTGCCGCTGCACCTGGAAGCCGATGCCACCGGCGTGGTCGGCGAACTCCCAGACGTCGACGTCCTTGTCCTGGTGGCCCCAGCGGTTGAACGCCGCGAACACCGTCGACGGCGGGCACACCGGGTCCATGAGCGCCACGCTGAACAGCGCCGGGACCTGCGCCCGCGAGGCCAGGTTCGCCCCGTCGACGTAGGACAACGTCGTGAAGGCGCGCTCGACGTTCTCGGGGGAGTGCCGGCGCAGGTAGTCGACGACCTCGAGGTAGGGGCCGTCGGAGGCGGTCTGCGCGCCCCGCCTGATGTGGCACAGGAACGGCACGTCGACCATGGCCGCGGCGACCCGGTCGCCGGACAGCGCCGCCGCGGCGATCGAGAACGCCCCGCCCTGGCTGCCGCCGCGCACGACGACGCGCGAGGTGTCGACGTCGACGCCGACGTCCGGCAGGGCGTGCGCGGCGTCGACGGCGCGGGCGCAGTCGACGTAGGCGCGCCGGTAGAAGTAGGTCGCCGGGTCGTCGATGCCCTTGGTCATGAACCCGCGGGCCCACTGCCCGCCGGCCACGTCCGGGTCGGGGTCGGGGGTGTCGTGGCCCTGGCCGCGGGTGTCGACGACGAGGTGCGCCACGCCGGCTGCGGCGAAGGCCGTCCGGTCGACGGGCAGGCCGCGGCCACCGGAGTAGCCGATGAACTCCACCACGACCGGCAGCGGGCCTGGCAGGTGCGCGGGCCGCACGAGCCAGGCCGCGATCGGGTCGCCGTTCCAGCCGGCGAAGCGGACGTCGTCGACCTGCAGCGCCGGCAGCGCCGGGCCGGTGTACGGCGAGAGCGTCAGCTCCAGGTCGTGCTCGCGGGCGCGGGCCAGGCTGTCGGCCCAGAACGCGTCGAGGTCGGCGGGTTCGGAGAGGTCGCCCGTGTAGGTGCGCAGGGCGTCCAACGGCAGATCGGTCAGCGGCACGGGCTGACGCTAGCGCTCACGGCAGCGCTCCGGTCGTGCGCCCCGCGGACGGCTCACACCGTCGCCGCAGCGCCCTGGGCCCGGAACTGCTCGAGCGTGTCGCGCAGGGCGGCCAGGACGTGGTCGGGCACCCGCATCCCCTGGTCGCGCGCCCACAGCAGTTCGCGCTCGACCAGCCCGACCTGGGCGGCGAAGTCCTCGACCCGCTCGGCCAGGCCCAGGGTCTGCAGGATGCCCCCGAACTGCGCCCGGTGCTGCGGGGTGTGCGCACCCACCGGCACGAAGGACTTGCGTCGCAGGACCTTCGCGAGCCGCAACTGCCAGGGCGACAGGACGTTCTGCTGGATCATCTCCGTCGCCGAGAGGCGGTAGAAGGCGAAGTGCCCCGGCTCCTGCCGGCGGATGGGCTGGACCACCGTCCTGGAGACGGCGTCCTCACCCATCCGGTCCAGGCCGTCGACGAGGGCGTTGTAGGCCACCACGGCGGACTTCTCCGTCGCCGCGCCCGTCAGGTAGTACAGCAGCCGCGCGACCTCCTGGACCGGCCTGAGGTGGGCCAGCGAGCCGAGCAGCCGGATCCTGGCGCTGACCTCGTCGGTGTTCGGGTCGGCCGGGGGCAGGTCGATGTCCTGCTGGAGCCGGTCGAGGATCAGGCCGTGCTGGATCTCCTGCGGCTGCCAGACGTCGGCGTAGAACAGCCGGTCGGTCTCGGAGACGTCGGGCAGCAGGGTCAGCAGTTCCAGGACGTTGCGGTCGACCTCGAGCTCGACGCGGGCGAGGTAGTCGATGACACCGCCGAACGTCTCCCGCACCCGCCGGGGGTCCTTGACCGTCCGGTCGACCGACTCCAGCGGGATGGGCGGGTGCTTCTCGCCGAGGCGCAGGACGTGGTCACGGATGTCCCGGGGGGTGATGATCCTGCGCGCCACGCCTGCTCCTGCTTCCTGAGGTTCGACCCTGCGGTGCGGCCGCGGTCCGCCCGTTCCCGGGCGTCGGACGTGCGGCCACCCCCAGTTCGGAGCAGCCGGGTGACCGGATGGGTCCCGGGCCGGTCGTGTCCCGGACCACCCGCGGCCACCCGCGGCCACCCGGTCACGCCCGGCGGCGCCGGCGTGCGGTGACCAGCTCGAACACCCCGTACGCCGCCAGTCCCAGGGCGACGAGCAGGAGCAGCGCGGTGCCGAACGGCTGTCCGGCGATCTCGCGGAAGGCCGCGTCCAGACCGCGGGACTTGCCGGTGTCGCCGGTGGCCGAGACGACGACGAGCGCACCGAGGACGGCGAAGGCGACCCCGCGCGCGATCCAGCCGGCCACGCCCAGGACGGTCAGCGGCCGCGACAGCGTCCCCTCGACCTTCTCCTCGAACTTCTTCTTGACGCCGCGGACCGCCAGGCCGACGCCGACCCCGACGACGACGAGCCCGGCCACCACGACCAGGACCGCACCGCCGGGCGCCTCCAGCACGCGCTGGGTCAGCGTCTGCTGCTGCTGGCCCGAGGACGAGCCGCCGCCGGTGGCGACGCGGAGGCAGGAGAACGCCAGCGCCGCGGCCACCACGGCCTTGACCGCGGCGCTGACCCGGTGCGACGTCCGGTCCCCGGTGACGACCTCGATGGCCTGCCACACCAGCAGCAGGACGAAGCCCAGGGCCAGCAGACCGAGCAGCCCGACCCCGAACGGCTGGGCGGCGACCTGCGCCAGCGCGCCGCTGGAGTCGGCCGACCCGCCCGCGCCGCCGAGCGCGACCTGCGCGGCCAGCCAGGCGATGAGCAGGTAGACGATCCCCTCGGCCGCGACCCCGACGCGGCCCAGCTTCTTCAACCCGTCCTCGTGCGCCCGCGCGAAGGCCTCACCCCGCCGGACGTGGGACTCCACCGAGTTCGACATGGCACGAGGGAACTGCCGCGCACCGGCCGCCGCAACCGCAGGGGGTCGCCGGCGGGGACGTCCCGGCACGCGGACCGCGTGGTGACGTGCCGGAACGTTCCGTCCTGCGCCGCTCAGCCGAGGCGGCGCACCAGGTGCAGCCCGGGGGCGACCCCCTCGTCGAGGGCCGCCTCGACCAGCAGCCGGGCCACCTCGCGGCGCGAGGCCCCGTGCGGTGAGAACGTCCGGGGCACCCGGGCGGCGGGGACGAGGGTGTGGCCCTGCGTGGTGGCCGAGTCCTCCAGCCGGCCCACGTGCACGACGACGCCCCCGCCTTCGAGCACGGCCGGGTCGGCCCGCTCCTTGTCACCGACGTGGTCGCCCATGACGGCGGCCAGGAACGTGCGGGTGAACCGGCCCGTGGTGTGCGCCGACGGGCCGGTGCCGGCCGCGCCCATCCACACGATGCGCCGCGGTGCCGCGGCCAGCACGGCCTGCGCGCCGGCGGTCAGCGTCCCCGGGGCCGCCTTCCGGCTGCTGCCCAGGGTCGAGACGAGGACGTCCTCCGGTCCCAGGGCGCCGGCGACGGTGGCCGGGTCGTGGACGTCGACGGGAACCACCTCGAGGTCGTGCCGGGGCGCGAACCCGGCGCGGGCGGGATCGCGCACCAGGGCGCGCACGGGGACGCCGCGAGCCAGGGCGAACTCCACGACGTGCCGGCCGGTGCCACCGCTGGCCCCCAGCGCGACGACGGTCACGGCAGGTCCCCGGCCGGGCGGCGGGCGGTGGTCGGCACGTGCGGGTCCCCTCGTCGGTCGTGGTGGTCGGGAGGAATCTGGTGCGCGGTGCCGGTCGGGTCCAGACCCGACACACCCCGGCGGCGGGGAACTGCCGTCCGTGGCGCCACCCCGCCGACCCCGGGGCGTCAGCGGAAGGGGCCTCAGCGGAAGGCGCGCAGCCGCAGGGAGTTGCTGACGACGAACACCGAGGAGAACGCCATGGCGGCCGCGGCGACGACGGGGTTCAGCAACCCCGCCGCCGCGACCGGCAGCGCCGCGACGTTGTAGGCGAAGGCCCAGAACAGGTTGCCGCGGATGGTGGCCAGCGTCCGCCGGGACAGCCGGACGGCGTCGACGGCGGCGGTCAGGTCGGCCCGCACGAGCGTGAGGTCGCCGGCCTCGATGGCCACGTCGGTGCCGCTGCCCATGGCGATGCCGAGGTCGGCCGTGGCCAGGGCGGCGGCGTCGTTCACACCGTCCCCGACGACCGCGACGACCTTGCCCTGCGACTGCAGCCGGCGCACGTGGGCGACCTTGTCCTCGGGGCGGACCTCGGCGACCACGTCCTCGACGCCCACCGTGTCGGCCACCGCGCGGGCGGTGCGCTCGTTGTCGCCGGTCAGCAGGACCGGGGACAGGCCCAGGGCGCGGAACCCGGCGACGGCGTCCCGGCTGGAGTCCCGGACGGTGTCGGCCACGGCCAGGACGCCCAGCGCCCTGCCACCGGCGGCCACCAGCACGGCCGTGCGGCCGGCGGACTCGGCGTCGGTCAGCGCGGCGGCGAGGTCGTCGGGGACCTCCACGCCCACCCAGGCCGGACGTCCGGCGCGGACGGGGACCTCCTCGACGGTGCCGGCGATCCCGGCGCCCGCGCTGGCCTCGACGCCGGAGACGGGCGGGAGGGTGACCCGCGAACGCGCCCCGGCGGCGATCGCGCGCCCGACGGGGTGCTCGGAGGCGTCCTCGAGCGCGCCGGCGACGCGCAGCAGGTCCTCCTCGGACACGCCGGCCGCGGGCACCGTGGCGACCAGCGCCATCCGCCCCGTCGTCACGGTGCCGGTCTTGTCCAGCACGACGGTGTCGACGCGGCGGGTCGACTCCAGCGCCTCGGGTCCCTTGACGAGGATCCCCAGCTGCGCACCCCGGCCGGTCCCCACCAGCAGGGCCGTCGGGGTCGCCAGCCCCAGCGCGCACGGGCAGGCGATGACGAGGACGGCCACGGCGATCGTCAGCGCCTCGGTCACCGGCGCTCCCGCCAGCAGCCAGCCCACGAGCGTGGCGGCGGCGCCGACCAGCACCACCGGCACGAAGATCCCCGAGACCCGGTCGGCGAGCCGTTGCGCCGCCGCCTTGCCGGACTGGGCCTGCTCGACCATCCGGCCGATGCGGGCCAGCTGGGTGTCGGCGCCGACGCGGGTCGCCCGCACGACGAGCCGCCCGCCGGCGTTGACCGTGCCGCCCACGACGTCGTCGCCGGCGCCGACCTCGACGGGCACGGACTCGCCGGTGACGACGGACAGGTCGACGGCCGAGGCGCCCTCGAGCACCGTGCCGTCGGTCGCGACCGTCTCGCCCGGGCGGACGACGAAGTGCTCGCCGACGCGCAGGTCGGCGACGGGGACGCGGACCTCGGAACCGTCCCGCAGGACCCCCACGTCCTTGGCCCCCACGGCCAGCAGCGCCCGCAGCGCGGCCCCGGAGCGTCGTCGCGCCCGCGCCTCCAGGTACCGGCCCGCGAGCACGAAGACGGTGACGACGGCGGCCACCTCCAGGTACAGCTCGTCCCCGGAGGAGCCGAGCAGCGAGAGCTCCATGTGCATGCCGGGCATCCCGGCGTCGCCGAAGAACAGCGAGGCGACCGACGTGGCGTAGGCCGCGGCCACGCCGAGGCTGATGAGGGTGTCCATCGTCGCCGCGCCGTGCCGGGCGCCCAGGAACGCCGCGCGGTGGAACGGCCAGGCGCCCCAGACGACGACCGGGGAGGTGAGGGCGAACGCGAGCCACTGCCAGTTCGTGAACTGCAGCGCCGGAACCATCGACAGCAGCAGGACGGGCAGCCCGAGGACCGCGGAGACGGCCAGCCGGCGACCGGCGGCGGAGGTCACCGGGTCCTCCTGCGCCGCAGGCGGTTCCGGATCGGGCAACGAGGCGGTGTACCCGGTCTTCTCGACCACGGCGATGGCTTCGGCGACGTCGGTCCCCGCGGGCAGGAGGACGGTGGCCTTCTCGGTGGCGTAGTTGACGCTGGCCTCGACGCCCGGCATCCGGTTGAGCTTCTTCTCGATGCGGTTCGCGCACGAGGCGCAGGTCATCCCGCCGATGGCGAGTTCGACGGAACTCATCGCACGAACTCGTAGCCCGCCTCGTCGACGGCGGCCGCGAGGGCCGACTCCTCGAGAGGGGTGCTGCTGGTGACGGTGACGGTCGAGGTGCCGCCGGCGACGAGCTCGACGTGCACCGATTCGACGCCCGGCAGGGCGGAGACCTCCTCGGTGACCGCGCTGACGCAGTGCGCGCACGTCATGCCGTTGACCTTGAACTCGTGCATCAGGACCTCACCAACCGCGCGATCGCCGCGCTCGCTTCCTTGATCTTCGCCTCGGCCACGGGACCGCCCTGGGCGGCCGCGTCCGCGACGCAGTGCCCCAGGTGGTCGTCGAGCAGCGACAGGGCGACGGCCTGCAGGGCCTTGGTCGCCGCCGACACCTGGGTCAGGACGTCGATGCAGTAGGCGTCCTCCTCCACCATGCGCTGCAGCCCGCGCACCTGCCCCTCGACGCGGCGCAGCCGCTTGAGGACCTCGTCCTTGTCGCCGGCGTACCCCGGCCCGTGCTCCATGCCTCCTTGATACCCCCCGGGGGTTCCCGATGCAACCCCTACCCCCCACGGGTACCCGGCACGGGCACTCCCGCGCAGGGGTGACACTGGAGGGGTGCCGAGCACCCTGCCCGACGGCGAGACCGTCCCCACCGACGGCTCCCTGCCCGCCCCGGCCCTGGCCGACGCGGCCCACCGCAGCTTCGGCGTCTACCTGCACGTCCCGTTCTGCTCGGTGCGCTGCGGCTACTGCGACTTCAACACCTACACCGCCACCGAGCTCGGCGGCGGCGGCTCCCAGGCCGCCTACGCCGCCACGGCCGCGCGCGAGGTCCGCTTCGCCGCCGGGGTGCTCGGCGACGCCGTCCGGCCCGCCTCGACGGTCTTCTTCGGCGGTGGCACCCCGACCCTGCTGCCCGCGGGCGACCTGGCGCTGATGCTCGGGGCCGTGCGCGAGGAGTTCGGGATCACGGCCGACGCCGAGGTCACCACCGAGGCCAACCCCGACTCGGTGACCCCCGGGAGCCTGGCGCAGCTGCGGGCGGCCGGTTTCACCCGCGTCTCCTTCGGCATGCAGTCCGCCGTTCCGCACGTGCTCGCCGTCCTCGAACGGACCCACGACCCGGCCCGCGTCCCGCTGGCCGTGCGCTGGGCGCGCGAGGCCGGCCTGGACGTCAGCCTCGACCTCATCTACGGCACGCCGGGGGAGTCGCACGAGGACCTGCGCCGCAGCCTGGACGCCGCGCTGGCCTGCGAACCCAACCACGTCTCGGCCTACGCCCTCATCGTCGAGCAGGGCACCAAGCTGGCCGGGCAGATGCGCCGCGGTGAGGTGCCGGAACCCTCCGACGACGACGAGGCCGACAAGTACGAGATCGTCGACGACACGCTCTCGGCCGCCGGGTTCTCCTGGTACGAGGTGAGCAACTGGGCCCGTGGGCCCGAGTTCGCCTGCCGGCACAACCTGGCGTACTGGCGCGGCGGCGACTGGTGGGGCATCGGCCCCGGCGCCCACAGCCACGTCGGCGGCGTGCGCTGGTGGAACGTCAAGCACCCCACCGCCTACGCCGGCCGCACCGGCGCCGGGGAGTCGCCCGCCTACGCGCGCGAGCTCCTGGCCGAGGACGACCGCCGCGTCGAGGACGTGCTGCTGCGCTCGCGGCTGGCGGAGGGTTTCGACCCCGCCTGGTGGGGGGTGCGGACGCAGGCCGCGCAGCTGCTGATCGACGGCCTGCTGGAACCCGCCCCGGGCGGGCGCGTCGCCCTGACCCGTCGCGGGCGTCTGCTGGCCGACGCCGTGGTCCGGCGGCTGCTGGACTGAGGAGCCGCGGGCCGGCTCACGACGTCAGCGTGCGCGCGGCCTCGACCTCCAGGACGGCGAGGTCCACCAGTAGGCTCGCGGCCCCGTGCAGGCGCTCGCTGAGGGCGTCGATGCCCGGGGACAGGATCGTGACGTCCCCGCGCTCGGCGAGGTCGGCGAAGATGCCGTCGTTGCTCACGACGAGGAACTCGACGGGATCGGCGACCGTCCGGGCCGCCGCCAGCAGCGCGAAGTCGGCCACGTCGGCGCCGTCGGCCACGGCCACCGCCCGGTCGGCGAACTCCTCCAGCCACGGCCGGGACCGCTGCACCGCGCCGATCTGACCCGCCAGCGCCACGTGGTCGGCCTGCCGGGCGAGCTCGACGACGACGGCCAGGCGGGCGCGCAGCCGCTCGCGGGTGGCGCGCAGGTTGTCCAGGTCGACCAGCAGGACGCGGCTGGCTCCCTGCCCGGCCCAGACCGGGTAGTCGCGCACGAGCAGGCGCAGGGCGTCGCTGAGCGGGTCGGGTCCGGCCTCCGCGACGGCGGCGGCGACCTTCCGGCCGGGTACGTCCTCGAGCCGGAACCACTCGTAGTCGTCCCACTCACCCGGCGCGCCACCCAGTCCCACGTGCTCAGGGTCCCACCCCCCGCGTTCCGCGCCGCCGCGGGTGGGTGGACGTAGCGTGCAGGGGTGGACCTGGGACTGAGCCTCGGATACCTCACCGGCCCCGTCGGCGCGGCGGCCCGGGACGCCCTCGTGCTGACCCGCGCCGCCGAGGAGGCGGGGTTCGGTTCGGTGTGGGTGGCCGAGGCGTACGGCACGGACGCCGTCAGCGTGCTCGGGTGGCTGGCCGGGCAGACCACGCGCATCGGGCTCGGGTCGGCGGTGCTGCAGGTCCCGGCGCGCGCGGCGGCGGCGACGGCGATGACCGCGGCCACCCTGGACGGGTTGTCGGGCGGCAGGTTCCAGCTGGGGCTGGGGGTGTCCGGCCCGCAGGTCGCCGAGGGCTGGTACGGGCAGCCGTTCGCCAGGCCGCTGGCCCGGACCCGCGAGTACGTCGAGGTCGTGCGGCGGTTGCTGGCGCGCGGGGAGTCCCGCTACGCAGGGGAGCACCTGCACCTGCCGCTGCCCGGTGGGCCGGGGATCCCGCTGAAGCTCATGCAGCCGGCGCCGCGCGCGGACCTGCCGATCCACCTCGCGGCCGTGGGACCGCGTAACGTGGAACTCGCCGGGGAGATCGCCGACGGGTGGCTGCCGTCGCTGCTGGTCCCGGAGAACTCCGCGGAGTCGTTCGACCGGTTGCGGGTGGGTTTCTCGCGGCGGAAGGACCCCGTCCGGGGTTTCGCCGTGACGGCCGGTGTGCCGTTCGTCGTGACCACGGCGCGGGGGCAGGAGCGTGCGGAGGCCGAACTGCCGGTGCGGCGCCACCTGGCGCTGTACCTGGGCGGGATGGGGTCGCGGGAGCAGAACTTCTACGCCGACCTCGGACGCCGGCTGGGTTTCGCCGACGCGGTGGACGAGGTGCAGGAGCTGTTCCTGACGGGCCGGCAGGCGCAGGCGGCGCTCAGGGTTCCGCAGGGTCTGCTGGAGGCGTGCTGCCTGGTGGGCTCGGCCGAGCACGTGCGGAGCCGGCTGGCCGACTACGAACGGGCGGGGGTCACGACCGTGGCGCTGATCCCGATGGGCGGTGATCCGGTGGGGGGGGGGGGGGGGGGGGGGGGGGGGGGGGGGGGGGGGGGGCGGGGGGGGGGGGTGGGGGGGGGGGGGCGCGGCGCCCCCCCCCCCCCCCCCCCCCCCCCCCCACCGCGATCGACCCGGCGATGCAGCCGGCCAGCACCACGGCGGGCAGGACCCACCCCGGCGACGACGAGATCCTGGCGGGCTGCGTCGAGGCCGTGCGCGAAGCGCTGGTCGCGGGAGGCGTGCACGACGTCGCCCCCGGGCTGGAGGGGGCGCCCCGTTCGCCCTGGCCCAGGGTCCCGGCACCGGCGTCGCGCTGCACGGCCGGCCGGTGCCGGACGCCCGGCGCACGCCGACCTGCGCGTTGCGCCGGGCGCTGGGGGAGCACGTGCGGCTCAGCGGACCATCCTGATGATCAACGGGTACCGGTAGACGCGGCCCTGGTTGGCGGCGACCGCGGCCAGGACCGCGCAGACCAGCGCTGCGATGGCGGGGACGGCCAGGAGGGCGAACAGGACCGACCCGATCCCGAGCGTGACGACGGTCAGGATCGAGAAGACGACGGTCAGCACGATCTCGTAGACGACCAGCGAGATCGTCATGTTCAGCGCCTCGGCACTGTGCCCGCGGACGAACCCGCTGCGGTCCTTGAAGACCAGGAAGACGATCAGCGGGCCCAGGAAGGGCAACGTGAGGAAACCGGCGGCGATGGCCGACAGGTGCCCGAACATGCCCCACATGCGTTCGTCGGACGGCGACAGCGGGGCGGGAGCGTACTGCTGGTGGTGTTGCGGCGGCGGGTACTGGTGTTCGCTCACCCCTCGATGCTGGCGCATTCCCCCGCCGTTGTCGTCCGCCCGGAGTCGGGTTCTGCCGCCCCGCCGTCTCCTCCCCAGGTCGGGGCCGGGGTCACCGGTCCGCCGAGTCCGCGGTGACGAAGTCCACCAGTTCCTCCACCCGGCCCAGCAGCGCCGGCTCGAGGTCGGCGTAGGTGCGCACGGTGCCCAGGATCCGCTTCCAGCCGTGCGCGACGTCGGCCTGGGTGGCGTGCGGCCAGCCCAGCTCGGCCAGGATCCCGTGCTTCCAGGACTGCCCGCGCGGGATCGTCGGCCACCGGGTCCAGCCCAGCCGCTGCGGCCGCACCGACTGCCACACGTCGACGAAGGGGTGTCCCAGCACCAGCACGTGCGGGCTCGCGCCGACCTGCGCCACGATCCGCGACTCCTTCGAGCCCGGCACCAGGTGGTCGACGAGCACCCCGATCCGCCGGCCGGGGCGGGGGCCGAAGGAGCGGATGGCCGCGTCGAGGTCGTCGACGCCGTCGAGCATCTCCACGACGACGCCCTCGATGCGCAGGTCGTCGCCCCAGACCTTCTCGACGAGCTCGGCGTCGTGCCGGCCCTCGACGAGGATCCGCGAGGCGCGGGCCGTGCGCGCGCTCGCGCCCGCGACGGCGACCGAGCCGCTGGCCGTGCGGGTCGCTCGCGCCGGCCCCGCCGCCTTCGGGGCCACCAGCCGCACCGGCTGGCCCTCGACCCAGAAGCCGGGGCCCAGCGGGAAGGTGCGGGTGCGGCCCCTCGCGTCCTCGAGCACGACGACGTGCACCCCGCCGCTCTTCTCCACGCGCACGACCGCGCCCACCCAGCCGGTCTCGACGTCCTCCACGACCAGCCCCGTCACGGCCGGTTCGTCGCGGTGCACCGGCTTGGGACGGGTGCGGGCGTGCGGGTCGCTGGACAGCACGTCGCTGCCGTACCGGTCTTCGTAGGTGGCCACGCCGGAACGCTAGCCAGGCGCGCGGGGTTGAGGGTGGAGGCGCGGCGGAGGCCGACGGCCTAGACTTGGCACTCACGTGCGAGGAGTGCCAGACCGCAGGGAGGGACGGATGAGCGACGACCGCAGGCTCGCGGTGCTGCGGGCCATCGTCCAGGACTACGTCTCCAGCCACGAGCCCGTCGGCTCCAAGGTGCTCGTCGAGCGCCACCAGCTCGGCGTCTCGCCGGCCACCATCCGCAACGACATGGCGGTGCTGGAGGAGGAGGGGTACATCACCCAGCCGCACACCAGCGCCGGGCGCATCCCCACCGACAAGGGCTACCGGCTGTTCGTCGACCGCCTCGCGGGCGTCAAACCCATGTCGGCCGCCGAGAAGCGCGCCATCCAGACCTTCCTGGACGGCGCCGACGACCTCGACGACATCGTCGACCGCACGGTGCGGCTGCTGGCCCAGATCACCCGGCAGGCCGCCGTCGTGCAGTACCCCTCGCTCTCGCGCGCGGCGGTGCGGCACGTCGAGCTCGTCAGCGTCGGCGGCCGCAGCGCCCTGCTGGTCCTCATCACCGACTCCGGCCGCGTCGAGCAGCGGGTGCTGGACATCCGCTCGGCCACCGACGTCGAGGCGCTGGGGGTGTCGCTGGCCGCGCTGCGCACCCGGCTGAACGCCTCCGTCGCCGGCAAGCGGCTGCGCGAGGCCCGCGACGCCCTGACCGACGTCGTCCAGGCCACCCCGGCCGCCGACATGGCGATCGCCGCGGAAGTGGCCGCGGCGCTGGGGGACTGCCTGACCGCGTCGCTGGAGGAGCGCGTCGTCATCGCCGGCACCGCCAACCTCGTGAAGTCCTCCTCCGACCTGACGACGTCCCTGGGCAGCGTGCTGGAGGCGCTCGAGGAGCACGTCGTGCTGCTGCGGCTGGTCCAGGAGATGGCCGAGGACCCCGAGCACGACCGGGGGGCCCTCACCGTCCGCATCGGCGCCGAGAACCTGCACCTGGGCCTGGACGGCACCTCCGTGGTCACCAGCGGCTACGGAACCGGCTCCGACACGGTCCTGGCCCGGCTCGGCGTGCTCGGCCCGACCCGGATGGACTACCCGACCACGATGGCCGCGGTGCGTGCGGTGTCACGCTACGTCTCGCGCATCCTCGCCCAGTGAACGGCCCAGTGATGGAAACCGACAGGAGAACCCCGACCTCGTGAGCGACTACTACGACGTCCTCGGCGTCTCCCGGGACGCCTCGGCGGAGGACATCAAGCGCGCGTACCGCAAGCTCGCGCGCAAGCTGCACCCCGACGTGAACCCCGACGCGGGTGAGCAGTTCAAGGAGGTCTCCCAGGCCTACGAGACGCTGTCCAACGCCGACAAGCGCGCCGCCTACGACCGCGGCGGCTCGATGCCCGGCGGCGGCAGCGGGTTCGGGGCCGGGTTCGGCTTCTCCGACATCATGGACGCCTTCTTCGGCCAGGGCGCCGGAGGCGGCGGCCGGGGCGGCGGGCCGGCCAGCCGCACCCAGCGCGGCCAGGACGCGCTCATCCGCGTCGACGTCGACCTGGCCGAGGCGGCCTTCGGCGGCGAGCGCTCCATCCAGGTCGACACCGCGATCCTGTGCCCCACCTGCAAGGGGTCGTGCTGCCAGCCGGGCACCAGCCCGGCCACCTGCGACATCTGCCACGGCCAGGGCTCGGTCCAGCGCGTCGTGCGCTCGCTGCTCGGCCAGGTCATGACGACCCAGCCGTGCCCGACCTGCCGCGGCTTCGGCACCGTCCTGCCCTCGCCGTGCCTGGAGTGCTCGGGGGAGGGCCGCATCCGCGCGCGCCGGCCGCTGACCATCCGCATCCCCGCGGGCGTGGACACCGGCACCCGCATCCAGCTCGCCTCCCAGGGCGAGGTCGGCACCGCCGGCGGCCCGCCCGGCGACCTGTACGTCGAGATCCACGAACGTCCGCACCCGGTGTTCTCCCGCTCCGGGGACGACCTGATGTGCACCCTGCAGGTCCCCATGACCGCCGCCGCGCTCGGGGCGACGATCCCGCTGGAGACCCTCGACGGGACCGAGGACGTCGACGTGCGGCCCGGTACGCAGGCCGGGGAGGTCGTGACGCTGAAGCAGAAGGGCGCCGAGCACCTGCGCGCCCAGGGCCGCGGCGACCTGCTGGTCACCCTCGAGGTCGCCACCCCCCGCGACCTCGACGACGAGCAGGAGGAACTGCTGCGGCGGCTGGCCGAACTGCGCGGTGAGGTCCGCCCCGCCGGCAAGCTCGCCCCCGCCCACCAGGGGGTGTTCTCCAAGCTGCGCGACCGGCTCTCCGGCCGCTGAGCCCCGCGCGGGTCGAGCGCGCGCAGGCAGGTTCGGGCGCGGGGTCGCCGCGTGCCGGGCTGCGGGCGTGGGGGTTTGGGCGCGGGGTCACCGCGTGCGCGGTGATCGGGCGCGCGGTCACCGCGCGCCCGAACCGTGGACCCGGACCGCGGCCTCAGGAGACGGTGAACTCCTTGGTGTCGCCGACGGACACCGAGCCCTCACCGTCGGACTCGTCGGGGGCGAACACCGCGACGGTGTAGGTGCCGGCGGGGACCTGGGCGGTGAACGAGTACTCGGCGTACGTCCCGTTCGCCCCGGCCTGCGTCCAGCTGCGCGCGACCTCGGTGCCGGCCGCGTCGGTGATCGTGTACACCAGCGTGCCCTCGAACGCCGTCCCGACGCCCTCGACCGTCACCGACCCCGGTCCGGGGGTGACCGACGTGATCCACGCCGGGGCCTGGACGTCGGCCTGCGGTGCCCGCGACAGCGTCTCGGCGACCGGCGTGCCGAACAACGTCGGACGCGACTGCCCGTCGACCCGGATCTCGACCGGCTGGTCCTCGCCCGCGGCGGCGGTGACCGTGTAGACGAGCTGCTGGACCGCGGTCCCGGCGTCCCCCGTGCTGCCCGCGGCGGCCGCCGCGGACAGGTCCACGACGAGGCGGCCGTCGCCCCCGGTGACGGTCGCGGACTCGTCCGCCGACCACGGGCTGGTGTAGTCGGGGTCCGTCGGGTCGCCGGAGAGCATGGCGCGCAGCGCGTTCGTCGCGTCGTCCGCGGCGGCACCGCTCACCGGGACGTACTCGCGGAACAGCTTCGCCGGTTCGCCGCCGAGCCAGTACACCGGTACCGAGGACGCGCCCGTGGGCAGCGTCGCGTCGGCCGCCGGGCTGGTCGCGGGGGCCGGGGTCTGCGTCTGCGTCGCGGCCGCGACGCTGGGGGTCTGCGGAGGCGCCGGACTCTCGGGCTGCGTCCCGGTCGGCGTCGGCGTCGGCGCCGGTGTCTGCTCCGGGGTGCTGGGGGTCGGGGAGGTGCTGGCCGCGACCGTCGTCACGTTGTCGTCACCGCGCTGGGTCACCGCGAAGGCGCCCCCACCCACCACGACGACGGCGGCCACGCCGGCCACGGCGGCGAAGGCGCGGGAACGGCGTCGGTTCGAACGGCTGGTCATGCGGATCTCCTCGAGACGGTCGGCAGGCTGCACCCCGGCCGCCCGTGCGGCCAGTGCGTCGCGCAGCTGCCGCGCGGTGGGGCTCAGGTCGTCGTCGCCGTCGGGGTCCGGCAGCGGACCCAGCGGCGTCTGGTCGCTCACGGTTCCTCCTCCTGCGACATGGCTGCGCGCAACGCGGTGAGCCCGCGGTGCGCGTGCGTCTTGACCGCACCCCGGCTGATGCCGAGGGCGTCGGCGATGTCCTGCTCGGACAGCTCGCCCTGGTAGCGCAGCACCAGCACCTCACGCTGCCGGTCCGGCAGACCCTCCAGCGCGGCCAGCACCGTCCGGTGCTCCTCGGCCCGCAGGGCGTGCTCCTCGGGTCCCTCGGGGGCGGGGTCCGGCAGCGGCCGCTTGCGGTCGGCCACGACGCGGTGCTTGAGGACGTCCCGTGAGCCGTTGACCACGCTGGTGCGCAGGTAGGCGACCGCGGAGCCCTTGTCCGACAAGCGGCCCCAGCGCCGGTGCAGGGTGACGAAGGCGTCGGCCACGACCTCCTCGGCGCTCGCCGACTCGCCCATGAGCGAGGCCGCGAGCGCGACGAGACGGCGCCAGTGCGCCGCGTACAGCGCGCTGATCGCCTCGTCAGCCGTCCACGAACGCGGGTCGTCAGTCACGACCACACGCTCCTGCGTCACCATCACGCTGCATAGACGAGTCACGCAGGGTCACGGTTGACATCCAAGCGGAGAAGATCTTGGTGGGGGTCGTGGGCGCGCCGGGGCGATCGGGGTCCGGGCCGGGGGGGGGCGGGGGGGGGGGGGGGGGGGGGGCGCCGGGGCGGCGGCGGCGCGCGCGGGCCGGGGGGGGGTGGGGGGGGGGTGGGGGGGTGGGGGGCGGGGAGGGGGGCGAGACCCCCCCCCCCCCCCCCGCCCCCCCCCCCCCCCCCCCCCCCCCCCCCCCCCCCCCGGCCCCCCCACCGACGGGCGGTAGCGTGAGGCGCATGGCCGAGGTCTCCCGCGTCCAGCGCGCCCCCGACGACCTGTTCCTGAAGATCGTCGCCGGCGACGTCCCCGCGACGATCGTCCACTCCGACGAGCAGGTCGTCGCCTTCGAGGACGTCAACCCGCAGGCCCCCACGCACGTGCTGGTGATCCCGCGCGAGCGGTACGAGACCGTCGCGCAGCTCGCCGCGGCGGCGCCGCAGACGCTGGCGCGGCTGGTCGAGGTCGCCCAGCAGATCGCCGACGAACGCTGCGGCGGGGAGTACCGGCTGGTCTTCAACACCGGCACGGCCGTCGGCCAGTCGGTCTTCCACGTGCACGGTCACGTGCTCGGTGGCCGCGACTTCACCTGGCCGCCGGGCTGAACATCGGGTTCGATGGGGCGCCATGTGCGGTCTTTGCGGTGAAGTCAGGTTCGACGGGCGCGCGGCGGACGTCGCCGCCGTCCAGCGGATGTCGCAGACCCTCGCACCACGCGGGCCCGACGGGGAGGGGTACTGGGCGCAGGGTCGGGTGGCCTTCGGGCACCGGCGGCTGTCGGTCATCGACCTGTCCGCCTGCGGCGCCCAGCCCATGCAGGACCCCGACCTCGGGCTGACCGCCGTCTTCAACGGCTGCATCTACAACTACCCGCAGCTGCGCGAGGAACTCATCGGCTACGGGTACCGGTTCGTCTCGACGTCCGACACCGAGGTCATCGTCAAGGGCTACCACCGCTGGGGCACCGACGTCGTCGACCACCTCGTCGGCATGTTCGCCGTCGTCGTCCACGAACGCGACACCGGCCGCGTCGTCCTCATGCGCGACCGGCTCGGGATCAAACCCCTGTACCTGGCGCAGACGCCCGGGCGCCTCCGGTTCGCCTCGAGCCTGCCGGCGCTGCTGGCCGCCGGTGACGTCGACACGACGATCGACCCCGTCGCCCTGCACCACTACCTGTCCTGGCACGCCGTCGTCCCGGCCCCGCGCACGGTCCTGACGGGCGTCCGCAAACTGCCGCCGGCGACCGTCCGCGTCGTCGAACCGGACGGGACGTCGACGGACCACCGGTACTGGGCGCCGAACCACGTGCGCCGCGAGGAGTTCGCCGGGTTCTCCGCGCGCGACTGGGAGGACGCCGTCCTGGAGTCCCTGCGCACGGCCGTGAAGCGGCGCACCGTCTCCGACGTGCCCGTCGGGGTGCTGCTGTCCGGGGGCCTGGACTCCAGCCTCATCACCGCACTGCTGGCCGAGCAGGGTCAGACCGACCTGGCGACGTACTCGATCGGGTTCGAGTCCGTGGGCGGCCGTGAGGGCGACGAGTTCGCCTACTCCGACGTCATCGCCGAGCGCTTCGGGACGAACCACCACCGCATCCGGGTGACCGGCGACGAACTCGTCGGCGCGCTCGGGCACGCCGTGGGGGCGATGAGCGAACCCATGGTCAGCCACGACGTCGTCGCGTTCGACCTGCTGTCCCAGCACGTGTCGCAGACCATCAAGGTCGTGCAGTCCGGTCAGGGCGCCGACGAGGTGTTCGGCGGCTACCACTGGTACCCGCCGCTCACCGGCCTCACCCCCGAGCAGGGCGTCGACGCCTACGCGCGGGCGTTCTTCGACCGCGACCACGCCCAGATGGCCCAGGTCCTGAACCCGCAGTGGCTGCCCCGGCACGACGTGTCCCGCGAGTTCCTCGCCGCGCACTTCGCCCGCCCCGGCGCGGACACCGCCGTCGACGCGGCGCTGCGCCTGGACACCGAGGTCATGCTCGTCGACGACCCGGTCAAACGCGTCGACAACACGACGATGGCGTGGGGGCTGGAGGCCAGGGTCCCGTTCCTCGACCACGAACTCGTCGAACTCGCGGCCGCCGTTCCGCCGGAACTGCAGCTGGCCAACGGCGGCAAGGGCGTCCTCAAGCAGGTGGGGTACCGGGTGATCCCGCGCGAGGTCATCGACCGGCCCAAGGGCTACTTCCCGGTGCCGGCCATCACCCACCTCGAGGGCAAGGTCCTCGGCATGGTCAAGGACGCGCTGTCCAGCCAGGCCGCGCGCGACCGGGCCCTGTTCCGGCCCGGGTACGTCGCCGAACTCCTCCGGGACCCGAACGGGGAACTCACCCCGCTGCGCGGCAACAAGCTGTGGCAACTGGGGCTGCTGGAGATGTGGTTGCAGCAGCACGGCATCGACTGAGACGGAGCCGGACCGTGAACTCCAGCACCAAGCGCCGCGGCCCCGTCGCGGGGCTGCGGCACCGCAGCTACGACGCCCCGGCGATCTCCAGCCGCAACTGGCAACGCCCCTCGCAGTGGCTGACCGCGGAGATGACCTCCGACGTCGTCCTGGACATGGGCTGGGGCCGGCTGGTCTTCGGCCAGACCTTCACCGACCAGCGCGACGTCGTCGACGCCCTGCGGGCCGAGGAGACCGGCGAGCGCGACATCGCCATGTACGTGCGTGACCCGCAGGTCCTCGTCGGCCTGGCCCCGCACGAGCTGTTCATGGATCCCTCGATCACGTTCCGGCTGCCGCTGGCCCGCTACCGCGCCCCGCGCGACCGGAACCACGACGTGTTCGTGCGGATGGTGCGCGAGCGTGCCGAACTCGACGAGGTCAACCGGATCTACGCCGCCTGCGGCATGGTGACCTCCGACGTCGACGTGATGTGGGCCAACCACCGGACCCGCACGTTCACCTACCTCGTCGCCGAGGACACCCGCACCCGCAGGATCGTCGGCACCGTCACCGGCGTCGACCACGTCCTGGCCTTCGGCGACCCCGACCAAGGGGCGAGCCTGTGGTGCCTGGCCGCCGACCCGCAGGCCGCCCCGCGCGGGGTGGGGGAGTGCCTCGTGCGCACGCTGGCCGAGCGCTACGTCGCGCGGGGCCGGGCGATGCTGGACCTGTCGGTCATGCACGACAACGCCGGCGCCATCGCCCTGTACCGGCGGCTGGGTTTCCAGCCCGCCGCGCCGGTGGTCGTGAAGCGCAAGAACCCCATCAACCGGCCGCTGTTCTCCCCGCAACCGGAGGGGCTGGCCCGGCTGAACCCGTACGCGCGGATCATCGCCGACGAGGCGCTGCGGCGCGGGGTGCGCGTGGAGGTCACCGACGCGCCCAGCGGCGAGATGCGGCTGACGTACGCCGGCCGGTCGCTGCTGACGCGGGAGTCGCTGTCGGAACTGACCAGCGCCGTGGCGATGAGCCGCTGCGACGACAAGCGGGTCACCCGCCGGCTCCTGGCCGCCCGCGGGGTCCGGGTGCCCCGGGCCGTGGAGCTGGCGCAGGACCCGTTGCGGGACACCGCGGGGCTGGAGGAGGTCGAGCAGCTGGTGGCCGAGACCGGGCCCGTCGTGGTCAAACCCGCCCGCGGCGAGCAGGGCAAGGGCATCACCGTCGGCGTGCGGGGCGGTGAGGAGCTGCGCGCGGCGGTCGCCGCGGCGGCCGCGCACTGCCCGGACGTCCTCGTCGAGGAACTGGTCGCCGGGCAGGACCTGCGCGTCGTCGTGATCGACCACGAGGTCGTCGCCGCCGCGGTCCGGCGTCCGGCTGCGGTGATCGGCACCGGGTCGGACTCCATCCGGACCCTGGTGGCGAGGCAGAGCAGGCGTCGCGAGGCGGCCACCGGCGGCGAGTCCAGCATCCCGCTGGACACGACCACCGAGGCCGTCGTCGCCGACGCCGGGTACTGCCTCGACGACGTGCTGCCCCGGGGGGAGCGGCTGGAGGTCCGCCGCACCGCGAACCTGCACACCGGCGGGACGATCGACGACGTCACCGACGAGCTGCACCCCGCCCTCGTCGAGGCGGCCGTCGCGGCCAGCCGCGCGATCGGCATCCCGGTGACCGGCCTGGACTTCCTGGTCCCCGACGTCTCCGGTCCCGATCACGTCGTCATCGAGGCGAACGAACGACCCGGCCTGGCCAACCACGCCCCGCGGCCCACCGCCGAGCGGTTCCTGGACCTGCTCTTCCCCGAGACCCGAGGGTTCACAGGGAACGCTCAGCGGCACTAGGGTCCCGGCATGCGGCGACGGCTGGCGGTCTCCTCCTTGGTCCTGAGCGGTGTGCTGGGTGCGGGGTCGGCGGGTTCGGCCGCGGCCCTGCCCGATCCGTCGGCCGGGTTCAGTCCCGGCGCGCCCGGGATCGGTGACCGCTACTTCCCGTTGGACGGCAACGGCGGGTACGACGTCGCCGGTTACGAACTGGACCTGGCCTACGACCCCGCCACCGACCTGCTCAGCGGGTCCGCGGCCATCACGGCGACGGCGACGCAGGACCTGACGAGCTTCGACCTGGACCTGTCCGGGCTGGACGTGGCGTCCGTGACGGTCGACGGCGTCCCGAGCGCCTTCGTCCGTCTCGGCTCCGAACTCGTCGTGCTGCCCGACACCCCCGTCGGCGTCGGCCGGACCTTCTCGACGGTCGTCACCTACTCCGGGACACCCCAGCCGGTCCAGGACGCACTGGGGACCTCGGGGTTCATGCACACCGACGACGGCGCCATCGTCGCCGGGCAGCCCGACGGCGCCGCGACGTGGTTCCCCGTCAACGACCACCCGCGCGACGCCGCCACGTACGACCTCAGCGTGACCGTGCCCGACGGGCTGACCGTGGTCTCCAACGGCACGCCCGGTCCGGTCAGCACCGCGGACGGCCTCTCGACCTGGACCTGGTCGGCGCGCGACCCGATGGCCTCCTACCTGCTGACCCTGGCGGTCGGGGAGTTCGACGTGACCACCCGCGAGGTCGGCGGGCTGACGTACATCGACGCCCTCGACCCCGACCTGGACGGGCTGGTGCTGACCGACGACCCGGAAGCCCCGACCGCGGGGCAGGTGGCCCGGGCCTCGCTGGACCGCCAGCCGGAGATCGTCGACTTCCTGTCGGGCCAGTTCGGCGAGTACCCGTTCGAGACGGTCGGCGGCATCGTCGACGACGACCCGACGCTCGGGTTCGCCCTGGAGACGCAGACCCGGCCGGTGTACTCCCCGGTGTTCTTCTCCTCGGCGTTCACCGGCGACAGCGTCGTCGTGCACGAACTGGCCCACCAGTGGTTCGGCGACGAACTGCGACTGGCCGGCTGGGAGCACATCTGGCTCAACGAGGGGTTCGCGACCTACGCGGAGTGGCTGTGGTCGGGTGCGCAGGGGTACGAGACCCCCGCGCAGCTGCTGGACCTCTACGCCGAGGGCCTCGCGGCGGACGACCCGTTCTGGTCGGTCACCATCGGCGACCCCGGCCCCGACGCCCTGTTCGACGCGGCCGTCTACTACCGCGGGGCGATGACCCTGCAGGCGTTGCGCGAGGAGGTCGGCGACGCGGCGTTCTTCGAGATCCTGCGCACCTGGTACGCCGGGCACCGCGGGCAGGCGGTGACGATCCCGCAGTTCACCGCCCTGGCCGAGGAGGTCAGCGGCGCCGACCTGGACGAGTTCTTCACCGAGTGGCTGTTCACGCCTGCGAAACCCGCCTCGCTGGGGTGAACTGGGCAGGTGCCCGAAGCCCACTCCCTGCACCGCCACGCCCGTGACCAGCGCGAGGCCCTCGCCGGGCAGGTGCTGTCCGTCACCAGCCCGCAACGCAAGTTCGACGCGACCCCGTTCGACGGGCACCGCCTGCAGGACGTGCAGGCCTACGGCAAGCACCTGGTCTACTCCTTCGACGGCGCCCCGGACGTGCACGTCCACCTGGGCATGAAGGGCATCTTCCTGCGCACCGACGACCTGTCCCTGCCCCCGCGCGGGGGCACGCGGATGCGGCTGGCGGGGGAGACGACGGCGTTCTCGCTCATCGCCCCCAGCCGGTGCGAGGCCATGGACGAGCAGGCCTTCACCGCCCTGCTGGCCACGCTGGGCCCCGATCCGCTGCGTGTCGGGGAGGCCGGTCGTGACGAGGCCGCGCACCGGCTGGCCTCGGCCCGGGCCGCGGTCGGCGCCGCCCTGCTCGACCAGTCGGTCTGGGCCGGCATCGGCAACGCCTGGCGGGCCGAACTGCTGTTCCTGGCCGGCATCGACCCGACCCGCCGGGTCGACGAGGACGAGGCCGGCCTGCTGTGGGACCTCGCCGTCGAGCACCTGCGGGTGGGGGTGGACGCCGGGCAGGTCGTCTCCGACCCCACCGCCCCCGACGAACGCTGGGTCTACAAGCGCGAGACGTGTCGTCGCTGCGGAACACCGGTGCGGAACTGGACCTTCGCCGGCCGGGTCGCCTGGGTCTGCCCCGTCGACCAGCGCTGACCGACCCGCTCCGTCACCTCTTCCCCCGCGGAAACAACAGTCTCCGTCGCCTGCGGGGCCGTCCCGCGACGGAGACTGTTGTTTCCGCGGGCAGCGAGGTGTACCAGCGGGCAGCCGGGCGTGCCAGCGGTCAGTCGGGGAGGCGGGCCCGGAGGCGCTCGACCTCGCGTTCGGCGTGCCCGATCCGCTCGTCGGCGGCGTGTGCGGCCCGCTCGGCGCTGCGCAGCGACTCCGACGCCGTCTCCAGCAGTCCGGTCACGGCGTCCAGCTCGGCCTGCAGGTCCTCCCGCCGGCGGGTCAGGTCCTCGGCGCGGCGCTGGGCCGACGTCAGGTCGCCGGCGGCCGACGACGCCTCCCGCCGGGCGTCCTCGAGGTCCTCGCGCGCCTGCTCCAGGGCCTCCTGCAGCTCCCGGCGCTCACGGTCGCGGCGTTCGGCCTCGGCGCGCTGCCGTTCGGCCTCCCGGCGCGCCTTCTCCTCGCGACGGGCCTTCAGCTCGTCGCGCGGCGGCGCCTTCCTGCGGACCGCGGCCCTCGTCGCCGGCGCCGGCCCGGGGGAGGCGAGGGCCACGTCCGCGGCCGTCGCGCCCTCGAGGTCGACCTCGCCGAACCCGGTGGCCTCCAGCGTGCGCACCAGCTGCCCGGTGCGGACCGCATCGGCGGCGGCCGCGTCGCTCATGCCCGCCCGCAGGGTGGCGACGACCTTCTCGCCCACGTCCAGGGACAGCCTCACCCCGGCCGCCAGCGTCAGCCGCCCCGCCTGCACCCGCATGGCGTCGAGCACCTTGTGCTGCTGCACACCGAGTTCGCGCAGCTCCGGACCGGCCAGCGACGCCGTGGCCTCGCGCATCGCCGCGCCCAGCTGCAGCAGCTGCTCGACGTCGTCGCCGCGCTCGCGGACCAGCAGGTTCACCGCCCACGCGGGCACGGGCGGCTTCCTCAGCGCCGCGATGCGCGCGGCCAGGTCCCGGTCGCCCTCGTCCCGCGCCTGCCGGGCGTAGGCGTCGCGGGTGGCGGTGAACTCCGCCGGGGGCGAGCCGTAGAGGTCGTCCAGCACGTCTGCGAGGTCCACCAGGGCATCCTGCCGCGTTCCCTGGCAGCATCGCCTGCGATGAGCACCGCGAAGAAGCCCCAGGTCCCCGCTGGTCCCCAGGACGTCGCGATCGACGTCGAGTACCTCACGACCACGTTGATGGAGCTCCTGCGCATCCCCAGCCCCTCGGGGCGCACCGACGCCGTCATGCAGACCGTCGGCAACCACATCGCCGCGCTCGGGCTGCCCTTCGACCTGACCCGCCGCGGGATCCTGCGCGCCACGCTGACGGGGGAGTCCGCCTGCGTGCGCCGGGCCGTCGTCGTGCACGCCGACACCATCGGGCTGATGGTCAAGCGGGTGAAGCCGACCGGCCGCCTCGAGGTCGTCCCGGTCGGCAGCCACAGCGCCCGCTTCTCCGAGGGCGCCCACGTGACGATCTTCACCGACGACCACGACCGCGTGTACACCGGGACGGTGCTGCCGCTCAAGAGCAGCGGGCACACCTTCGGCGACGAGATCGACACCCAGGGCGTGGGCTGGCCCTACGTCGAGGTGCGCATCGACGAGCCCGTCGAGTCCGCCCGCGACGTGGCCGCCCTGGGCATCGAGGTCGGCGACTACGTGGCCCTGGACGCGGCCCCGCAGATCACCCGCGGCGGCTACGTCAAGTCCCGGCACCTGGACGACAAGGCGGGTCTGGCGGCCTGCCTGGCGGCGCTGAAGGCGCTGCGCGACGCCGGGCTCCCGCTGAAGGTGAGCGCCCAGTTCCTCGTGACGATCGGCGAGGAGGTCGGCTTCGGCGCGACGCACGGCCTGGCTCCCGACGTGGCCGAACTCGTGGCGGTCGACAACGCGGTGGTCGCCGAGGGACAGGCCTCCCGCGAGGAACTGGTGAGCATCGCGATGCTCGACATGACCGGGCCGTTCGACTACCACCTGACCCGGCGCCTGCACGGGCTGGCCCGCGAGCACGGCATCCCCGCGGTGCGCGACGTCTACCGGCACTACCGCTCCGACGCCGCTCCCGCGCTGGAGGCCGGGATCGAGGCCCGGCACGCGCTGCTGGGGTTCGGGCTGGAGTCCAGCCACGGCCACGAACGCGCCCACGTCGACGGGCTGGTGGCCCTGGCCCGCCTGCTCGTCGTCTACCTGCAGAGCGGGCTGACGTTCGACGACTGGGACCTGGCCGAGTCCGGTCGGCTGGCCGACTTCCCCAGCACCAGCGTCCAGCCCGCCGACCCCGAACCGGTGGACCGCACCGTCGTCGTGGACTGAACCGCCGCTGCCGTCCTCAGACCTTGCCGCGCAGCAGACGACGGAAGTAGACCTGCGGCAGGACGTGACGGTCGAACCACCACGCCGAGCGGCGCGGCGCGAACGGGTCCGGCAGCGGCAGCGGACGGGGACGCCTCCGGTCGGCCTGCACCAGCATGAGCTGGGTGCGGGAGGTGGTCACGGGCATCACGGTGTAGCCGTCGTAGGACCGGAGCCGGCGGCCCGCGGCGGCGGCGGCGAGGTTGTGGGCCAGGACCTTCACCTGCTTGCGCAGCGCCCCGCCCGAGGAGCGGGTGGCCAGGGCGGCGGCGTCGCCGAGGGCCCAGACGTCCTGGTGGTGCCGGGAGCGCAGCGTGGTGGGGTCGACGTCGACGAGCCCGGCGGGCGAGGCCTCGCCCAGCCCGCTGCGGGTGATCCACTCCGGGGCGCGGTAGTGCGGGACGACGTGGGCGTAGGCGAGGTGGTCCAGCCGCCGGGTGCCGGTGGGGGTGGCGACGTCCACCGAGCGCAGCACCGGGTCCACGCTGTCCACGCGCGCCCGGCGCACCACGGTGACGCCGTAGGCGGCGAACACCGCCTCCAGGTGCTCGTCGGCGCCGGCCACCCCCAGGGGCTGGGCCTCGGGGAGCACCACGGTGACGTCCAGGTCGGGCAGCACTCCGCGACGGCGCCAGTGGTCGCACGCCGTGAGCGCGGGTTTGAGCGCGGTGGGCCCGCACGGCGCCGGCTCGGGCGGGACGGTGAAGACCACCGAACCCTCCCGGACGTTCCTCAGCGCCGGCCACACCAGCGGCGCGGAACTCGGGACGTACGTCGAGCCGGCCCAGCCGGCGGTGTAGGCGTCCTGCAGTCCGGGAGTGGCCGCCCAGTCCTCGCGCATGCCGGGGCACAGCACCAGCGTGCCGTAGGTGAGGTCCGCTCCCCGTCGGGTGCGCACGGTGCGGGCCTGCGCGTGGACGGTCTCGACGGCGTCCTGGATCCAGCGGCACCCGGCGGGGATGACCGAGCCCGTCGGCCGCTCCACGTCCGGGGGTGCGGCGTGCCCGGTGCCGACGTAGTTCAGCAGCGGGCGGTAGCGGTGCACCGGGGACGGCTCGACGATCGCGACGTCGCGCGCGCCGTCGCGCAGGAGCCTGGCGGCCAGGGAGATCCCCGCGTTGCCGGCGCCGACGATCAGGACCTCGGCGTGGGTGGGCGACGTGCTGGGACCGCGGCCGGGCGTGGGGGAGGGCACCAGGCCACCTTCGACGCCGGACCCGGTGCCCGCCAGTCGTGACGGCGCCGGCGATGACTTCCCGACCGCCCCGGAGTCCGCAGGGCATGCCGATGACGACGACCGTGCTGAGCGTGGCGGTGCCCGTGGCCGACCAGGACGCCGCGCTGGAGTTCTACACCGAGGTGCTGGGCTGCGAACTGCGCACCGACGTGGAGGCGATGCCGGGGGCCCGCTACGTCGAGGTCGTGCCGCCGGGCTCGCAGGTCGGCCTGGTGCTGCTGCCGCCCGGCAGCCCGCTGCCCATGGCGATCCGGCTCGGCACGACCGACGCCGGCGCCGCCCACGAGCGGCTGTCGGGCACCGAGGGGGTGAGGATGCACAACGAGGAGGTCCTGCGCTGGCAGGGCGTTCCGCCGATGTTCCACTTCACCGATCCCGACGGCAACGACCTGGTGTACCTCGAGGACCCCGCAGCCGTCCACGCCCGGTGACCGACCGGCGCGCGCCTCAGTCGACGCGGGTGATCTCGGCGGTCGGGCCGAAGCGCCACGGGGTCGTCCGCGCGTAGCCGTTGCGGTCCAGCGCCGCGTCGAGTTCCTCGAGCGACCACAGCAGGCGGGCCGGGACGGCGCCGAGTTCGTAGAGCTCGAGCCCGGCCGCGTCCATGCCGTCGTCGACGAAGATCCTGCTGTGCTCGCGGCCGTCGAGCATGGTCAGCACGAGCTGGTCGTCCTGCAGGGTCGCGACGAGTCGGAGGTGCAGGGCCACGCCCCTCACCGTACGGCGGTGACGGGCGGTGCCGGGAACGGACCGGCGCTCCGAGCCGCGGTGCCTCCTCGCAGCGGTGAGCAGGCACACCCGTCGACGTGACCGCGCCGGGTCGGCAGGAGCGGCAGGAACCGCGGGGCCGGTCTGCCGATGTCCGCCAACCGATTCCGCAGGTCGCGGACTGGGGATACCTTGGGCGCTCCCGGGCAGAGGAGCTCCTCATGGACACCGTCGTCAAGTTGCTCGACAACCCCGCCGACGCCATCACCGACGCGCTGCGCGGACTGGCCGCGATCCACCCTGAACTCTCCGTGAACCTCGAGCAGCACGTCGTGTCCCGTGCCGACGACAGACGCCCGGGGAAGGTGGGGCTGGTCTCCGGCGGTGGCTCGGGACACGAACCGCTGCACGCCGGTTTCGTCGGGCTCGGGATGCTGGACGCCGCCGCCTGCGGGGAGGTGTTCACCTCCCCCGTGCCCGACCAGGTCCTGGCGGCCACGCGAGCCGCCGCGGACGGGGCCGGGGTCGTGCACGTGGTGAAGAACTACACCGGCGACGTCATGAACTTCCGGATGGCCGCCGAACTGGCCGACGACGAGGACGTGGCCGTCGAGACCGTGCTGGTCGACGACGACGTCGCCGTCTCCGGCAGCACCTACACCGCCGGGCGGCGGGGAACCGGGGGGACGCTGTTCGTGGAGAAGATCCTCGGCGCCGCGGCCGAGCAGGGCATGGGCCTGGCCGACGTGGCGGCGCTGGGGCGCGACGTCGTCGCGGCCAGCCGCAGTTTCGGGGTCGCGGTGAGTCCTTGCACGACACCGGGTTCGGACAAGCCGGGTTTCGACCTGGCTCCCGGTGAGATGGAACTGGGCATCGGCATCCACGGCGAACCCGGCCGCCGGCGGGTCCGGGTTCCCGACGGGGAACTGGCCCGCGAGATCGCCCGCACGTCCGTCGCGGCGATCGCCGACGACATGCCCGTGGACGACCAGGACCTCATCCTGCTGGTCAACGGCATGGGCGGCACCCCGCTGCTGGAGCTGCAGGTCCTGGCCGGGGACGTGGTGTCCGAGCTGACCGGTCGGGGAGGCCGGATCGCGCGGGCGCTGGTGGGGAACTACGTCACCAGTCTGGAGATGGCCGGCAGCATGGTCAGCGTGTGCCGCGCGACGCCGCAACTGCTCGACCTGTGGGACGCGCCCGTGCGGACCCCGGCCCTGAGGTGGCGCGCGTGACCCCCGACACCGTGACCCTGGACGCGAAGTCGGCGGCCGAGTGGCTGCGGGCCTTCGCGGCGCAGGTCGAGGACCGCGCCGCCGACCTCACCGACCTCGACCGCCCGATCGGCGACTCCGACCACGGGGTGAACCTGCAGCGCGGGATGCGGGCCGTCGTCGCCGCGCTGGACGAGGAGGCCCCCTCCACCCCGGGGGCGGTCCTCACCAAGGCCGGGTCGACGCTCGTCAGCACCGTCGGCGGCGCGAGCGGGCCGCTGTTCGGGACCCTGCTGCGCCGGGCGGGCAAGTCGCTGGGCGCTGCGACCGAGGTCGACCAGCCGGCGCTGGCGGCGGCGTTGCGGGCCGGGCTCGAGGGCGTCGTCTCGCTCGGCGCGGCGCAGGTCGGCGACGCGACCCTCCTCGACGCGCTCGCCCCGGCCGTGGAGGCGCTCGAGGCGGGGCGTCCGGTCAGCGTCGCCGCGGCGGCCGCGGCCGAGGGGGCCGCCTCCACCGAACCGCTCGTGGCCCGCAAGGGTCGCGCCAGCTACCTGGGTGAACGCGGGGTGGGGCACCGGGACCCGGGGGCGGAGTCGATCGTGCTGCTGTTCGCAGCCCTGGTCAGGGTGAGCGCGTGAGCGTGCGGGTGGTCCTGCTCTCGCACAGCGCCGACGTGGCCCGGGGAGTCGCCGACCTGGCGGGTCAGGTGGCCGGCTCCGCCCGCCTCGTCGCGGTCGGGGGGACGGCCGACGGCCGGCTGGGCACCGACGCGGACGCCCTGGAGCAGGCGCTGCGCACGGCGGTGGCCGAGGGGGAGGAGGTCGCCGTGCTGGTCGACCTCGGCAGCGCGGTGCTGACGGCCAGGAGCGTCCTGCTCGACCTGGAGGACGCCGCCGTGACCCTCGTCGACGCGCCCTTCCTGGAGGGTGCGGTCGCCGCGGCCGTCACCGCCTCGACGGGCGCGGGCCTGGCCGAGGTCGTGGCCCAGGCCGAACTGGCCCGGGACCTGCGCAAGCGCTGAGGGGGTCAGCCGACCAGGGTCCGGTGACCCGTGCCCTGCACCTCGGCGTGCAGACCGGCCGCCCGCAGCGCCCTGGTCACCCGGGCGGTCGCGGCGACGGTGTCGTCGTGGGTGGGCCGGTGGCCGCAGGGCACGGCCACGACGACCACGGGGTCCTCCGCGGTCGGGGTGCAGTGCTCGATCGTGGCCTGCAGGCCGGCCTCGCGCAGCGTCCGCAGGCAGCGCAGTTCCTGGTCCGCCTCCGGTACCAGGCAGACGGTCAGCTGACCGCCGTCGAACGGGTCGTCCACCGTCGAACTGTCCACCCCGCGACTGTGGCACCGCCGCGGCGGCGGGGGAAGGGGACGCGTGGCGGGTGTGCGCGACGTGCCACGGCTCGCCGCGCACACCACCGCCGCACCGCCGACGATGACCACGTGGGGGACGTCCGGATCGGCATCTCGGGGTGGACCTACCCGCACTGGCGGGGGGACTTCTACCCCGCGGGCCTGCGGCAGCGCGAGGAGCTGTCCTACGCCGCGCAGCGGTTCTCCTCGATCGAGATCAACGGGTCCTTCTACTCCCTGCAACGGCCCACCTCCTACGCCTCCTGGCGCGAGCAGACCCCCGAGGGCTTCACCTTCGCCGTCAAGGGCGGCCGGTACATCACCCACCTCAAGCGGCTGCGCGACGTGCAGACGCCACTGGCCAACTTCTTCGCCTCCGGGGTGCTGGAGCTGCGCGACCGGCTCGGGCCGGTCCTGTGGCAGCTGCCCGAGACCGTCGCGTTCGACCCGGTCCTGCTCGCCGACTTCTTCGCCCTCCTGCCGCGGACGGTCGCCGACGCCGCCGCGCTGGCCCGCCGGCACGACGGCCGGCTGGCCGGGGACCGGACGGCGACCGAGGTCCCGCCGGGTCTGGGCGCACGCCGGATCCGGCACACCCTGGAGGCCCGGCACGAGTCCTTCGGCACCTGCGCGGCGCTGGAGCTGTCGCGGGCGCACGGCGTGGCGACGGTGGTCGCCGACTCCGCCGGCCGCTGGCCGCTCATCGACGCCGTCACCTCCGACCTGGTCCACGTCCGCCTGCACGGCGACACCGAGCTGTACACCAGCCGGTACTCCGACGCGGCCCTCGACGCCTGGGCGGCCCGGGTCCGCGACTGGGCCCGGCAGGCCGACGTCGTCGTGTACTTCGACAACGACGCGCACGGTCACGCCCCGCACGACGCGCTGCGCCTGGTGCAGCGACTGGGAACGACGACGGCCGGGACGCCGAACGAGGAAGACCCGCGCGGGTCCGCTCGTTAGGATCGGAGCGACGAAGAGCACTCACACGGAGGCGAACAGCCCCTCGGGGCGATCATGGCCAGCACCGACACCACTCCCGAACCCGACGCGACCCCGACGACCCCCGAGGCGACCGGCCAGACCAAGCACGTCATCGTCGTGCCGCCCGAGGTGCCGATGGTCGGGCTCCTCGGAGCCCGCGACGAACTGCTGCGCGTCCTCGAACGGGCCTTCACCCACGTCGACGTGCTCGTGCGGGGCAACGAGATCACCGTGAGCGGCACGGCCGGGGAGGTCGCCCTCGTCGAGCGGCTCGTCGACCAGATGACCGCCGTCCTGCGCGCGGGCCAGCCGTTGTCGCCCGACGCCGTCGAACGTTCCGTCGCGATGCTGCGCGCCCAGGCCGCGGGCACGGCCGGCGACCGTCCCGCCGACGTCCTGACGCTGAACATCCTGTCCAGCCGGGGCAAGACCATCCGGCCCAAGACGGTGAACCAGAAGCACTACGTCGACGCCATCGACGAGCACACCGTCGTCTTCGGCATCGGCCCGGCCGGCACCGGCAAGACGTACCTGGCGATGGCCAAGGCCGTGCAGGCGCTGCAGGCCAAGCAGGTCAACCGGATCGTGCTGACCCGGCCCGCGGTCGAGGCGGGCGAGCGGCTGGGGTTCCTGCCCGGCACGCTCACCGACAAGATCGACCCGTACCTGCGGCCGCTGTACGACGCGCTGCACGACATGCTCGACCCGGACTCGATCCCGCGGCTCATGGCCGCCGGGACGATCGAGGTCGCGCCGCTGGCGTACATGCGCGGCCGCACGCTCAACGACGCCTTCATCATCCTCGACGAGGCCCAGAACACCTCGGCCGAGCAGATGAAGATGTTCCTGACCCGGCTGGGCTTCGGCTCCAAGATCGTCGTGACCGGTGACGTCACCCAGGTCGACCTGCCCGCGGGCACCGAGTCGGGGCTGCGGGTCGTGCAGGACATCCTGGAGGGCATCGAGGACGTCCACTTCTCCCGCCTGACCTCCTCCGACGTCGTCCGGCACCGGCTGGTGTCGGAGATCGTCGACGCCTACGGGCGCTGGGAGGACTCGCGTCCGCGGTCCACCGGGGCGCACGGCAGGAAGCGGTGACCCGGGGGATGGGCGACCGATGAGCATCGACGTCGTCGACGAGAGCTGCTTCGCGGCCGGCCGCGGGGTCGACACCGTGGAGGTGTCGCAGCTGGCCCGGTACGTGCTGGACGAGATGCGCGTGCACCCGCTGGCCGAGCTGTCGATCCTCATGGTCGACACCGAGGCGATGTCCCGGCTGCACGTGCAGTGGATGGACGAGCCGGGTCCCACCGACGTCATGTCCTTCCCGATGGACCAGCTGCGTCCCGGCCGTGAGGGCGGCATGTCGGAGCCGGGACTGCTCGGCGACGTCGTCGTCTGCCCCGAGGTCGCCGCGGCGCAGGCCAAGGCGTCCGGGCACGCGACCGCCGACGAGGTGCTGCTGCTGGTGACGCACGGCATCCTGCACCTGCTCGGCTACGACCACGCCGAACCCGACGAGGAACGCGAGATGTTCACCCTGCAGCGGCGCCTGGTGCTGGGCTTCCTGGCCCGCATCGGCCGCCCCGGGGACCCCACCCCCACGGTCGGGCACCGCGCCCTGCCGTCGGGGGACTGAGACGTGGGCGCACCCGCCGTCCCGCTCCTGGTCCTGGCCGTCGTGCTGGTCGTCGCGGCCGGTCTGGTCGCCGCGGCCGAGTCCGCCGTCGCCGGGACCTCCCGGCGCCGGGCCCGCGACCTGGAGGCCGACGGCCGGCGCGGTGCGGCCGCCCTGTCCCGGGTGCTGGAGTCGGCCGCCTCCGTCATCGCGGTCTGCACGCTGCTGCGCGTGGTCTTCGAGACGCTGGCCGCGGTCTGCGTCACGGTCGTCGTGGCCAGCTGGGTGGAGTCCTGGTGGCTGGTCCTGGTCCTGGCGGGTCTGGGCATGTCGGCGCTGGACTTCGTCCTCGTCGGGGTGGGCCCGCGGACGCTGGGCCGCCTGCACGCCGAGGCCGTCGGCCTCATGGCCGCTCCGGTGCTGGCCCCGCTGGCCGCCCTGCTGGGGCCGCTGGCCCGGGCCCTGGTCGCCGTCGGCAACGCGGTGACGCCCGGGCGGGGGCTGCGCTACGGCCCGTTCGGGTCGGAGACCGAACTGCGCGAGATCGTCGAGCTCGCCGGGGAGACCTCCGTCATCGAGGCCGGCGAGCACCGCATGATCCACTCGGTCTTCGAGCTCGGCGACACCCTGGCCCGCGAGGTCATGGTGCCGCGCACCGACCTGGTGACCGCCCGCCGCGGCACCGGCCTGCACGAGGTCGAGGCGCTGTTCCTGCGCTCGGGCTTCTCCCGGATGCCGGTGGTCGGCGACGACGCCGACGAGGTGCTCGGCGTCGTCTACCTCAAGGACATCGCGCGCCGCTTCCACGCCGACCCCACGGGGGCCCGCAGCGAGCTGGTCGAGCACGTGGCGCGGCCGGCGGTCTTCGTACCGGACAGCCTGCCCGTCGACGACCTGCTCAAGCAGATGCAGCGGGACAACGTGCACGTGGCGATCGTCGTCGACGAGTACGGCGGGACGGCCGGGCTGGTGACCATCGAGGACATCATCGAGGAGATCGTCGGGGACATCTCCGACGAGTACGACCGCGGTGCGCCCGAGGTCGAACGGCTCGAGGACGGCGGGTACCGGGTGTCCTCCCGGCTGCACGTGGAGGACCTCGGGGAGCTGTTCGGCAAGGAGATCGAGGACGAGGACGTGGACACCGTCGGCGGGCTGCTGGCCAAGACCCTGGGGGAGGTGCTCGTCCCCGGCGCGGTCGCCGAGGTCCACGGCCTGCGGCTGGAGGCCGACGCCCGCGCCGGCCGGCGCAACCAGGTGCGGACGGTCCTCGTCCACCGCTTGCCCGAGGGAGAGGGCGAGCGGGACCGTGAACTCGTCGAGGAACGCGCCGGAGGGCGAGAAGATGACTGAGAAGAACGCCCCGCACCGTTCGGGTTTCGCCTGCCTGGTCGGGCGACCGAACGCCGGGAAGTCGACGCTGACCAACGCCCTGGTCGGGCAGAAGGTCGCGATCACGTCCTCGCGGCCCCAGACGACCCGGCACACCGTGCGCGGCATCGTGCACCGGCCCGACGCCCAGCTGGTCCTGGTCGACACCCCCGGCCTGCACCGGCCGCGGACCCTGCTCGGGCAGCGCCTGAACGACCTCGTCCACGAGACGCTCGCCGAGGTCGACGTCGTGGCCCTCACCATCCCGGCCGACGAGAAGATCGGCCCCGGCGACAGGTTCATCGCCGACGCGCTCGGGGCGGTGCCGCGCTCGGTCAAGGTGGCGCTGGTCACCAAGACCGACAAGGCGTCCAGGCAGCAGGTGGCCGAGCAGCTGCTGGCCGTCGCCGCCCTCGGCGAGGAGGTCCTCGGCGGTTTCGCCGACGTCGTCCCGGCCTCGGCCAAGACCGGTGAACAGGTCGACACCGTCGCCGACGTGCTGCTCTCGCACCTGCCCGAGGGGCCGCGGCTGTACCCCGAGGGGGAACTGACCGACGAACCCGAGACGGTGATGGTCGCCGAGCTCGTCCGCGAGGCCGCGCTGGAGGGGGTGCGTGACGAACTGCCGCACTCCCTGGCCGTCGTGGTCGAGGAGATGACCGAGGGCGCGGGCGGGGTCCTGCAGGTCTTCGTCTGGCTCTACGTCGAGCGCGACTCCCAGAAGGGCATCGTCATCGGCAAGGGCGGCTCGCGCCTGAAGGACGTCGGGACGCGCGCCCGCCGGCAGATCGAGGCGCTGCTGGGCACCCGCGTCCACCTGGACCTGCGGGTCAAGGTCGCCAAGGACTGGCAGCGCGACCCCAAGCAGTTGCAGCGACTGGGCTTCTGAGACGGCGGGTCCGGGAGACAGCCGACGTGCGCACCTGGTTCGCGTTCACCGCGCGGGACCTGCGCGACCTGGTGCTGTCCCTGCTGCCCACGGCGTTCGCGCTGTGGATCAGCGCCCACCTGGTCACCGGTGTCGAGTACGGCTCGCCGTTCTGGCTCATCGCCTCCGCGGCCGTGCTGGCGATCGGCGACCTGCTCCTCCGGCCGGTGCTGGGGCCGCTGGTGGCGGTCCTGGGACCCATGGTCACGGTGGTCCTCGGCGTCGCGGTGCAGCTGCTGCTGCTGCACACGGCGCTGACCGTGGTGCCCGGACTGGACCTCACCTCGCTCAACGCGTTGTGGCAGGTCTACCTGTGGACCGGGCTGGTCGGTGTGACCGCCCGCTGGGTCGTCGGCTCCAACGACAGCCGCTGGGTGGTGCGTGAACTGCTGCGCCGCCGGCCGGGCCGCACCGGTGAGGACCGGCCGCCGGGACTGCTGGTCGTGCAGGTCGACGGCCTGTCGATGCCGTTGCTGCAGTTCGGGTTGCACTCCGGAACGCTGACGACGGTCGCGCGCTGGCTGCGGCAGGGCAGTCACGTCGCGGAGGGCTGGCGCGCGCAACTGCCGTCCACGACACCGGCCAGCCAGGCGGGTTTCCTGCACGGGTCCACCGAGGACATCCCCGCGTTCCGCTGGTGGGACCCCGAACTGGGGCGGGTGCTGGTCGCGAACCGGCCCGCCGACGCCGCGGTCATCGAGCGCCGGGCCCGCGAGGCCGCGCACGCGGCCGGGCGGACCGGGTTGCTGGCGGGCGGCGGGGCCAGCATCGGCAACCTGTTCTCGGGTGAGGCCACGCACGCCCACCTCGTCGTGTCCACCTCCCGGGCCGGAGGTTCCGGCCGTCCCTACCTGCGGTACGTGGCGCGCCCGTTCGTGCTGGTGCGCAGCGTGATCCTGACGATCGGGGAGGTCGTCAAGGAGCTGTACCAGGGCTGGCAGCAGCGGGTCCGCCGCATCGAACCGCGCATCCCGCGGCGCGGCTGGTACGTCCTGCTGCGGGCCCTGACGAACGGGTTGCTGCGCGACCTGAACGTCTCGCTCGTCGCCCAGGCCCTCACCGACGGGCGGCCGGTCGTGTTCGTCGACTTCCTCGACTACGACGAGGTCGCCCACCACGCCGGGGTCGCCCGCGCCGAATCGCTCGACGCCCTCGCCGGGATCGACCGCGTGCTGCAGACCCTGGCCGACGTGGCCGCGGTGTCCCCGCGCGAGTACCGGGTGGTGCTGCTGTCCGACCACGGGCAGGCGCAGGGACCGACGTTCCTGCAGGTCAGCGGCCGGCCCCTGCGCGACGTCGTGGCCGGGCTGCTCGACGAGGCCGGTCCCACGCACCCGGTCGTCACGACGGCGGCGGGGGAGGAGATGCGCGGCCGTGTCGACGTCCTGGTCCGCGACTTCGGCACCCAGGCCAAGGCCGAGCGGGTCAGCGCCCGGCACGAGAGCGAACCGGTTCCCTCCCGCGACGCGGTCGTGGTGGCCACCTCGGGCTGCACGGCGCTGCTGTCGGTGCCCGACGCCCCCGACGGGCGCATCGACCTCGCCGAGTTCGACCGGCGCTGGCCGGCCCTCGTGCCCGGTCTGCTGGAGACCCGCGGGGTGGGTTTCGTGGTGGGCCGCCGGGGTTCCGACGTGGTCGTGCTGGGCCCCGAGGGGGAGCACGACCTGGTCTCCGGACGCGTCACGGGCACGGATCCGCTGCTGGCCGTCGGCCCGCGCGCGGCGGGGGACCTGCTGCGGGTGATGCGCTTCCGCAACGCTCCCGCGTTGTTCGTGCACTCCACCGTCGACCCGGTGACGGGAGAGGTCCACGCGTTCGAGGAGCAGGTCGGCTCCCACGGCGGCCTGGGCGGGTGGCAGACGCAGGCGGTGCTGGTGCACCCGGCGGAGTGGAAGGTCGAGGAGGACCTGCGCGACCGCTCGGTGCCGGGCGAGGCCCCGCTGGTGGGGGCGGCCACCGTCCACGAACAACTCGTGCGCTGGATGCGCGAAGTCCGACTACGACCGTGATCGAGCACTGTCGTGCTCGATCACCGAGGGGGTTCAGAGCGTGGGTGTGGTGGTGAGGTGGCTGGGGCACTCGACGGTGACGGTCGACGTGACCCGGCCGGAGGGGGACCTGCGGATCGTCACCGACCCCGTGCTGCGGCCCGGGCTGGCGCACCTGCGCCGGCGCCCGCGCACCCCGGATCCCTCGGCGTCCGCCGGGTGCGACCTGGCCCTCGTCTCGCACCTGCACCACGACCACCTGGACCTGCCCTCGTTGCGGCGGCTGCGCCCCGCGGTGCTGGTGACCCCGCCGGGCTCCTCGGACTGGATCCGCTGGCGGTTGCGGCTGCCGGCGACCCGCGTCCTGGAGGTGGCCGTCGGAGCGAGCGTCGACCTGCCCTTCGGGGGCGGCGCGGTGCAGGTCACGGCGCTGCCCGCCCACCACGCGGGGCACCGCACCGCGAGCGGGTTCAGCCGCGCCCCGCGCGACGCCGTCGCCGTCGAGCACGTGGTGCGGGTTCCGGGTGCGTTCCCGGAGCGTGACCCCGACGACCTGCTGCTGTGGGCCATCGGGGACACCGGGG
This sequence comes from Kineococcus deserti, assembly GCF_050871945.1. NCBI lineage: Bacteria > Bacillati > Actinomycetota > Actinomycetes > Kineosporiales > Kineosporiaceae > Kineococcus > Kineococcus deserti. Next base: position 36,092 of record NZ_JBJLSI010000009.1, on the reverse strand, counting down.
AGTTCGACGAGTCCGACCAGGTGGTGTCGGCGGCCGGTCGCGCCCCCGACGTGGCGCTCGTCCCCGTGGGCGGCTGGGGCCACACCCTCGGCCCGCACCACCTCGACCCCCGCCAGGCCGCCGAACTCGTGTCCCGGGTCCGGCCGGCCCACTCGGTTCCCGTGCACTGGGGGACGCTGCACCCCATCGCCCTCGGGCGGACGATGGGCGACCGGTTCGTCGACCCCGGACCGCGGTTCGTGGCGCACGCCCGCCGGCTCGGGGTGCCGGGAGCGGTGCACCTGCCGGTCGGGGGCCGCCTCGCACTCGACGAGACGGCCACCGTCCGGGCGGAGCGTCAGGGGACGCGGTAACCCGCGGCGCGGAACAGTTCGTACCACTCCGCCTTCGTCAGCGGCAGGTCCGAGCCCTGGGCCGCGGCGCGCACCCGCTCGGGGTTGGTCGTGCCCAGGACGACCTGCATGTTCGCCGGGTGGCGCGTGATCCACGCCGTCGCGACGGCGATCGTCGGAACGTCGTACTGCGCCGCGAGCCGGTCGAGGACGGCGTTCAGCTCGGGGTACTTCGGGTTGTCCAGGAACACCCCGTCGAAGAACCCGGCCTGGAACGGTGACCACGCCTGGACGGTGATGTCGTGCAGGCGGCAGTAGTCCAGGATCCCGGAGTCGCGGGAGATCGACTGGTCGAGGTCCTGCATGTTCGCCGCGACACCCTGGGCGACGATCGGCGCGTGCGTGACGGACAGCTGCAGCTGGTTGGCGACCAGTGGCTGCTTCACGCTGCGGCGCAACAGTTCCAGCTGCCCGGGGGTGTGGTTGGAGACGCCGAACGCGCGCACCTTGCCGGCCGCGTGGAGTTCGTCGAACGCCCGGGCGACCTCGTCGGGCTCGACCAGGGCGTCGGGGCGGTGCAGCAGCAGGACGTCGATGTGGTCGGTGTCCAGGGCCTTCAGCGAACCCTCGACCGAGGAGAGGATGTGCTCGTGGGAGAAGTCGAAGTACGGGCCGTCGGGAACGATGCCGCACTTGGTCTGGATGACGGTGTTCTCGCGCTCGGAGGACGACAGCTTCACCGCCTGGGCGAAACGCTCCTCGCACTTGTGCAGCGATCCGCCGTAGACGTCGGCGTGGTCGACCATCGTGATGCCGGCTTCGCGGCCGGTGGCGACGAGGGTGCGGATGGCCTCGTCGTCCATCTCGGCGATGCGCATGAGGCCGAGCACGACGTTGGGGACCTGCAGGTCCGTGCCACCGAGGGCCAGGGTCTTCACGAGCGGGTCCCCTCGGCGAGGCGGGTGAGTTCCTCGCCGGACAGGACGAGGTCCGCGGCGGCCAGGGAGTCCTGGATGCTCGCCGGCCGGGAGGATCCGGGGATCGGCAGGACCTGGTCGGCCAGGGACAGTTCCCAGGCCAGGGCCACCTGCTGCGGGCTGACGCCTCGTTCGCCGGCCACCTCGGCGAACACCGCGTGGCGCGAGCCGAGCTCGGCGGCGTTGGAGATGCCGCCCAGGGGCGACCACGGCAAGAACGAGATGCCCTGCTGTGCGCAGTGCTCCAGTTCGCCGCGGCTGCTGAGGAAGGCGGGGGAGAACTGGTTCTGCACGGAGGTCAGCCGGCCGGACAGGACGGCGTCCGCCTCGTCGATCTGGGCCACGTCGGCGTTGGAGATGCCGGCGCGCACGATGACGCCCTCGTCGAGGAGTTCGGCCAGCGCACCCACGGAGTCGGCGAACGGGACGTTCGGGTCGGGGCGGTGGAACTGGTACAGGCCGATGGCCTCCACGCCGAGCCGCTGGGCGGAGGCCTTCGCCGCCTCCTTCAGGTAGGCGGGGTCGCCCTTCTGGTACCACGTCCCGTCTCCGGGGCGCAGGGAGCCGCCCTTGGTGGCGACGACGACGTCGTCGGTGGCCGAGCCGTACTCGCGCAGGGCGCGGGCGATGAGTTCCTCGTTGTGGCCGACCTCGCCCGCGTCGCGGTGGTAGGCGTCGGCGGTGTCGATGAGGGTGACGCCGGCGTCGAGGGCGGCGTGGATCGTGGCGATGGCCCGGTCGGTGTCCGGGCGGCCCTCGATGCTCAGCGGCATGGCGCCGAGACCGATGGCGGAGACCTGCCGGGTGGTGGGGGCGCCGGGGCGCCCGAGGCTGCGCTGCTTCACGGCGCGAGCCTAGGAACCACCACCCCAGAAGTCCAACAACTGCCTCTTCTCGCGGGCAGAAGTACAGTTTCTGGATGGACCTGCGTCAGATGCAGTACGTCGTCGCCCTGGCCGACGAACGGCAGTTCACCCGCGCGGCGGCGCTCAGCGGCGTCTCGCAGTCCGGGCTGTCGGCCGCCATCCGCACGCTGGAGGACGAACTGGGCACGGCGTTGTTCGACCGCAGCCCCCGCCTCGTGCAGCCCACCGACGCGGGCCTGGCGCTGCTGCCCTTCGCCCGCACCATGCTCGCCCAGGCCACGGCCGCCCGGGACGCCGTCGTCCAGGCCACCCGGCGGCTGTCCGGAACGCTGCGGGTGGGGGCCGAGCAGTGCCTCGGCGTCGTGGACGTCTCCACGCTGCTGGAACGTTTCCACCGGCGCTTCCCCCAGGTGGAGGTCCACTTCGAGCAGGCCGGCTCGCACGACCTGGTGGGCCGGGTGCGCGAGGGGGAGCTCGACCTCGCCTTCGTCGCCACGACCGAGCACCTGGGGGCGTTGCCGGCGACCGAGCTCGGCCGCGAACCACTCGTCCTGCTGGCCCCGCCGGAGCACGCGCTGGCGGGCCGGTCGGTCGTGGCCTGGCCGGACCTGACGACCTCGCCGTTCATCGACTTCGTCCCCTCCTGGGGCGTGCGGCCGATCACCGACGCCGCCTGCGCCGGGCACGGCGTGCACCGGCGGGTCCGCTTCAGCGTCGGGGACGTGCACGCCCTGCTCGACCTCGTCGGGCGGGGTCTCGGGATCGCCATCGTGCCCCGGCACGTCGCCGCCAAACCCGAGGCGGCGCGACTGGCGGTCGTCCCGATGCCGGCCGACACCCCGCAGTGGGTGGTCTCGGTGGTGAGTTCCACGGCGGCCTCACCCGCCCCGCACCTGCTGGAACTGCTGGAGGCCGATCAGCCCGGCACGGTCGAGACGGCGAACGTGCGCAGGAACGGGAACGGCGTGCCGTAGTCGCGCGCCGGGTAGGCCTCGCGCAGCAGCGCGGCGTACTCGCGTTCGAACTCCGCGGCGGAGGCGGCGTCCAGGGCCTGCAGCACCGGGCGCAGCCCCGTCCCGCGGACCCACTCCAGCACCGGGTCCTCACCGGCCAGGACCTGCTGGTACTCGGTCTGCCACACGTCGGCCAGCAACCCGGCCCCGGCCAGCAGGTCGAGGTACTCCTGGGGGGTGGCCACCGATTCGCTGCCGCGCAGCACCCCGGCCAGCCGGTGCCGCCACGGCGGGGAGTCGGCCAGTTCGCGCATCAGCCGGTGCGAGGGGGCGTCGAAGTTCGACGGCACCTGGAACGCCAGCCACGCGCCGGGGGCCAGCTGCGAGGCCCAGCGGCGCAGCAGGTCCCGGTGCTCCGGGATCCACTGCAGGACGGCGTTGCTGACGACGACGTCCACCCCGGTCGCGTCGAAGTCCTGGGCCGCGGCGACCGCGAACTCCACGCCGTGGTCCACCGGCGCCTTGGCGATCATCTCGGGGGAGGAGTCGAAACCCCGCACCCGCGCCCCCGGCCAGCGCCGGGCCAGTTCCAGCGTGAGGTTCCCCGGGCCGCACCCCACGTCGACGACGAGGTCGGGGTCGGAGGCCTCGACGCGGGCCAGCAGGTCGTGGAACGGGCGGGCCCGCGGCGCGGAGAAACGGGCGTACTGGGCGGGGTCCCACGTCAGCGCGTTCACGTCGGCAACGTACCGGTGTGCGGTCGCGGGGGCACGACGGCCGCGGTGCCGGGCAGCGCCGGACCGTGATCGCGGGCGGGGCGGGGCGGGGTGTCAGGCGGGGAGCGGGGGTTTCACCGCCGTCACTGGGCACTGCGCCTCGAGCAGCACCCGCTGAGACGTGCTGCCCAGCAGCAGCTTGCCGACGGGGGAGCGGCGGCGGATCCCGAGGACGATGACCTCGGTCTCCTCCTCGAAGGACACGTCGATGAGCTCCTCGGCCGCGTCGCGGTCGCCGGTCAGGTGCCGGATCGACACCTCCACCCCGCTCGAGGCGCGCAGGAGCTCGACGTCGGCGCGCAGTTCCGCCTCCTCGGCCGAGCCGGGGCGCGTGCCGAGCACGACGAGGTCGGTGGAACGACGTCCGGCCTCCTGCACCGCGTGCTGCAACGCGGTCCGCCCGGCGTCGGAGGAGATCCAGCCCACGACGACGCTCATGCCACCACACCCCTCCGCTCCGTCACGGCGTCGCGCCGCTCGCCGCTCACGTGCACTCCGGGACAGGGGTCAGCACACGTCCCTCGCGCAGGAACGCCTCGAGGTTGTCCAGCACCAGTCGCTCCATGTCGTTCCTCGTCTCCACCGTCCCGCTGCCCAGGTGCGGCAGCAGGACCACGTCGTCGCGATCGAGCAGGGCGGCCGGGACGTGCGGCTCGTGCGCGAACACGTCGAGCCCGGCGCCGGCGATCCGGCCGTCCTGCAGGGCCTTCACGAGCGCGTCCTCGTCGACGACGCTGCCGCGGGCGACGTTCACCAGGTACCCCCGCGGACCCAGGGCCTCGAGCACCTGCTCGGAGACCAGGCCGGCCGATCCGGACCCGCCGGCGGCCGCGACGACCAGCACGTCCGACGCGGCGGCCAGCGACACCGCGTCGGGGGCGTACCCGTACGCGACGTCGGGCAGTTCCCGGCGGTTGTGGTAGGAGATCGGGCAGCCGAACGCCTCGAGCCGGTGCGCGACCGCCCGGCCGATCCGGCCCAGGCCGAGGATCCCGACCCGGGACCCGCTGACCCGGCGGGTCAGCGGGAAGTTCCCGCCCTCCGGCCACCGGCCCGCGCGCACCCAGCGGTCCGCGGCGCTGAAACCCCGCAGCACGGCGAGCACCAGCGCGACGGCGGTGTCCGCCACGCAGTCGGTCAGCACGTCGGGCGTGTTCGTCACGACGACTCCCCGCCGCGTCGCCTCGGCGACGTCGGTCGTGTCGTACCCGACACCGAAGTTCAGCACCGCCCGCAGGTTCGGCAACCGCCCCATGAGCTCGGCGTCGACGCCGAACCGTCCCGAGGTCACCACGACGTCCACGTCGTCGGCGGGGACGTCCCGCGCCCCGTACCGGGAGCGCAGCGTCTGGACCAGCGAGGGTTTCAGCGCGCCGACGACCAGGACGCTCACGAGCGGTCCAGAGCCGGTCGCTTCGGGTCGAACGTCCACCCGGGAACCAGGTACTGCATGGCGATCGCGTCGTCCCGTGCCCCGAGCCCCTCGCGCTGGTACAGCTCGTGCGCCGCGGCGAGACGTTCCTCGTCCAGGTCCACCCCCAGGCCGGGAGCGGTGGGGACGTCGAGGAACCCCTCGCGGATCTGCAGCGGCTCGCGGGTCAGCCGCTGTCCGTCCTGCCAGATCCAGTGCGTGTCGATCGCCGTGACGTCGCCCGGAGCCGCCGCCGCGACGTGGGTGAACATCGCCAGGGAGATGTCGAAGTGGTTGTTCGAGTGCGAACCCCAGGTCAGTCCCCACGCGGCGCACAACTGCGCCACCCGCACCGAACCGGCCATCGTCCAGAAGTGCGGGTCGGCCAGCGGGATGTCGACGGCGTTGGTGCGCACGGCGTGCCCGAGCTGCCGCCAGTCGGTGGCGATCATGTTGGTGGCCGTGGTCATCCCGGTCGCGCGCTTGAACTCGGCCATGACCTCGCGGCCGGAGTACCCGCCCTCGGCGCCGCACGGGTCCTCGGCGTAGGCCAGGACCTCCCGCAGGTCCCTGCCGTACCGGACGGCGTCGGCCAGGAGCCAGCCGCCGTTGGGGTCCAGGGTGATGCGGGCGTCCGGGAAGCGCTGCGCGAGCGCGGTGACGACCTCGACCTCCTCCTCGCCGGGCAGCACCCCGCCCTTGAGCTTGAAGTCGGCGAACCCGTACTTCGCCTGCGCCGCCTCGGCCAGCCGCACGACCGACGCGGCGTCCATCGCCGGTTCGTGCCGCAACCGCGACCAGTCGTCGGCCGCGTCGGGTTCGGCGCGGTAGGCCAGGTCGGTCCTGGTCCGGTCGCCCACGAAGAACAGGTAGCCCAGCGCCTGCACCCGGTCGCGCTGCCGGCCCTCGCCCAGCAGGTCGGCGACGGGAACCCCGAGGAACTTGCCGAACAGGTCCAGCAGCGCCGCCTCCAGGGCGGTCACGACGTGCACGGTGGTGCGCAGGTCGAACGTCTGCAGCCCGCGGCCGCCGGCGTCGCGCCCGGCGAACGTCTGCTGCACCTGCTGCAGCAGCGTGCGGTACCGCCCGACGGGCTGCCCGACGAGGAGCTCGCCGGCCTCGACGAGGGTGGTGCGGATCGCCTCGCCACCGGGAACCTCGCCGACGCCGGTGCGGCCGTCGGAGTCGGTGAGCACGACGACGTTGCGCGTGAAGTACGGGGCGTGCGCCCCGGACAGGTTCAGCAGCATGTCGTCGTGGCCGGCGACCGGGACGACCCGGACGCCGACGACGACGGGCGCATCACTCACCGCGGACCTCCGCGGGCAGCAGCGCGGCCGGCACGTCCTGGTAGGCGACCGGCCGCAGGAACCGGTCGATGGCCAGCGTGCCGACCGAGGTGGACCGGCCGTCGCTGGTCGCGGGGAACGGCCCGCCGTGGACGATCGCGGCTCCGACGTCGACGCCCGTGGGCCAGCCGTTGACGACGATCCGGCCGACCTTCTCCTCCAGCACGGGCAGCAGTTCCTCGGCGGCGGGCACGTCCTGCTCGGCGAGGTGGACCGTCGCGGTGAGCTGCCCCTCGAGCCGCTCCAGGAGTTCGGGCAGCAGCGCGGCGTCGGGCACCCGCACCACCAGCGAGGACGCACCGAAGACCTCCGCGGACAAGCTCTCGTCGGCCAGGAAGGCCTCACCCGTCGTGGTGAACAGGTGCGTCACGCCGCGGGCGGAGATCGACTCGTCGTCCAGGCCGGTGGCGACCTCCTCCACGGCCGGGTTCTCGCGCAGTGCCTGGACGCCGCGGTCGTAGGCCGAGCAGATCGTCGCCGACAGCATGGGGGCCGCGGCCGACTCGCGCACCGCCGCGCCGGCGCCCTCGAGGAAGTCCTGCAGACCGGCGGACTCGACGGCGAACACGAGGCCGGGGTTCGTGCACAGCTGCCCCACGCCCATCGTGAGGGACCCGACGAAGGCCGCGCCGATCGCCGAGCCGCGTTCGGCGAGCGCGCCGGGGAGCAGGACGACGGGGTTGATGCTGGACATCTCCGCGTAGACGGGGATGGGGCGGGGCCGGGCGTTGGCGACGGCGACCAGCGCCGTGCCCCCGGAGCGGGAACCGGTGAACCCGACCGCGGCGATCGCGGGGTGCGCGACCAGCGCCGTGCCGACCTCGCGGCCCTCGCCGTACAGCATCGAGAACACGCCGGCCGGCAGGCCGTGCTCGGCGACGGCTTCGGCGATCGCGCCGGCGACCAGCTCGGAGGTGCCCGGGTGCGAGGAGTGCGCCTTGACGACGACGGGACAGCCCGCGGCCAGCGCCGACGCGGTGTCGCCGCCGGCGACGGAGAACGCGAGCGGGAAGTTGCTGGCCCCGAACACCGCGACCGGGCCGATCGGCACCTTGCGCTGGCGCAGGTCCGGACGGGGCAGGGGAGTGCGCTCCGGCAGTGCGGGTTCGATCCGGACGCCGGTGTGGGAGCCGTCGCGGACCACACCGGCGAACAGCCGCAGCTGGTTGGTCGTGCGGGCCAGTTCCCCGCGCACGCGGGCCTCGGCGATGCCCGTCTCGGCCTGCACGCGCTCGACGACCTGCTCGGTCAGCGCCGTGAGCTTGTCCGCGATCGCGTCGAGGAACTCGGCCCGGACCTTCGGATCGGTGCGGCGGAACGTGCGGAAGGCCTGCCCGGCAGCGGTCGCGGCGCGGTCGACGTCGGCGGCGGTGCCGTAGCGGTAGGCCGGTTCCAGGGTGGCGCCGGTGCGCGGGTCGGTGGCGTGCACTTCGCCGCCGGAGCCGAGGACGCGGTCGCCGGCCAGGAACATCTGTCCCGTGAGCGTCATCAGATCACCTTCTTGACGAGGTCGGTGAGTTCGGCCAGTTCACTGGCGGTCAGGTCGGTCAGCGGTGGCCGCACCGGACCGGCCGGGCGACCCACCGCGGTCATGCCCGCCTTGACGATCGAGACGGGGTAGCCGTTGGCGCGGTTGCGGATGTCGAGGTAGGGGATGACGAACTCGCGCAGCCGTTCGTAGACCCCCTCGCGGTCGCGGTCGCGGACCCGTGCGTAGAAGTCGGTGGCCCACTGCGGGGCGAAGTTGAAGATCGCCGAGGAGTACGTCGTCGCACCCAGTTCCAGGTAGGGCAGCGCGTAGGTCTCCGCGGTGGGCAGGCCGCCGACGTAGACGAGCCGGTCGCCGTGGGTGGCGTACAGGGTCGCCATCAGGTCGATGTCGCAGATGCCGTCCTTGAACCCGACGAAGTTCGGGAACTCCTCCACGAGCCGGGCGACGGTGCGGGCGGTGAACCTCGCGTTGGCCCGGTGGTAGACGACGACCCCGAGGGAGGTGCTGCGGCAGACCGCGGCGACGTGCTCGTAGAGCCCGTCCTGGGTCAGTTCGTTGAGGTAGGGCGGCAGGACGAAGATGCCGTCGGCGCCGGCGGCCTCGACCTCCTTCGTCATCGCGACCGCGGTCGACGTGCCGTACCCGACCGGCCCGACGACGGGGCTGGCCCCGGCGTTGGCCTGGACGGTGGCGGCGACGATCGCGACGACCTCCTCGCGGGTCAGCGCGGGGAACTCCCCGGTGCCGCCGGCGGCGAACAGGCCCGAGGCCCCGAAGCCGGACAGGTGGCTGACGTGCTCGCGGTAGCCGGCTTCGTCGAAGGAGAGGTCGGGGCGGGTGTGCGTGACCGGGAACGACAGCAGCCCCGAGCCCAGGGCCCGGCGGAGGTCGTCAGGTGCGTAGCTGCTCTGGCTCATGATTCTCCGGGTGTCGGTTCCGGGAGGCGCCCGTGCCTCGCGCGGTGGTGCCGACCGTACCAGCCATCGCCACGGATGGGAACATTGTCCACGGATGTGTACGGCGACTGCACTGCTTGACGTCGGGTCGTGAGCAGCCTAGATTCCGTCTCGGTCGCCAGACTCCATCCACACCCGTAGACACTGCCGTCCGGTGGAGGAACCGCAATGACGCACCACCTCGTCCGGCCGCTGGCCGCAGGTTCCGCCGTGCTGCTGCTCGGCGCCTGCTCGGTGGCCAACTCCGGCAGCGGTTCGCCGGCCTCGCCGGACACGGTCCGGATCGTGCTGCCGCAGGAACCCCCGACCCTCGAGCCGTGCGACGCCTCGCTCACCTCCACGGGCGTCGTCGTCCGCTCCAACATCACCGAACCCCTCGTCGAACGCGATCCGGCGACGGGTGACCTGCTGCCGCTGCTGGCCACGGCGTGGGAGCAGAGCTCGCCGACGACCTGGACCTTCCACCTGCGGCCGGGCGTGACGTTCAGCGACGGCACCCCGTTCGACGCGCAGGCCGCGGCCTTCTCCATCCAGCGCACGCTCGACTCCGACGTCAGCTGCGACGTCGAGGGGTACGTCTTCGGCGACGTCGACCTCGGCACCGAGGTGGTCGACCCGCAGACCCTCGTCGTCACCACGCCGGAGCCGGACCCGATCCTGCCGCTGCGGGTGTCCTTCATCGAGGTGGTCCCCACCTCCACCAGCACCGACGCCAAGGTCCGCGAACCCGTCGGCACCGGCCCCTTCCGGGTCGAGCGCTGGGACGCCGGCCAGCGGCTGCTGCTGACCCGCAACGACACCTACTGGGGCCAGGCGCCCGCGTACGCCGCGGCCGAGTACGAGTGGCGCACCGAGGGCAGCGTGCGGGCCGCCATGGTCGTCGGGGGAGAGGCGGAGATCGCCACCTCGATCGGCCCCGAGGACGGTGCCGGCGCCACCGAGGTCGACTACCGCAACAACGAGACGACCGCCATCCGCATGCAGGTCGGCGAACCGCCGCTGGACGACCCGCGCGTCCGGCGCGCGATCAACCTGGCCGTCGACCGGACGAGCCTGGCGCAGATCCTCTTCGGCAACGGGGCCGAACCCGCCGCGCAACTCGTCCCCGAGGGCATCGTGGGGTTCAACCCCGACCTGGAGCCGGTGCCCTACGACCCCGCGCAGGCGCAGCAGCTGCTCGACGAGGCCCGCGCCGACGGTGTCGACCTCGACGTCCCGATCCGGCTCATCGGCCGCACCGGGCAGTTCCCGATGATCGACGAGGCCGTGCAGGTCGTCCAGCAGCAACTGGCCGACCTCGGGCTGGACGTCTCGATCCGGATGGTCGACACCGTGCAGTCGGTGGAGTTCCAGCAGCGGCCGTTCCCGAACGACCCCGGTCCGTACCTGCTGGTCATCCAGCACGGCAACCAGGCCGGCGACGCGGCGTTCAGCATGGACCAGTACCTGCTGAGCGAGGGCCAGCAGAGCTCCGGCGGCGACCCCGCGTTCGACGAGCGGATCCGGGCGGCCGAGGCGCTGTCCGGGCAGGAGCGGCAGGACGCCCTCGCGCAGGTGTTCGCCGACGAACCCGACACCGTCGGCCAGTACGCCTACATCGCCCACATGACCGGGGCGATCGCCCGGTCCGACCGTGTCGACTACGAACCGAACTCCGCGACGGGGGACGAGATGCACCTCGCTGCCATGGAACCCACGCCGGAGGTGAGCTGAATGGTGCGCTTCGCCGCCCGCCGGGCGCTGACGAGCCTGGTCCCGCTGTTCGTCGTGCTGCTCGGGGTGTTCCTGCTGGCCCGGCTGACGGGCGACCCGACCTCGCTGTACCTGCCCGAGTCGGCGACCGCCGAGCAACGCGCCGAGTTCGCCGCGGCCAACGGTTTCGACGACCCGTGGTGGCGGCAGCTGCTGGACTACCTCGCCGGGGTGGTGCAGCTGGACTTCGGCACCTCGCTGCGCACCGGTGAGGACGCCGCGGCCATGGCGCTGCGGGCCTTCCCCGCCACGCTGCAACTGGCCGCGACGACCATGCTCATCGCGGTCCTGGCGGCCGTCGTCATCGGTTCCTGGGCCGCGTTCCGGCCGAACTCGATCGCCGACCGGATCTCCTCGTTCCTGTCGATGACCGCGGCCAGCGTCCCGGACTTCTGGTTCGCCATCACCGGCGTCCTGGTGTTCGCGGTCGTCCTGGGCTGGTTGCCGACCTCCGGGGTCGACGCGGGGGCGGCGAGCTGGGTGCTGCCGATCCTGACCCTGGTCATCCGGCCCGTCGGGGTGCTGACCCAGGTGGTCCGCGGGGCGATGGTCTCGGCGTTGTCGGCGCCCTACGTGCGGCTGGCGCGCAGCAAGGGCGCCGACGACCTGCGCGTGGTCACCCACCACGCGCTGCGCAACGCCGCCGCCCCGGCGCTGACGGTGGCCGGCGACCTCACGGTCGGCCTGGTCAACGGCGCCGTCGTGGTCGAGACGATCTTCGGCTGGCCCGGCATCGGCAAGCTCATGATCGACTCGATCCTCGGCCGCGACTTCGCCGTCCTGCAGGCGGCCGTCCTGCTGACGGCCGTGACGATCTTCGTCCTCAACATCCTCATCGACGTCGGGTACGCGCTGCTGGACGCGCGCGTGCGCGAGAAGGTCGCGGTGTGACGTGGCAACTGTCGAAGAAACCGGGGCAGCGCCTGCCGTCGCGGTCGAGAAGCCGACCTCGAAGGTGTCGTTGTGGCGCATGCTGCTGCGCGACCGGGTCGCGTTCGGCGCGGCGGTCGTCCTCGCCCTCATCACGCTCGTCGCGCTGTTCGGGCCGGTGCTGCTGTCCGACACCGCCGACGACCTGGACCTGCGCGAGGCCCGCCGGGCGCCCTCGCTGGACCACGGCGTCGCCGGCCTGCTGGGCACCGACCCGCTGGGCCGCAGCGTGCTCGTGCGGCTGGTCCTGGCGGCGCGGACGACGTTCTCGGTCGCCGTGCCCGCCGTGCTCATCGCCCTCGTGGTCGGCACCCTCATCGGCATGTGGGCCGGTTTCCACCGCGGCCGGCGCGAGACCGTGGCGATGCGCGTCGCCGACGTCATCATGAGCTTCCCCTCGCTGCTGATGGCCGTCGTCGTGCTGTTCGTCTTCAACCCCAGCGCGGCGAACATCGTCGCGGTGCTGGCGGTCACCCGGATCCCGATCTACCTGCGCACCGCCCGGGCCGAGTCGGCCGAGCTGTCCACCCGGCTGTTCGTCGACGCGGCCCGCACCTTCGGCACCCCGGCGCGGTCCATCATCCGCCGGCACGTGTTCCCCGTCGTGCTGCCCACGCTGCTGACCGTGGCGACGCTGGAGTTCTGCTTCGTCATGCTCAGCGAGTCCTCGCTGAGCTTCCTGGGCATCGGCATCCAGCCGCCGGACGTCAGCTGGGGGCTCATGGTGGCCCAGGGCCGCACCTACCTCGCGACGGCCTGGTGGCTGTCGTTCTTCCCGGGGTTGTGCATCGTCGTCACCACGGTGTCCGCGACGGTCCTGGCCGCGTGGGCGCGGCTGGCGACCGACCCGGCGCAGCGGTGGCGGCTGACGCTGCCCCGGTCCCAGCGTCGTCGGCTGCGGCGGGCCGACAGGCTCGCCGCGAAGCGTTCGGAGGAACTGTGACCGTCCTGACCGGAGCACCCGCCCTGGACGTCGACGGCCTGAGCGTCGACATCCGCACCCCCGCCGGAACCGTGCGCGCCGTGGACGGCGTGAGCTTCGGCGCCCGCTCGGGCCGCACCCTGGCCCTGCTCGGGGAGTCCGGCTGCGGGAAGTCGCTGACCGCGCAGGCGCTGGTGGGCCTGCTGGAACCGGTGGCCTCCGTCGCCGGCGGTGCCGTGCGGCTGGGGGACACCGACCTCGTCACCGCGGGACGTTCGGTGCGGCGCAGGCTGGCCGGCCCGGGGCTGGCCATCGTGTTCCAGGACGCGCTGACCGCCCTGAACCCCGTCTACACCGTGGGGACCCAGCTGGCCGAACCGTTCCGCATCCACCAGGGGATGTCGAGGAAGGCCGCCCGCGCCGAGGCCGTCCGGCTGATGGCGCGGGTGGGGATCCCGAGCCCGGAGACGCGGGTCGACGCCTACCCGCACCAGTTCTCCGGCGGGATGCGGCAGCGGTTGCTCATCGCCATGGCCGTGGCGCTGAACCCCGCCGTGCTGCTGGCCGACGAACCCACGACGGCGCTCGACGTGACGGTCCAGGCGCAGATCATGCAGTTGCTGCGGGAACTGCGGACCGAGCGGAACATGGCCGTCGTCCTCATCACCCACGACCTCGCGCTGGTCGCGGAGGAGGCCGACGACGTCGTCGTCATGTACGCCGGGACGGTCGTGGAGGCCGGTCCCGTCGCCGAGGTCTTCGCCCACCCGCACCACCCGTACACGCGGGGGCTGCTGGACTCGGTGCCGGCCGGGACGCCGAAGGGGACCGAACTCGCCTCGATCGGGGGGTCGCCGCCGGAACTGCACAAGATCCCCGCCTCGTGCGTCTACCAGGACCGGTGCCCGCTGGTGCGGGAGAGGTGCCGGGCCGAACGGCCCGCGGTGCGGTCCTCGGGGGAGCGCCGGGTCGCCTGCCACTTCGCGGAGGAACTCGGGTTCGAGGGGGCGATCGCGTGAACGAGGCGCTGCTGAAGGTGCGGGGTCTGACCAAGACGTTCCCGGTCACCTCGCACGGGAGGACGCAGGGGCTGCGGGCCCTGGACGGGATCGACCTCGACCTGGGCCGCGGGGAGACCCTGGGCCTGGTGGGGGAGTCCGGCTGCGGGAAGTCGACGCTGGCCCGCACCCTGCTGATGCTCGAACGCCCCGACGCCGGAACCGTGCGGTTCGACGGTGTCGACCCGTGGACGCTGCGCGGCAAGGAGCTCCTCGAGTTCCGCCGCCGGGTGCAGATGGTGTTCCAGGACCCGTTCGCCTCGCTCAACGCGCGGATGAGCGCGGGCGACATCGTCGCCGAACCCTGGCGCACCCACCGCGGGATGTACAGGACCTCGCGCGACCGGGCCGCCCGCGTCCGCGAACTGCTGCACCTGGTCGGCCTGCGGCCCAGCGACGCCGGCAAGTTCCCCTCGGAGTTCTCCGGCGGCCAGCGGCAGCGGCTCGGGATCGCCCGTGCACTGGCGCTGAAACCGGACGTCATCGTCTGCGACGAACCGGTGTCGGCGCTGGACCTGTCGGTGCAGGCGCAGGTGCTGAACCTGCTGGCCGACCTGCAGGGCGAACTCGGCGTGAGCTACGTGTTCATCTCCCACGACCTGTCGGTCGTGCGGCACGTCGCCGACCGCGTCGTGGTCATGTACCTGGGCCGGATCGTGGAGTCCGGCGCGACCGACGACGTCTACGACCGCCACCAGCACCCCTACGCCGCGGCCCTGCTGTCCGCGGCGCCCACGCTGGACCCCGAGCACCGGCGGGAACGGATCGTGCTGTCGGGGGAGATCCCCTCGCCGCTGGACCCGCCGTCGGGGTGCCGGTTCCGCACGCGCTGCTGGAAGGCGACGCAGGAGTGCTCGGTGGCCGCGCCGCCGCTGGTGCGCGACCAGCACGGCAGCGAGCACGTCGCGGAGTGCTTCCACCCGCTCGTGTCCAGCACCCCCGTCGCCGTCTGACCGCCCCTCAACCCCGGCGATCGAGGACTCGACCCCGGCGATCAAGGATTCGGCAGACGTCGCGAATCCTCGATCGTCGTTCTCGAGTCCTCGATCGTCGGGAAGGGGGTGGGGTGGGTCAGCGGGTGGCGAGCCAGGCGTCGATGCCGGCCAGGAGTTCCGCCTTGCGCGCGGGTGCGGCGAAGGACCCCTCGACGGCGTTGCGGGCCAGCAGGGCCGCCGTCGCGTCGTCCAGGCCGAGGTGCTCGGCCACGGCGTCGAAGGTGTCGCCCACGTACCCGCCGAAGTAGGCGGGGTCGTCGGAGTTCAGGCTGACCTTCAGCCCGGCCGCCAGCATCGCCGGCAGCGGGTGCTCCGCCAGGTCGTCGACGACCCGCAGCCGCAGGTTCGACAGCGGGCAGACCGTCAGCGGGACCTCCTCGCGCACCAGGCGGGCGACGAGGTCGGGGTCGTCCAGCGAGCGCACCCCGTGGTCGATCCGCTCGACGCCGAGGGCGTCCAGCGCCTCCAGGACTGAGGACGCCGGCGCTTCTTCACCGGCGTGCGCGACGCGGTGCAGGCCCAGTTCGGCCGCGCGGGCGAAGACCCCGGCGAAGGGGGTGGGCGGGAAGCCGACCTCGGCGGAGTCCAGGCCGACGCCGAGCAGCACGTCGAGCCGGGTGCGGGCCTCCTCCAGCGTCTGCGCGGCCTCGGCCACGGGACGGTCGCGCAGGAAGCACAGGATGAGCCCGCCCGTGACGCCCAGTTCGGTCCCCGCGCGGGTCAGGGCGTCGGTCAGGCCGTCGACGACGTCGGTGAAGGCCACGCCGCGCACGGTGTGGGCCTGCGGGTCGAAGAACACCTCCACGTGCCGCAGGCCTTGCGCCGCAGAACGTTCCAGGTAGGCCCAGAGCAGGTCGTGGAAGTCGCGGCGGGTGCGCAGGACGGCCGTGGTGGCGTAGTAGAGGTCCAGGAAGGACTGCAGGTCGGTGAAGTCGTAGGCCGCACGCAGGTCGTCCTCGGTCGCGAACGGCAGCTCGACGCCGTTGCGCCGGGCCAGCGCGAAGGCGAGCTCGGGCTCCAGGGTCCCCTCGGCGTGCAGGTGGAGCTCGACCTTGGGCAGCGCGGCGAAGGCAGACACGCGTGCATGCTCGCACGTCCTCCGAGAAGACATTCAAACGACTAGACGTTTACACCTCTGAAACACGGGTCGTGCACCATGGGCCCTCACCACCTGTCGCGAGATCCGGAGTACCCGTGCGCAACCCCACCCGTGCCACCGTCCTGCGCGGCGCCGCCCTCGGCGCCCTCGGCCTCTTCGCGGCCGGCTGCTCGCGCCACGACTCCGCGACCGGCGACGCCGGGGACCGCTCCCTGACCTTCCAGGCCTCCTGGATCAACGACGCGGAGTTCACCGGCTACTTCGTGGCCATCGACGAGGGGTACTACGCCGAGGAGGGGTTGCAGCTGGAGTACGTCTCCGGCGGCCCCAGCGTCATCCCCGAGAGCTCGCTGCTGTCCGGCGCCGCGCACATCGCGCTCACCAGCCCGGACACCACCGTGTCGGCCATCACCGAGCAGGGCGCCGAGCTCGTCGTCGTGGGCACCCAGTACCAGCGCAACCCGCTCGGGGTCGTCTCGCTGGCGGCCAGCGGCATCGCCACCCCGGCTGACCTCGTCGGCAGGACCGTCGCGGTGCCCGACGTGAACCGGCTCGCCTTCGAGGCGATGCTGACGGTCAACGACATCGCCCTCGACGGCGTGAGCGTCGTGCCCTACGCCTACGACCCGACCCCGTTGCTGAACGGCGAGGTCGACGCGACCCTCGACTTCGTGACCAACGTGCCGTTCACCCTCGAGCAGGCCGGCGCCGCCGCCTCCTCCTTCCTGCTGTACGACGCGGGCTACCGGATCCCCAACGACACCGTCGTCGTGACCCGCGAACTGCTCGAGGACCGGCGCGAGGACGTCGTGGCGTGGCTGCGCGCGAGCCGTCGCGGCTGGGAGGCGAACCTCGCCGACCCGGCGCTGTACCCGCCGCAGTTCATGGACACCTGGTTCGAGGGCACCGGCCGCACCCTGGAGAACGAGCTGTTCTTCAACCAGGCCCAGAAGCCTCTCGTCGAGGACCAGGCCGGGATCTTCGCGCTGACCCCGGAGAGCATCGCCGCCACCATCGAGTCCCTCGCCCTCGTCGGCCTGACCGCCACCGAGGACATGTTCGACGGTTCGCTGCTCGAGGACCTGTGATCCCGGTGACGACGGGTCCGGCGTACGCGCAGGTCGCTGCGGCCCTGCGCGAACTCGCGCTGACCCACCCCTGGGAGGACGACGGGCCGCTACCGGCCGAGAGCGTGCTGACGGGACGCTTCGGCGTCAGCCGGGGAACGCTGCGTCGGGCCACCGAGGAACTCGTCCGGGACGGGCTGCTCAGCTCCGAGCCCGGCCGCGGGACGTACGTGCGCCGGCACGCCCAGCTGCGGGCGCTGATCGGGGAACGGCTGCGCGGCATCGCGATCCCGGACAGCCGGTGGCACCTGGACGTGCACGCCTTCGTGCCCGACTTCGCCGGGTCGCAGCAGTGCCTCGCCACCCTGCGCGAGCGCGCCGAGTACCGCGCCGCGGACCTCGTCGTCATCACCCCGGACAACAGCCTGCGCGCCCTCGTGCGGGCCGCCCTCGACGACGGCAAGACCGTCGTCGTGCCCACCTACGGGTTGCGGCGCGGTTTCGTCCGGCTCGACGCCTCCGCGGTCCCGGCCGAGCACCGGGAGTTCGCCGCGACGCTCGACGGTCTGGAGAGGTTCGGGACGACGCTGGACCTGGCCGCGCTGCGGGTCCTGTCGCACGTCGACCTGCTGGTCACCGGCGCCGTCGCGTTCAGCACCGACGGCGTCCACGTCGGCAGCGAGAGCGCCTACCTGGACCTGGAGTGGGGCATCCTGGCCGAACTCGGCCTGGCCGACGCCGCCACCGCGGTGGTCGGGATCGCCCACGACGAGCAGGTCGTCTCGGTCCCCCTGCAACCGCTGGCGGGGGGAGTGCGGGTCGACACGGTGCTGACCCCGTCGCGCTCGCACGAGAACACCGTCCCGCCGGCCCGGCCGGCCGGGATCACCTGGAACGCGGTGGGCGAGGAACGCCTCACCGACAACCCGTACCTGAAGTCCCTGCGCCCCGCCCCCGGCGAGCGCACCGCACCGTTGAAGGGCCGCACCTCGTGAGCGTCGACATCGTCCAGCAGCACCGGGACCGCATCTGGGCGGCCCTGCGCCGCGTCGGACGCCCCGACTCCCGGTTCCACTGGGACTTCTCCTCCTTCATCGCCGACTTCGAGGGCAGCTCGGAGGCCACCGCCCGCGTCCTCGAGCTCGACGCCTGGCGGCGGGCCGAGCGCGTGTTCATCACGCCCGACAACTCCACCGAACTGCTGCGCCGCGAGGCGCTGTACGCCGGCAAGACGTTGCTGGTCACGACCTACGGCATCCGCCGCGGGTTCCTGCAGATCGGTCCCGGCGTCGTCCCGGAGCGGGACGTGAACTACGCCGCGACGCTGGACGGCCTGGACTGGTACGGCACGCCCGTCAGCCTCGCCGACCTGCGCGGCGGACCGGAACTGCCGCTGCTGATCACCGGCGGATCGGCCGTGAGCAGCAACGGGATCCGCTTCGGCAAGGGGCACGGCTACTTCGACCTGGAGTGGGCGGTGCTGTCGGAGATCGGGTTGACCGGTGCGGGTTCCGTGGTCGTCGACGTCGTCCACGACGAGCAGGTCGTCGACGAGCACCTCGACGGCGAACCGCACGACGTCGCCGTCGACTGGATCGTCACCCCGACCCGCGCGCTGCACGTTCCCGACCACGGCCGGACCGCCGGTTTCGTGCGCTGGGACATGCTGCCCGGCACCGAGCACGAGTTCCTGCCGCCCATCGAGGAACTGCGCGCCTGGCGCGACGGGGCCGGCGCGTGAGTGCGACCGTCTCGGTCCGCGGTCTGCGCCGCACCTACGCCGGACGGTCCGGCGACGTCACCGCGCTGGACGGCATCGACCTGGAGTTCCCGGCCGGCTCGTTCACCGCGCTCATCGGTGCGTCGGGGTGCGGGAAGTCGACCCTGCTGCGGTTGCTCGGCGACCTGGACGAACCGACCAGCGGGGTCGTCGAGGTGGACGGTGGGTCCCCCTCGGCGGCCCGGCGCACCGGCCGGGTGGGGGTCGCGTTCCAGGACCCCTCGCTGCTGCCGTGGCGTTCGGTGCGCCGCAACGTGTCGCTGACGCTGGAGGCCGCCGGCCGGAAGGTCGACCGCTCCGCGATCGACGACCTCATCTCCCTGGTCGGGCTGGACGGGTTCGCCGACGCCCGGCCCCGGCAGCTGTCCGGTGGGATGCGGCAGCGGGTGGCGATCGCCCGCGCGCTGGCGCTCGATCCGGACCTGCTGCTGCTCGACGAACCGTTCGGCGCGCTGGACGAACTGCTGCGCGTGTCGATGAACGTCGAGCTCCAGCGCATCTGGACGCGGCGGCGCAGCACGACCGTCATCGTCACGCACTCCATCTCCGAGGCCGTGTTCCTGGCCGACCGGGTGGTCGTCATGGGCGCCCGGCCCGGCCGGGTGTGCGACGTCGTCGAGGTGCCCTTCGCGCGGCCACGGGACGTCGAACTGCTGCGCGCACCGGAGTTCCACGCGTTCTGCGACGACGTCTCGCGGCGGCTGGCGGCGGCGGTGGCGGGAGTCGCGGCGTGAGGGTCGCCCGGACGGGGGCCTCGTTCCTCGTCCTGGCCGTGCTGTGGGAACTGCTGGGCCGCAGCGGTCTGGTCTCCGCCTTCCCCCCGCTGACCGCCATCGCGGGATCGTGGTGGGAGCACCGCGCCGACTACCCCGACCACGTGCTCGCCACCACGACGAGCGCGGCGGCCGGGTTCGCCCTGGGCAACCTCGTGGCGGTCTTCGTGGCGGTGCTGTTCGCGTTGTCGCCCGTGGCCGAGCGGCTGGGCCGGGCGCTGACCGTCGTGCTGTTCTGCCTGCCGGTCGTGGTGGTCGCGCCGATCCTGGGCATCGCGTTCGAGGCGCCGTGGCCGCGGGTCCTGCTCGCGGCGTTGTGCGTGTTCTTCCCGACGTTGGTCGCGACCGGTCTGGGGTTGTCCCAGGCGCCCGGTGACGCGCTCGCGGTGGTCCGGTCCGCCGGTGGTGGCGCGTTCCGGGCGGCTGCGCTGGTGCGTGCCCGGGCGGCCCTGCCGGACCTGCTGGGTGGTCTGCAGGTCGCGGCCCCGGCCGCGGTGCTGGGTGCGATGCTCGGTGAGTTCCTCGGTGGGGGAGACGGTCTCGGTGTCTACCTGCTGGGATCCATGGGGCGCGCGGATCCGGCGGCGCTGTGGGCCGTCGGCTTGACCGCGACGGTCCTGAGCGTCGTCGTGTACGGGGTCTTCGGGGTGCTGCGGGCGGCGGCCGGGGCGGACACGGCGCGGCTCGCCGCCGAGGTGCCGGCGCAGGGTCGCACGACGCGGAACCCGGTGCGGTTCCTGTGGCCGCTGGGCGGGCTGGCCGTGGTGGTCGTCGCCTGGTACGCGTTCCTGGCCGCGACCGGGCTGCCGCGCACGCTGATGAACTCCCCGCTCGACGTCGTCGAGGCGCTGACGACGGCACCGATCGCGGCCGAGCGCCGGGCGGAGCTGCTCGACGCGCTGTCGGTGAGCCTGCCGCCGGCCGTGCTCGGTGCGGGCGCCGGGTTGCTGCTGGCGCTGGTCCTCGCGGTCGCGCTGAGCGTGTTCCCCGCGGCGGCGCGGACGGTGCTGCCGTTCGCGTTCCTCAGCCAGACGATGCCGCTGGTCGCGTTGACCCCGCTCATCGCGCTGCTGTTCGGCCGGGGCACGCTGACGATCGTGCTCGTCACGGTGTCGGTGACGTTCTTCCCGGCCCTGGTGGCGATCTCGCAGGGGATCGCCGCCGCCCCCACCGGTCCGTTGCAGGTGCTGCGGTCGGTGAACGCCTCCCGGACCACCGTCCTGAGCCGGTACGTCCTGCCGCAGGCGCTGCCGCACGTGCTGTCGGCCGTCCGCCTGGCGGTGCCGCGGGCGTTGACCGGCGTCGTGCTGGCCGAGCAGTTCGTCACCGGCACCGGGCTGGGGAACCTGCTGGGCGCCAGCCGCGGAACTCTGGACTACCGGATGATGTGGATCGTCGCCGCCGTCGTGGCGGCGTTGTCCGTGGCCGGCTACGCCCTGGCCCGTGGGCTGGAGCACGCGGTGCTGCGCCGCCGCTGATCCGGCGGAGAGCACCCTTCCCGACCTCGTGGACGACTCGAGGAGAGCGGGAAGGGTGCTCCCCGCGGGTCACCAGACGGCGGTGCGGGGGGAGAAACCCGGATCGACCGTCCGCATGTACCCGGTGTCGTCGCGGTTGCGGATCCCGCAGCCCAGGTACTGCTCGTGCAACCGGGCCAGGGCGTCGCGGTCGAGTTCGACGCCGAGCCCGGGCGTCGTCGGGACCTTCACGGCCCCGCCGGAGAACGACAGGACGCCGGGGACGACGACGTCGTCCTCGACGCGCTTCCACGGCCAGTGCGTGTCGCAGGCGTAGTCGAGGTTCGGGGTCGCCGCCGCCAGGTGGGTCATGGCGGCCAGGCTGATGCCGAGGTGGGAGTTGGAGTGCATCGACAACCCCAGGCCGAACACCTCGCAGATCCGCGCGAGGTCCTGCGAGCGCCGCAGACCGCCCCAGAAGTGGTGGTCGGACAGCACGACCTGCACGGCGTCGGCGGCGATGGCCGGCGGCAGGTGCCCGAACGCCACGACGCACATGTTCGTGGCCAGCGGCATGTCCGTGCGGCCCTTGAGCTTCGCCGCGACGGTGGCCATGCCCTCGATGCCGGGGGTGGGGTCCTCGAGGTACTCCAGGACGCCTTCGAGTTGTTCGGCGACCCACACGGAGGTCTCCGGTGTCCACGCGCCGTTGGGGTCCAGTCGCAGCGGCAGGTCGGGGAACTCCGCACGCAGGGCCTTGATCGCCTCCACCTCCTGCTCGGGTGGGAACGCGCCGCCCTTGAGCTTGACCGCGGTGAACCCGTACTCGTCGACCATGCGGCGGACCTGGGCGACGACACCGGCTGGGTCGAGCGCGGCGCCCCACTCGTCCTCGTCCTGCCCGGGGTGCCCGGCCCACTTGTAGAAGGCGTAGGCGCTGTAGGCGACCTCGTCGCGCACGGCGCCGCCGAGCAGGTCGCTGACGGGGCGGCCGAGCAGTTTGCCCTGCACGTCCAGGGAGGCGACCTCGAAGGGGGACAGGACGCGGTCGGCGGTGTTCGAGCTGGTCACCTGCAGGCCCATGCCGTGCCCGCCGGTGGTGGTGTCGCCGGCCAGCGAGGCGACGACCTCGCGGCCCAGGGCGTGCAGGTCGAAGACGTCGAGGCCCTCCAGCCGCTGGGCCGCGGCGCGCAGGCGGTCGAGGTGGGCGGCGTCGCCGTAGCTCTCGCCGAGGCCGCTGACCCCGTCCTCGGTGCGGATCTCGACGACGCTGCGCAGGGCGAAGGGTTCGTGGACGCCGACGTTGTTGAGCAGCGGGAGGTCGCGGAAGGCGACCGGGGTGATCGTGACCTCGGTGATTCTGCTGGTCATCGTCCGTCCTTCGTCGTCGGAGGTGCCGCCATCGTGCCACACGTCCACATGGGCGGACAACGCCCGCAGACGTGGGCCCGTCGGGCGAGGTGTCCGTGCCACGGCGATGGGGGTACGGTGGTCGCATGGCTCGACTGGAGAACCTCCTCCTTCGTCGCCGCGGCGGGGCCAGCTAGGCCGGTCTCCCCGTCGCGGGACCTCGTCGTGCGCGCCGGCCGCCACAGCAGCCAGCCCCGTGAGGAGAAGACAGTGGAGAACACCCAGAAGCCCTCGGCCATGCCGTTCCACAAGTACCGGCCCTTCGGCGAGCAGATCGTCGTCGACCTGCCCGACCGCACCTGGCCGACGAAGACGATCACGCAGGCGCCGCGCTGGTGCGCCGTGGACCTGCGCGACGGCAACCAGGCCCTGATCGACCCGATGAACTCCGAGCGCAAGCTGCGGATGTTCACGCTGCTGGTGCAGATGGGCTACAAGGACATCGAGGTGGGTTTCCCCTCGGCCTCCCAGACCGACTTCGACTTCGTCCGCACGTTGATCGAGAACGACCTGATCCCCGACGACGTGCGCATCCAGGTGCTGACCCAGGCCCGTGAGCACCTCATCGAGCGCACCTACGAGTCCCTGCGCGGGGCCAAGCAGGCGATCGTCCACCTCTACAACTCCACCTCGGTGCTGCAGCGGCGCGTGGTCTTCGGGATGGACGAGGACGGCATCGTCGACCTGGCGCTGCAGGGGGCGCGGCTGTGCCGGAAGTTCGAGGAGACGATCCCGGACACGACGGTCTACTACGAGTACTCGCCGGAGTCCTACACGGGCACCGAGCTGGCGTTCGCCGCCCGCATCTGCAACGAGGTCGTCGAGGTCTTCGAGCCGACCCCCGAGCGCAAGGTCATCGTCAACCTGCCCGCCACGGTCGAGATGGCCACCCCCAACGTCTACGCCGACTCCATCGAGTGGATGTCGCGGCACCTGAACCACCGCGAGAACGTCATCCTGTCGCTGCACCCGCACAACGACCGCGGCACGGGAGTCGCTGCGGCGGAACTGGGGTACCTGGCCGGCGCCGACCGCATCGAGGGCTGCCTGTTCGGCAACGGCGAGCGCACCGGCAACGTCGACCTCGTCACGCTGGGCATGAACCTGTTCAGCCAGGGCATCGACCCGCAGATCGACTTCTCCGACATCGACCTCGTCCGCCGCACCGTGGAGCACTGCAACCAGCTGCCCGTCGGCGAGCGGGTGCCCTACGGCGGCGACCTGGTCTTCACGGCGTTCTCCGGCTCGCACCAGGACGCCATCAAGAAGGGCCTGGAGGCGATGGAGCGCGACGCGGCGGCCGCCGGGAAGACCGTCGACGAGATCGAGTGGGCCGTGCCCTACCTGCCCATCGACCCCAAGGACGTCGGCCGCTCCTACGAGGCCGTGATCCGGGTGAACTCCCAGTCCGGCAAGGGCGGGGTCGCCTACCTGCTGAAGGCCGAGCACCAGCTGGACCTGCCGCGCCGGCTGCAGATCGAGTTCTCCCGCGTCATCCAGGAGCGCACCGACGCCCAGGGCGGGGAGGTGTCCTCCGCGCAGATCTTCGACGTCTTCTCCGACGAGTACCTGCCCTCGAAGACGGGAACGCCGCAGTGGGGCCGATTCGCCTTGCGCGCCACCCGCTCGGTCAGCCAGGTCGACGGGGCCGACGTGCTGGAGGTCGACCTCCTGGACGGCGGCGCCGAGAACACCGTGCAGGGGACCGGCAACGGGCCCATCGCGGCGTTCTGCTCGGCGCTGGGCAGCCAGGGCGTCGACGTGCGGGTCCTGGACTACGCCGAGCACGCGCTGTCCGCCGGTGGCGACGCGCAGGCCGCGGCGTACGTCGAGTGCGCCGTCGACGGCCGCGTCCTGTGGGGCGTCGGCATCGACCACAACATCACGACGGCCTCGCTGAAGGCCATCGTCTCGGCGGTCAACCGCGCCCTGCGCTGATCGACGCAGCCCGTCGTGATCTTGCGCGGTGTACCGTGCGGGATCACGACGGGGATGTGGTTGAGCGTGCATCTAGAAGGTCCACCCCTCGCAACGACTCGCGGGCCGTTAAGATCAGTCACCACGAGTGATCAACGGGACGGAGGGGCACGGTGGGCACCGAGCTCGAACCCGTCAGTCCCTTCGGGGCGTTCGACGCGCTGGCGGAGTGGGCGCACAAGCTCTACCTCGACGGCTACGGCGAACGCGCCATCGTCGCCGCGCGCGAGGCGCTGGCCTTCTGCGAGGCCGCCGGCGACGAGCGCACCGCCCGGTACCTGCAGTTCATCAGCGGGGTCGCGTTGCACCAGCTCGGCCGTGCGGGCGAGGCCAGCGAGGAGGCCGGCCGCCTGCTGCGCCGGCTCGGCCCCGGCGTCGACCAGGTGTGGCGCGCCAAGGCGCTCGCCCTGCTCGCCGAGTCCCGCGTCGACCTGGGCATGACCGCGCTGGCGATGGACCACCTCGCCGAGGGGCAGCTCATCGTCGCCGCCCAGCCGATCCGCGGCTACGACCACCTGTCGGCCACCATGTCGGTCGCCCTGGCGCTCAACGCGCTGGCCCTGTTCGAACCGGCCGACGAGCTCATGGTCCAGATGCTGGCCCTGACGTTCCCGCCCGCCCGGGTCCGGCTCAACGTCGCCCAGGAGGCGGCCGTCCTGCAGGTCTCCTGGGGGGCGATGCTCGAGGTCGCCGGCCGCGGCGGGGAGGCCTGGCCGCACTACGCCGTCGCGCTCGCCCGGGTCGCGCGCATGCGCCGGCTGGCCCTGGAGACCGACTACCCCGAGATGGCCGCGCGCGCCGACGCCCTCGAGGCGTTCGTGCTGCAGCGCACCGGCGAGGCCGACCTCGCCCAGGCCCGGCTGCGACCCGCGATGGCCGCCTTCCGGCTGCGCGAGGAACTGGCCGAGACCCAGATCGCCCGCATCGCTGCGGCGACGGCGGCCTCCGACGCCGGTGACCGCGCCGGGGCCACCGAGCTGCTGAACGCGGTGCAGCGCGTGTCCTCGGCGACGCAGCTGGACGTGTGGGGGCTGACGGCCCTGGCCGTCCGCGCCCGCAACGCCGTGCGGCACGAAGGCCGCAGCGAGGCCGCCGACGCCCTCGAGCAGCTCGCGCAGGTGTCGCTGACCCGGCTGTGGGAGGACCGCGAGAGCCGGTTCGAGGCCCTGCAGGACCGCATCCGCCAGCGCGAGATGGCCGAGCAGCACGAACGCATCGGCCGCACCGCCCTGGTCGACCCCATGACGGGGCTGGGCAACCGGCGCCGCCTGCAGCAGGTGCTGGAACGGCCCGACCAGCGGTTCAGCGCCGTCCTGCTCGACGTCGACCGCTTCCGCGCCGTCAACGACGAGCACGGTCACGACACCGGTGACGCCGTTCTGCAGCGGATCGCCGACCTGGTGCAGCGCAACGTCTCCGACGACGACGTCGTGGTCCGCTACGGCGGCGACGAGTTCGTCGTCCTGGTGCCCGGCGGGGGAGCCGGGGCGGCGGCCACGGCCGAGAAGCTGCTCGAGGTCGTGCGCAAGGAACCCTGGCTGGAGATCTCCCTGGGGCTGCGGGTCACGGTGTCGGTCGGGCTGGCCGGTCCCGCCCCGGCCGCCGAGGCGCTCGCCGCCGCCGACCGGGCCTGCGCGCTGGCCAAGCGCTCGGGGCGCGACCGCCTGACCACCGCCTGAGCCGCAGTGTCGGAACCGGCGCCTACAGTGGCCCGGTGGCTGTCAGAGCGAGCGGGTCGAGCATCGGGGGAGCGAAGAGCTACCGCGACGAGGCCGTCGTCCTGCGCGCCACCAAGCTCGGTGAGGCCGACCGCATCGTCTCGCTGCTGACCCGCCACCACGGCCGGGTCCGCGCCGTGGCCAAGGGGGTGCGGCGCACGTCCTCGCGCTTCGGCGCCCGGCTCGAGCCGTTCACCTACGTCGACGTGCAGCTGCACCGCGGCCGGTCGCTGGACACCATCACCCAGGTCGACGTCATCGCGCCCTACGGGCAGGTGCTGGCCGCCGACTACGGCCTCTACACCGTCGGGCACGCCCTGCTGGAGACCGCCGAGCGGTTCACCGAGGTCGAACGGGAGAACGCCACCCAGCAGCACCTGCTGCTCGTCGGGGCGCTGCGGACGCTGACGCGCCGCGAGCACGACGCCCCGCTCGTCCTGGACGCCTACCTGCTGCGCTCGCTGGCCATCGCCGGGTACGCCGCGAGCTTCGCCGACTGCGCCCGCTGCGGCGAACCCGGACCGCACGCCGCGTTCCACGTCGCCGCCGGTGGCGCGGTGTGCACCCCCTGCCGGCCACCGGGCTCGGCCGCCCCCGACCCGCAGACCCTGGAGCTGCTGGCCGCGCTGCTCACCGGCGACTGGTCGGTCGCCGACGAGACCGAGGAGCGCTGCCGCAAGGAGGGCAGCGGCCTGGTCGCGGCGTTCCTGCAGTGGCACCTCGAACGCGGTATCCGCTCGCTGCGGCACGTCGAACGGGAGGAGTCGATGACTTCCCGCTGACCGCGCGGTCAGCAGTCCCGTGCTGACGGAACTGCTGGAGAGCTGGGTGCGCGAGGGCACCGTCGCCGGGGCGGTCGCCCTGGTCGATCGGGCCGGGGAGCAGGAGGTCGCCGCCGCCGGGGTCGCCGACCTCGCCACGGGACGCCCCGTGCGGCGGGACACGATCGTCCGCTACGCCTCGATCACCAAACCCGTGACCGCGGCCGCCGCGATGACCTTCGTCCAGGACGGGGCGCTGGGGCTCGAGGACCCGGTCGAGCGGTGGCTGCCGGAACTGCGCGGGGTGCGGGTGCTGCGCGAGCCCGGCGCCGGCCTGGACGACACGGTGCCCCCCGAGCGGCCGATCACCGTGACCGACGTGCTGACGTCGTGCTGCGGGTGGGGTTTCCCCTCGACGTTCGAGGGCGCCTGGGTGGAACGGCTGCTGACGTTGCAGCCCGGGCTGGAGATCGACCTGATGCAGCCGCCGGACCGCTGGATCGCGGACCTGGCCGCGGTGCCGTTGCGCCACCAGCCGGGGCAGGCGTTCCTGTACGGCACCAGCTACGACCTGCTGGGCGTCCTGCTGTCCCGGGTGGCCGGCCGGCCGTTCCCCGAGGTGGTCTCGGACCGCGTGCTGCGCCCTCTCGGCATGCGCGACGCGGGTTTCCACGTGACCGACCTGGACCGGTTCTGCGCCGCCTACCGGTCGACCGGGAACGGTCTGGAACCGACCGACTCCGCCGACGGCCGGTGGGGCGCGCCGCCGGCGTTCCCCTCGGGAGCCGGTGGGCTCGTGGGAACCCTCGACGACTGGTACGCCTTCGCCCGCGAACTCCTCGTCCCCGGACGTGTCCTGTCCCCGGAGTCGGTACGGCTCATGACGACGAACCACCTCGGCCAGGGGCAGCGCCGGGAGGGGGAGTTGTTCCTCCAGGCCGAGGGGTGGGGTTTCGGCGGTTCGGTGCACCCGGACACCGGGCGGTACGGCTGGGTCGGCGGATCGGGCACCAGCGCGCACGTCGTCCCCACCACGGCGACCGTGGGGATCCTGCTGACGCAGACCGAGTTCGGTTCGCCCGTGACGCCGGCGTTCCTGGAGGAGTTCTGGAGCTGCGCCTTCTGACTCAGGCCTTCTGGGGTTCCCGGGCCAGCCGCCAGTCGTCCCCCGAACCCTCGACGAGCACCGACGTCGCGTTGGCCAGCCGCGGCAGTTCGACGCCCACCAGACCGTCGACGGTGCCGCGGATGAAGGTGCCGTGGGCCACGACGATGAGCGGGTCGTCGCCGTGCTCGGCACGCAGCCGGCGCAACGCCCCGGCGCCGCGGGCGGCCAGGTCCGCCCAGGACTCCTGACCGGGGCGCTCGCCGTCCGGGAACCGCGCGGCCAGGTCCTCGCGGTCGCCGCCCTCGGCCTGCCCGAAGTCGCGTTCGACCAGGTCGTCGTGCGGCGCGAGCAGTTCGAGGTCCAGGACGTCGGCGATGATCTGCGCGGTCTCGCGCGCCCGCGACAGCGGGGAGGACGTGATCGCCACCCAGCCCTGGCCGACGAGCTGACGGGCCAGGTCGAGGGCCTGGGCGCGGCCGGTGTCGTTGAGCGGGATGTCGGTGCGGCCCTGCAGCCTGCCGTCGCGGTTCCAGTCGGTCTCGCCGTGGCGGACCAGTGCCGTGAGGGGGAGAGGTGTGTGGGCGTGCACGTGGTGCATCGTCTCACCTGGCACCCTGGGTCCGTGCCAGGTCTTCGTCGTGCCGCCAGCCGTCCCGAGCCGCGGGAGGTGGTCGCGCCGCCGCCGCACCCGTCCGGGGCGCGGCCGCCGCAGCTGCCCGCCGACCTGGTCCCCCAGCACGTGGCGATCGTCATGGACGGCAACGGCCGGTGGGCCAACCAGCGGGGCCTGTCGCGCATCGAGGGCCACAAGATGGGCGAGGCGTCGCTGCTGGACGTCGTCGCCGGAGCCGTCGAGATCGGCGTGACGCACGTGTCGGCGTACGCGTTCTCCACCGAGAACTGGAAGCGCAGCCCCGACGAGGTCCGCTTCCTCATGGGGTTCAACCGCGACGTCATCCGCCGGCGGCGCGACGTCATGAACTCCTGGGGCGTCCGGGTGCGCTGGGCGGGACGTCGTCCCCGGTTGTGGCGCAGCGTGATCAACGAACTCGAGGCCGCCGAGGAACTCACCAAGGACAACACGGTCTGCACGTTGACGATGTGCGTGAACTACGGCGGCCGGGCCGAGCTGGCCGACGCCGCGCGCCTCATCGCCCTCGACGTCGCCGCCGGCAAGCTGAACCCGGACAAGGTCGACGAGAAGACCGTCGCGAAGTACCTCGACGAACCCGACATGCCCGACGTGGACCTGTTCTGGCGGTCCTCGGGCGAGCAGCGGACGTCGGGTTTCCTGCCGTGGCAGTCGGCGTACGCGGAGATGGTGTTCTCCGACGTCCTGTGGCCCGACGTGGACCGGTTGGCGCTGTGGAAGGCGATCGAGACCTACGCGACGCGCAACCGGCGCTACGGCGGCGCCGCGGACACCCCGACGCCGGCCCCCTGAGAGCGGACCGTCGACGCATCCGGCCGGACCTACCGGCCCGATGCGTCAACGGTCCGAACCCGGGCCACGCGCGTCAGCCCGTGTTGCGCATCCCCGCGGCGATGCCGTTGATCGTCAGCAGCAGTGCGCGGCGCAGCGCGGGGTCGACGTCCTGACCGCTGGCGCGGGAACGGGCCAGCAGCGAGACCTGCAGCGCGTGCAGGGGGGCCAGGTAGGCGTCGCGCAGTTCCAGCGTCCGCTTCAGGACCGGGGAGGACTGCAGGAGCTCGTCCTGGCCGGTGAGCCAGAGGATCTGCTCCAGCGTCGTGGCGTGCTCGGCGCGGATGGTGTCGAAGGCGTCGCGGGCCTCGGGGGCCACGAGTTCCTCGACGTAGTGCGCGGCGATCCCGAGGTCGGTCTTGGCCAGCGTCATCTGCACGTTGGACACGAAGCTGCGGAAGAAGTTCCAGTCCGCGTACATCGCGCGCAGGTCCTCGCCGTGGCCGGCTGCGCGGGCGGCCTCCAGGCCCGAGCCGACGCCGAACCAGCCGGGGACGTTGATGCGGCTCTGGGTCCAGCCGAAGACCCACGGGATGGCCCGCAGGTCCTCCAGGCCGCCGGTGCCGCCGGGGCGGCGGGAGGGCCGGGAGCCGATGTTGAGGTTGCCGAGCTCCTCGACCGGGGTGGCGGACAGGAAGAACGGCACCAGGCCCGGGTCGCGGACCAGGGCGCGGTAGGCCTCCTGGCCCTTGGCGGCCACCACGGACATCGTCTCGTCCCAGCCCTGCAGCGTCTCCCCGGCCTGCAGCGGTGCGCGGTGCAGCGTGGAGGCTTCGAGCGCGGCCGACAGGGCCACCTCCAGGTTGTGCCGGGCCAGGCGCGGCTGGACGTACTTGTCGGAGATCACCTCGCCCTGCTCGGTGACCTTGATCGGGCCGTCGAGGGTTCCGTACGGCTGGGCCAGGATCGCCTCGCCGGTGGGGCCGCCGCCGCGGCCGACGGAACCGCCGCGGCCGTGGAACAGGCGCAACGTCACCCCGTGCCGGGCCGCGACGTCGCGCAGTGCGCGCTGGGCGCGGTGGATCTGCCAGCGCGAGGCGGCGATCCCGGCGTCCTTGGAGGAGTCGGAGTAGCCGAGCATGATCTCCTGCACGTCACCGCGGGCGGCGACGACGCGGCGGTAGGAGGGGTCGGACAGCAGCCCCTCGAGCAGTTCCTCGGCGTTCTCCAGCTCGGTGACCGTCTCGAACAGCGGCGCGAAACCGATGCGCGCGACGTCGTTCGCCCCGGGCGTCTCGGCCAGGTCGACCAGACCCACCTCGCGGGCCAGGACGACGACGGCGAACAGGTCGTCGATGCCCTTGGTCATCGAGACGATGTAGGTCTCGATGACGTCGTCGCCGTAACGGTCCAGCGAGGTGCGGATGGTCGAGAAGAGCTGCACCACCTTGGCCGGCGTGCCGGTCAGGGTGCGCGCGGCCGCGCCGATGAGCGGGCGGTGCCCGGTGAGCTCCTTCGACAGCAGCTTGGTCCGCGCGGCCCGGTCGAGGTCGGCGTAGGGGGTGATCAGTTCGCCGAGCCGGTCGTAGATCGCGGCCAGCGCCGTGTGGTGCTTTCCGGCGTCCTCCCGCACGTCCAGGGTGGCCAGGCCGAAGCCGACGGCGCGGGTCACGCGCAGCAGGCGGGCGACGGCGCCGTCGGCGACGAGCTCGCCGTCGTTGGCGCGCAACGACTCCTGCAGCATCCGGATGTCGGCCGTGTACTCCTGGACCGAGGAGTAGTCGCGGCCGGGCACGTGCTCGGCGCCGCTGTGCAGCCGGGCGCGGGTGCCCTCCAGGCGGGCCAGCACGTACGACAGCTTGAAGCGGTAGGGCTCCTCGCCGTTGAGGTGCTCGCGCGCCGCGCGCACCTCGGGCAGGACCTCCGCGTCGGCCTCCAGGGAGCTCAGCAGTTCCTCGGAGAACCCGACGATCTGGGTGGAGGCGGCGAGCTCGGTCATGAGGTCGCGGGTCGCGGCGCTCAGGACGTCGAGGGCGGCGTCGTGCTGCATCGCGAGCACCTCGGCCGTCACCTCGGGGGTGACGTTGGGGTTGCCGTCGCGGTCGCCGCCGACCCAGTTGCCGAACCGCAGCGGCTGGGCGTCGGCCGGCAGCTCCAGGCCGAGGTCGGCCAGCCCCACGGCGAGGTCCTCGAGCAGGTCGGGCAGGACGGTGGAGGTGAGGTTGCGCAGGTAGTGCAGCGCCGAGCGGGCCTCGTCGGTGGGGCGGGGACGCAGGACGCGCAGTTCGTCGGTCTGCCACAGCTCGTCGACCAGTTCGGCCAGCCGGCGCTGACCGCGCTGGGCGTCGAGGGGACGCTGGGAGGTGTCCTCCGACGCCTCGACGATGGTGGTGATGCGCAGCAGCAGGTCCAGGACCGAGCGGCGGCTGGACTCGGTGGGGTGGGCCGTGAAGACCGGCCGCAGCTGCAGGCGCCCGAGGATCTCCTGGGCCGTGGCGCGGTCCAGGTCGCCGGAGCGCACGGCGTCGCCGAGCCGTTCCAGGGCACCGTCCAGGCCGCCGGTGGAGGCCCGCGACAGCTCCAGGCCGCGGTGCAGCTGCTCGGAGGCGTTGGCCAGCTGGAAGTAGGCCGTGAAGGCCCGGGCCAGGTTGATCGCGGTCGCGTCGTCCACGCCCGACAGCAGCTTGGCCAGTTCGGCGCCGTCGTCGGGGCGGCGGGCCAGGGCCCGGACCTGCTCGACGAGGTCGAGGAGCTCACGGCCCTCGTGCCGCGTCAGGGACGCCCCGAGCAGCTCACCGAGCTTGCGGACCGAGGCGCGCAGCGCCGCGTGGCCCTCGTCGGAGGAGACGCCGTCGGTGGCCAGCACGTCGGCGGACGTGCGTACCGGGCCGTCCCCGGGACCGGTCACGCCGGTGGCCTCGTCCAGGCCATCGCCCAGGCCCTCGTCCACGCTCGTCATGCGACGCCTCGCCTCCCTGCCGGTGCCCGGGGGTCGACGCTGACTCCGAGTGCACGTGCTGACTTCCCTTGCTGTGTCGATTGTCACAGCACCGCTCGCGGGCGAGCAGCGGGGGCAGTCTTGCGCGTTCGCCGCTCTGGACGAAAACCGGGGGAGGCGGGCGTGCGTGTCGCCGCTGTCCGGCGGGCCGGTCAGTTGCCGGCGGCGGCCGCCTTCAGCTTGGAACCGGCGGTGAGCTTGGCGCCGAAGGACGCGGCGATCTCCATGGTCTCGCCGGTGCGCGGGTTGCGGCCGGTGCGGGCGGCGCGCTCGACGCGCTCCACGGTCAGCAGGCCGGGGACCTTGACGGCCTCGCCCTTGGCGACGGCCTCGACGAGGACGTCACCCAGCGCGTTGAGCATCGAGTCGGCGTCGGACTGCGTCAGCCCGGCGCGCTGCGCGACGGCGGTGACCAGTTCGGAGCGGTTCACAGGTTCTCCCTGGGTCTTTGGGGCGGTGGTCGGGCCCTGACGTTACCTGTGGTCACTGCTCGTGCTCAGCACGTGGCAGCGCTCGGGGCGCGTCGGGCGTCTGCTAGCGTCACCCTACTGAGAACGAATCTCAAGAAGGAGCGTGCTGTGAGACTCCCGGTGACCGTGCTGACCTCGATGGACCCCGTGCTGCGCGACAGTGCGACCGCAGCCGCCCTGTGGGGCGAGCCGGGCACCGTGCTGCTGCGCTACGACGTGTCGCCGCAGTCGCTGCGCCGGCTGGTGAGCGAGTTCGGGCAGGTCCTCGAGGACGTCCGCGTGCCGCTGGAGCACGCCTGCCTGGGCTGCACCCTGCGCGAGGACGTCCTGCCGACCCTCGCGGCCATCGCCCGCAGCGGCCGCTTCGCCCGGCTCGTGCTGGCCCTGCCGGTGGCGGCCGAACCACTGCCCGCGCTGCAGGCGCTCGCGCTGGACGAGGAGGTCGGCGAACTGGTGTCGGTGACCGGCGTCGTCACCGTCTGCTCCGGCCCGGACCTGCTGGTGGACCTGCTCGGTGACGAGCTGCTGGCCGACCGGTTCCCGCACGACGACGACCGCGCCGTGGGCGAGGTGCTCGCCCACCAGCTCGACGAGGCCGACCTCGTGCTCGTCGAGGGCCACCTGCCGCAGCGGTCGGCCGTGCTGCTCGAGCACGTCACCGCCCCGGGGTGCGTCGTGGCCGACCTGCTGGCCGCCGACGCCGCCGACGTGCTCGCCGGACGTCGCCCCGCCGCGGCGCAACCGTCGCCGCGCAGCGACCCGCGCGCCGCCCGGCCCAGCGGCGCGGGAGACCGGCTGGGGGTGTTCACCCTCGACCTGCGGACTGCGGCGGGACTGCACCCCCAGCGCCTGCTCGACGAGATCGAGGCCGTCGGCGCGGGCCGGCTGCGGGCCCGCGGGGTGTTCTGGGTCCCCTCGCGACCGGGGGTCGTGTGCGCCTGGGACGGCGCCGGCGGTCAGCTGAGCATCGGCGCGATCGGGCAGTGGGACACCTCGCGCGGTGAACGTGCGCAGACCCGGCTCGTCGTCACCGGTGTCGACGAGGGCGACGCCGAGCGGGTCAGCGCCGCGTTCGGACGGATCCTCGCGACACCGGCCGAGGCCCGGGGCTGGAAGGCCGCCCAGGACGGCCTGGAACCGTGGCTGGGCCAGCGCTGAGCCCACCCGGCCCCCGCCGGGCCGGGGAGGCCGGGGAGGCCGGGGAGGCCGGGGAGCGGGCTCAGGCCTTGGCGCTGCAGTCGGCGCAGACGCCGAAGACCTCGACGACGTGCTGGACGGCCGTGAAACCGTGCTCGGCCCCGACGCGCTTGGCCCAGGCCTCGACCTGGGGACCCTCGACCTCGACGGTCGCGCCGCAGCGGCGGCACACGAGGTGGTGGTGGTGACCGGTGCTGCACCGGCGGTAGACGGCCTCGCCGCCGTCGTCGGTGCGCAGGACGTCGACGTCGCCGTCCTCGGCCAGGACCTGCAGGGCGCGGTAGACGGTGGCCAGGCCGACGTTCTCGCCGCGCTCGCGCAGCCTGGCGTGCAGGTCCTGGGCCGACAGGAACGCGTCGGCCTCGTCCAGGACCGCGGACACGGCCGAACGCTGCTTGGTCGACCGACGGGCTGGCGCCGACACGGCTGGTCGTCCTCCTTCGTCCGCCCCCGCTCGCACCGGGAGAGTCAGGTCACCCTACGTCGTCGCCGGGGGACGTGTGACCGGTCGGCGCGGTTGTGCGCTCAGCGCGTAACCTCTCCTCGCGTGCGCGGACCCCGCGCCGCACCGCCGACACCCAGCCGGACAGGAGACCCCAGCGTGGCCACTTCCCGCCTCGACGCCGTCATCAACCTCGCCAAGCGGCGCGGTTTCGTCTTCCCCGCGGGGGAGATCTACGGGGGCACCCGGTCGGCGTGGGACTACGGCCCGCTCGGCGTGGAGCTGAAGGAGAACATCAAGCGCCAGTGGTGGCGCACGATGGTCTCCTCCCGCGACGACGTCGTGGGCCTGGACTCCTCGGTCATCCTGCCCCGCAAGGTGTGGGAGGCCTCCGGTCACGTCGAGGTCTTCACCGACCCGCTGGTCGAGTCGCTGCAGACCCACAAGCGCTACCGCGCCGACCACCTGCTGGAGGCCTACGAGGCCAAGCACGGTCACCCGCCGGCGAACGGCCTGGCCGACGTGCCGGACCCGGACACCGGCGTGCGCGGGCAGTGGACCGAACCCCGCAACTTCTCCGGGCTCATGAAGACCTACCTCGGTGCGGTCGACGACGAGGAGGGCCTGCACTACCTGCGCCCCGAGACCGCCCAGGGCATCTTCGTGAACTTCGCCAACGTCATGGGTTCGGCCCGCAAGAAGCCGCCGTTCGGCATCGGCCAGATCGGCAAGAGCTTCCGCAACGAGATCACCCCCGGCAACTTCATCTTCCGCACCCGCGAGTTCGAGCAGATGGAGATGGAGTTCTTCGTCGAGCCCGGCACCGACGAGCAGTGGCACCAGTACTGGCTCGACGAGCGCATGTCCTGGTACACCGGCCTGGGCGTCGACCCCGGCAACCTGCGGTTCTTCGAGCACCCGGCCGAGAAGCTGTCGCACTACTCCAAGCGGACCGTGGACATCGAGTACCGCTTCGGGTTCCAGGGTTCGGAGTGGGGCGAGCTCGAGGGCATCGCCAACCGCACCGACTACGACCTGTCGACGCACTCGAAGGAATCGGGCGTGGACCTGTCGTACTTCGACCAGACCAAGGGTGAACGCTGGGTCCCCTACGTCATCGAACCCGCCGCCGGCCTGACCCGCTCCCTCATGGCGTTCCTCGTCGACGCCTACACCGAGGACGAGGCCCCGAACACCAAGGGCGGCGTGGACAAGCGCACCGTGCTGCGGCTGGACCACCGCCTGGCCCCGGTCAAGGCCGCGGTGTTCCCGTTGTCGCGCAACGAGCAGCTCTCGCCCAAGGCGCGCGACCTGGCGGCCGAGCTGCGCAAGCACTGGAACGTCGAGTTCGACGACGCCGGCGCCATCGGCCGCCGCTACCGCCGCCACGACGAGGTCGGCACGCCGTACTGCATCACGGTCGACTTCGACACCCTCGAGGACGAGGCCGTGACCATCCGCGAACGCGACTCCATGGCGCAGGAGCGCGTGGGCCTGTCGCAGGTCACCGGCTGGCTGGCCGCGCGGCTCATCGGCGCCTGAACCACCCCGGACGGCCGGACCCCCGCGCGGGTCGAAACCGACGACGTCGAAGTGGTCACGAACGTCGGCGGACAGGACGCTCTCCGCGGTGCGCGCGTACT
>NZ_JBJLSI010000008.1:0-174394 GCF_050871945.1 Kineococcus deserti | reverse complement strand
CCCCCCCCCCCCCCCCCCCCCCCCCCCCCCCCCCCCCCCCCCCCCCCGCCCCCCCCCCCCCCCCCCCCCCCCCCCCCCCCCCCCCCCCCCCCCCCCCCCCCCCCACGGCCTCAGGGGGCACAGCCCGGGGTCAGGAGTCGTGGTTCTCCGTCAGCCAGCCGTACGGCGCGGCGATCGCGTCGGCGGCCTGCGGGCCCCAGGTGCCCGGCTCGTACGGCTGCAGCTCCGGCCGCTCGTTCAGCAGCGGGGACGCCACCCGCCACGCGTCGCGCAGACCCGCCGACGTCGTGAACAGGGCGCGGTCGCCGATGAGGACGTCACGCAGCAGCGCCGCGTACGGCGGCAGCGGCTCGGCGTTGGGCAAGTCGGACAGGTCCAGGTACAGCTTGCCGGGGACCAGGTCGTCCGAAACCCCCGGACGGCGCGCGGTGACCCCGGCGAACACGGAACCGTTGCCGCTCAACGTGAACGTCAGGGTCTCCGGCGCCGCCTCGTCGTCCTTCTGCGGGGAGTTCAGCGGGCGCTTGAAGACCAGCGTCACGTGCTGGTGGCTCTCGGCGAGCTTCTTGCCCGTCCGCAGCACGAACGGGACACCCCGCCAGCGGTCGGTGTCGACCCACACCCGCGCCGCGACGAACGTGTCGGTGGTCGAACCGTCCCGCACGTCCTCGATGTCCTGGTACCCGGTGCCCTGACCCAGGACGACCTCGGAGGGGTCGATCGCGCGGAACTTCGCCAGGACCGCCTCGCGGGCCTCGGCCAGCGCGTCGGAGGTCCAGTCGGCCGGCGGGTCCAGCGCGACCTCGGCGGCCACCTGCAGCAGGTGGGTGACGAGCATGTCCAGCGTCGCGCCGGTCTCGTCGTAGAACGTCGCGCGCTCGTCGACACCGAGGACCTCGGGGACGTCGATCTGGACCTGGGCGACGTGCTCGTTGCTCCACAGCTGCTCGATCATCCGGTTCGCGAACCGGATCACGTGCAGCTGCTGCGTCGCCTCCTTGCCCAGGAAGTGGTCGATGCGGAACACCTGCTGCTCGTCGAACACCGACAGCACCAGCTGGTCCAGTTCCTCGAAGGAGTCCGGCGACGTGCCGTACGGCTTCTCGTAGACGACGCGCGTGCCCTCGGCCAGGCCGTGCGCGGCGATCGCCTTCGTGTAGTCCTGGAACGTCGACGGCGGCAGCGCCAGGTAGTGCACGACCTGCGCGTCCTCGCCGACCTCCGCCTTCGCCGCGGAGATCGCGTCGAGCAGCTCGCCGGGGTCGTCGGCGCTGAACCCGCCGCCGGCGAACCGCAGGCCGGGCAGGATCGAGTCGACGACCTCGTCGGAGACGCCGTTCTTGCCGACGGCGAACTCCTGCAGCCCCTTGCGGACGTGCTCGCGGTAGGCGTCGTCCTCCATGGGGCGACGGCCGCTGCCGATGAGGACCCACTGCTCGGGGAGGAGGCCGGCGGCGGCCAGCGCGGCGAAGCCGGGCATGACCAGCCGCTTGGCCAGGTCACCGCTGGCGCCGTAGACGACGAAGACGGTGGGGCCGGCGCTCGTGGTGGCGCCCAGCGCGTTGTTCATGTCCGTCTCCAACTCGATGGGGGCTCGGTTGATGCCGCGCCTACGCTACCGGGGTGTGAACACGTCTCCGTGGGTGCGTCGCTTCGGGCTGGGACTGGCCGCCGTCGGCCGCCCCGCCTACATCACGCTGGGCCGCAGCGAGGACCTCGCCGCCGCCCGATCGGTGCAGGACATGGAGGCGCGGTGCCACGAGCTGCTCGACCGCGCCTGGGCGCTGGGGGTGCGCTACGTCGACACCGCGCGCTCCTACGGTCACGCCGAGCGCTTCCTGGGCAGCTGGCTGGCCGCCCACCCCGGGCGCCGCGAGCAGCTGACCATCGGTTCGAAGTGGGGGTACGAGTACGTCGGCGGGTGGTCGCTGGACGCCGCGCTGCACGAGCGCAAGGACCACTCGCTCACCCTGTTCAGACGGCAGTGGCCCGAATCGCTGGAAGCGCTGGGCAGCGCGCCGGACGTGTACCTGATCCACTCGGTCACCCCCGACAGCCCGGCGCTGGCCGACGAGGCCCTGCTCGCCGCCCTGCGCGAGCTGACGGGAACAGGTGTGCGCGTGGGGATCTCCACCAGCGGCCCCGAGCAGGGCGCGGTGCTCGAACGGGCGCTGGACCTGACGGACTCGCCGTTCACGGCCGTGCAGTCGACCTGGAACCTGCTGGAGCGGTCGGTCGGCCCCGCGCTGGCGCAGGCCCACGACGAGGGGTGGCTCGTCGTGGTCAAGGAAGGGGTCGCCAACGGCCGGCTCACCGCGCACGGTGCGGACCCGGCGATCTCGTCGCTGGCCCGCATCGACGGGCAGACGGTGGACGCGTTCGCGCTGGGGGCGGTGATCGCCCAGCCGTTCGTGGACATCACCCTCAGCGGCGCGGTGACCGTGCAGCAGCTGGAGCAGAACCTCGCCGCCCGTCCGCCCGCCGGGGCGCTGGAGGGAGTCGTCGAGCGACCGGAGGACTACTGGGCGACGCGCAGCGCGCTGCCCTGGGCGTGACCCGGGTGACCACGACACCCGCGCCGCACCCGCCCACTGCTGTCGGTGCTCGGACTCCCCTGTCCTGTCGCGGGACACCGGTGACACCTCAGCCGGTCGCGGTGGTGGCAGTTTCCCTGCTCCCCGGATCGGCCGGTGGTCAGCCGCGGACGTCGCGGTCACCCCGGCGACCCGCCGGCGGTGACACGGCCCGGCCTCAGGGCTGCCGGGGGGAGGCCCGCAGGTAGCGCAGGACGGCCACGACGCGCCGGTTCTCCTCGGCGCTCGGCGGCAGGTCCAGCGTCGTGAAGATCCCCGCGACGTGCTTCTCCACAGCCCGCTCACCCACGACGAGCTTGGCGGCGATGGCCGCGTTCGACAGTCCCTCGGCCATCGCCGCGAGCACCTCCAGCTCCCGAGGGGTGAGTTCGGCCAGGGCGTCCCGGCCCCGCCGCATCCACTGCCCCACGACCTCCGGGTCCAGCGCCGTGCCGCCCGCCGCGACCCGCTCCAAGGCGTCGAGGAACTCCGCCGAGTCCGCCACCCGGTCCTTCAGCAGGTACCCGACCCCGGCCACCGAGTCGCCCACGAGGTCGCGCGCGATGCGGTTCTCGACGTACTGCGAGAACACCAGGACTGGCGTCCCGGGCCGCCGGCGCCGGATCTCCAACGCCGCCCGCAACCCCTCGTCGGTGTGCTGCGGGGGCATCCGGACGTCGGTGACCACGACGTCGGGACGGTGCTCGGCGTCGGCCGCGAGCAAGGCCGACCCGTCCGCGACGGCGGCCACGACGCGGTGCCCGCGCAGTTCGACGAGCCGGACCAGACCCTCGCGCAGGACCGCGGAGTCCTCGGCCAGGACGACGGAGAGCGTCACGCGCTGACGGGCAGGTCGAGGCGGACGGTCGTGCCGCCACCGGGCGGGCTGTCCAGGGTCAACGTCCCGTCGACGGCGGCGATGCGCTGGGTCAGACCCCGCAATCCGCTGCCCTGCGACGGGTCAGCACCTCCGCGACCGTCGTCGTGCACCTGCAGCAGCAGCCGCCGCCGATGCGTCGTGACCCGCAACCACGCGTTCGCGGCGTCCGCGTGCTTGGTCGTGTTGGCCAGCAGTTCGGCCACGCAGAAGTAGGCCATCGTCTCGATCGCGGGGGACAACCGCGCCTGCGTCAGGTCGAGATCGGCGTGGACCGTGACCCCGGCCTGCTCGGCCAACGTCGCCAGCGCCGGTGCCAGCCCTTCGTCGAGGGCCGGCGGGTGGATGCCGCGGATGATGGTGCGCAACTCGGTGATCGCCTCCCGGGTCGTGGTGTGCGCGACAGCCAGCAGTTCCGCCGCCCCGTCGGGGTCCTGCGCCAGGCGGGCGCGAGCCAGGTCCACGTGCAGGGCGATGGCCGTCAGCCGCGCCTGGGTTCCGTCGTGCAGGTTCCGCTCGATCGCCCGGACCTCCGCGGCCGAACCCTCCAGGACAGCGGTCCGGCTGCGGCGCAACCGTTCGGAGTCGGCGTGGGGGTCGGCGACGACCGTGCGCAGCAGGAACGTCTGCCCCGCCACGCAGGCCCGCAACAACCACGGGCTGCCGAAGACCACCACGACGGACAGGACGATCACCGCCGCCAGCGTCCCGGAACTGTCCCCGAGCACCTGCGCCAGCGTCACCCCCAGCAGCACCGGGACGCTCGTCCCGATCAGCGCCAACGGCACCTGCAGCACCAGGAACCCCAGGGTCGTCCACGCCGTCGGGTCCGTCAGTGCGCGCAGCAGTCCGTCGAGCCAGTTGCGGCCCCGGAGGCGGGGCGAGGGCTCGGGCAGGTCCAGCCGGAGGATCCGGCGGCACAGCCCCCGGTGGACCCGGCCGAGACCACGAGCGGCGGTCAGGGCCAGCGCGATGACCGGCAGCCCGAGGAACGTCAGGGACAGCACGACCCCGACCAGCAGCAGCACGAACGTCAGCAACCCCGACGGTACCAGCAGCAGCGCGAGCACCTGGTAGCCGACCTGCCGCCACGTCCGGCCCGCGACCGGCGTGCACAGCACCGTCCGCGCGACGTCCCCGGTGGTGGACATGCGCCCGACGGTAGCGACTTCACCGTCCCCGGACCGTCGTGCTGGCACGAGTTCTCGCGACCGGATCCCACGACGGCTCTTCCGTGGGGCGGCGCACTGGGAGCCGATCCATCCTCCCGGGACCGTTGAAGCTCTCTGCTGCA
The DNA here is from genome assembly GCF_050871945.1 of Kineococcus deserti. Lineage (NCBI taxonomy): Bacteria > Bacillati > Actinomycetota > Actinomycetes > Kineosporiales > Kineosporiaceae > Kineococcus > Kineococcus deserti. Next base: position 169,650 of record NZ_JBJLSI010000008.1, on the reverse strand, counting down.
ACGGATCTCGGAGGCCACCGTGTTCGCTCTCGTCCAAGCGTGCCGCACCGCCGTCGTGCCCTTGGTGGCCGTCGCGTGCTTCCTCGCCGGCCTCGTCGCGGTGGGGCTGGAGCAGGCCGCCGCCACCACGCCCGCCGGGACCGTCCCCGCCGACCTCGCCTCCCGGTACGCCCGGAACGCCCGGCTGAGCGGTTCGGCGGACCGGCAGTTCCTCACCTACGACACAGCCGGTCGGGGCCTGGTCACCGAGGTCTTCGGCGACCTCGACGGTGTCCGGGCCGTCGTCGTCGCCGTCGGGGGCGTCGGCACCGACCTGCGCACCTTCGACCGCTCGACCCTGCGCCGCAGCGCCGTCGCCGTGGTCGACAGCGTCCCCGACGCGGCCGTCGTCGCCTGGGCCGACTACGTCAGCCCCGCCAGGCTCGGGCCCTCAGCCGCCGGCCCAGTCCTGGCCGACGAAGGCGGCGCACGCCTCGGGATCTTCCTCGACAGCCTGCAGCGCAACACCTCCGCCACGCGCGTCGTCCTCGTCTGCCACAGCTACGGCAGCGCCGTCTGCGCCGCGGCGCTCGCGGACTCCGCGCACGGTGTCGACGCCGTCGTCGACCTCGCCAGCGCCGGGGTGGGAGACGGTGCTCTGCCGGCGGGAGTGCACCGGTTCGCGGCGATCGGGGACGCCGATCCGATCCGGTTCCTCCCGCACGTGCGGTTCGCGGGCGTGGGGCTGGGCGCGGACCCGCTGTCCCTGGCCGGTGTGACGCCGCTGCCCGTCCCCACCGACTGCGACCACGACGGCTACCTCGTCCCCGGAAGCCCCACTCTCACCGCCGTCGTCGCCCTCCTCGCCTAGCCCTGGTCGGTGACCCCGCGCGGAACACGGGCCGGGCCTGACCCTGTCCCGGGGCAGCACAGGAATCAGACTTGCCTACACCCGTTAGGTTTCACTCTAATAGCTGTAGGAGGTGGGGATGCCGCGCGCAGGACTGGACCGCGACCGACTGGTCGTCGCCGGCGCCGAACTGGCCGACGAGGTCGGTCTGGCGGCGGTGACCCTGTCGGCGCTCGCCGCCCGGTTCGGGGTCAAGCCCGCCAGTCTGTACGCCCACCTGCGCGGTGCGGCCGACCTGACGACCGGAATCACCGTCCTGGCGCTGGACGAGCTCGCCGACCGGGTCGGCGCGGAACTGGCCGGCCGCACCGGACGGGAGGCCCTCGCGGCCTTCGCCGGGGCCTGTCGGGCCTACGCCCGCGAGCACCCCGGCCGGTACGACGCGGCCCGGGCACCCCTGGCGGAACCCGGCGACGACGCGCTGCGCGCCGGACGCCGCAACGCCGACCTGGCGCTCGCGGTGCTGCGCGGCTACCCCGTCCCCGAGACGGAGCACGTGCACGCCGTCCGCCTGGTCGCCAGCGCGGTGCACGGGTTCACGAGCCTGGAGGGTTCGGGTGCCTTCGGGTACAGCGACCCCGGGACCGACGTCTCGTGGGAACGCCTCCTCGACGTGCTGGACGCCGCCCTGCGCGGGTGGCCCGATCCCGGGAGTGCTCGTGGAACTGCCCCTGACTGAACAGTTCGTCCGCGGTGCGGTCGAACTCGAGACGACGACCACCGGGGTCCTGCCGCACCGGCTGCCCGCGTGGGCGCGGCGGCAGTTCCCCGACCCGCAGCTGATGACGTCCGAGGCCCAGCCGTCGGGGGTGCGGATCGCCTTCCGCGGCTCCGCGACCGGGGTGGAACTGCGGGTGGTCGCCACCCGGCAGAGCTACCCGGGGGTTCCGCCCCGTCCGCTCGGCGTCTACGACCTGCGCATCGACGGCGACCTGGTGGGGCTGACGACGGCCGACGAGGGCCGGGTCGTGTTCACCGGGCTGCCGGCGCGGGAGAAGCTCGTCGAGATCTGGCTGCCGCACCACGAGCAGACCGAACTCGTCTCCTGCCGCGTCGAGGGTTCGGCCGAGCCCGTCCTGGACGGCCGGCCCGTGTGGGTGCACCACGGCAGTTCGCTGAGCCAGGGGTCGAACGCGGCCAGCCCCAGCACCACCTGGCCGGCCGTCGCGGCCGCGCTGACCGGGCACCAGCTGCTGAACCTGGGTTTCGGTGGCGGCGCGCTCGTCGACGCCTCCACGGCGCGGGTGCTGCGCGACCTGCCCGCCGACGTGCTGAGCGTCGAACTCGGCATCAACGTCGTGAACGCCGACGCGATGCGGATGCGGGCGTTCACCCCCGCCGTGCACGGTTTCCTCGACACGGTGCGCGAAGGGCACCCGACGACGCCGCTGGTCGTCGTCACCCCGCTGCACTGCGCCCTGCACGAGGAGACCCCCGGCCCGGGCGCGTTCGACCTGCAGGCGCTGGCCGGGGGCACCGTCCGGTTCACGGCGACGGGAACACCGGAACCCGGGCGGCTCACGCTGTCCACCGCGCGCGCCGAACTCGCGCGGATCGTCGCGCAGCGGCAGGCCGACGATCCGAACCTGCACCTCGTGGACGGCCTGGAACTGTTCGGCGCGGCCGACGAGGCCGAGCACCCGTTGCCGGACGCCCTGCACCTCGACGCCGCGTCGCACCTGCTGGTGGGGGAGCGCTTCGCCGCCCACCTCCGCTGAGGTCAGGCTTCGACGGCGCCCGGGGTGCCGTCCTGCACGACGAACTCGCGCCAGGTGCTCGTCGGGGCGTCCGGGGTCGAGACCGTGGGCGTCACGCGCAGTTCGGTCCGCCACTCCCGCGCGGTCAGGGTGCAGCGCACGTACCCGCGCCGGTCTCCGTCGAAGAACTTGATCTGCGGGTTGTAGCCGATCATCGGGCCGTAGTACGGGCCGTAGACCTCACCGTCACCGTTGGACGAGATCGACGTCCCGATGAACTCCGTCGCCAGCACGGGGGAGTCGGGACGGTCCACCCGGCGGTGGACGTCGCTGACGAACGTCGAGTGCCAGTCGCCGGTGATGAACACCGGATTGCTCACGCCCGACTCGGTGATCGAGCGGAACAACCGTTCACGTGCGGCGGGGTAGCCGTCCCAGGAGTCGTGCCACACGACGTCCCCGTACGGGCCGTCGTGGTCGAGACCGGAGACCATGACGTTGTTGCCCAGCACGTTCCACCGCGCGTCGGACGCCCTGAGGCGCCGGTCCAGCCAGCGTTCCTGCTTCCAGCCCAGCACGGTCGCCTCAGGGTCGAGGACCTCGGGTCCCTCCCCCCACGTCCCGGCGGGGGCGGTGCGGTACTGCCGGCCGTCCAGCACGTTGAACGAGGCCAGCGTGCCGAACTCGACACCGCGGTACAGCGTCAGGCCGCCGTCGGGGCGGGGGATCGAACGGCGCCGCAACGGCTGGTGCTCGTAGTAGGCCTGGTAGGCCGCGGCCCGCAGGGCCGAGAGGTCCTCCTGGTCCACCGCCCGCGTGCCCGCGTAGTCGTTGACGACCTCGTGGTCGTCCCAGGTGACGACGAACGGGTGCCGGGCGTGAGCTGCCTGCAGTTGCGGATCGCTCTTGTAGAGCGCGTACCGGTACCGCCACTGCTCCAGCGACTTCGGCGCCTGACGGGCGGGTTCGGCCACCGGCGCGTCGCGGAGTCCGCCGCGCTGGTCGACGTCACCCTCGTAGACGTAGTCGCCGAGGTGGACGACCAGGTCGAGGTCCTGCTGCGCGATGTCGGCGTACGAGGGGTAGTACCCGGACGCGTAGTCCTGGCAGGAGACGAACGCGAAGCGCAGGGAGTCCGGGCAGCTGCCCGGTGCCGGCAGGGTCCGGGTGCGGCCGACGGCGGAGGTCCCGTGCCGGTAGCGGAACTGGTAGAAGTACTCGCGGTCGGGGCGCAGCCCGTGGACCTCCACGTGGACCGAGTGCGCCAGTTCGGGCGCCGCGAGTTCCCGGCCGCAGGCGACCTCGTGCCGCATGGACTCGTCGGTGCAGACGCGCCAGTCGACCCTGACCGCGGCCGACCCCATCCCGCCGTCGGCGGCGAACGGTTCGGGAGCCAGCCGTGTCCAGAGCACGAACCCGTCGGGGGCCGGGTCGCCGGAGGCGATGCCGAGGGTGAACGGGTCGTCCTCGCGCCGCACCGAGCTCGACGCCGCGGCGGGTGTCACGCCCAGGCTGGTGGCGGCGGCGAGGCCGGCCACGGCCCCGGTCGCGGCGAGGAACGTGCGTCGGTCGGTCGGGGTCACCCGGATGGTCATGGACCGGAGTTGTACCGGCGCTGTGCGCCACCTGAGTGACCCCGGGGGAAACTCCCGACGAACGCCCGCCGTGGGTCGGGCGGTGGGTCGGGCGGTGGCTCAGGCGGTGAGGAACTGGGCGTAGAACTCGCGCGGGTCCTTCGCCAGCGACGCCTTGACCATGGCGCTCCACTCGTCGACGACGACCTCGAGGTCGCCGGCGTCGACGCCGTCGAGGACCCGTGCCGCCACGACCGCCGGATCCGTCTTCGGCATGTCGACGCCGGCGGCCATGTCCGTGTCGGCCAGGCCGAGGTGGACCGACGTCACCTGCGTGCCCTGGCCGACGAGTTCCAGGCGCAGCGCGTTGCTCATGTTCCAGTTCGCGGCCTTAGACACGGCGTAGGAACCGGTGCCGGGGAAGGCGAACCACGACAGCGCCGAGGAGACGTTGACGACCGCGCCGCCGCCGTTGCGGGCCAGGACGGGGGCGAACGCCCGGACCGTCGACAGGGTCCCCCAGAAGTTCACGTCCAAGTCGGCCCGGATGCCGTCGAGGTCGCCGAGGAGCGGGGTTCCGGTGGAGATCCCGGCGTTGTTGATCAGCAGGTCGACGTCGCCGGCCAGTTCGGCGGCCGCGGCGACGGCGGCCGGGTCGGTGATGTCGAGGGTGATCTTCTCGACCCCCTCGAGGTCGACGGTGTCGGGCCGGCGGGCGGCGGCGTAGACCGTCGCGCCCCGCTCGACGAGCAGGGCGGCGAAGGCGCGGCCGATGCCGCGGTTGGCTCCGGTGACGAGTGCAGTGGTCATGCGGCGTACGCTAGAACCTGACGTCGACGTCAGAGGCAAGTCCAGTCGTCCGGGAGGGTGGATGCGCATCGGTGAGGTCGCGAAGCGGGCGGGCGTCAGCGTCCGCGCGCTGCGCTACTACGAGGAGCAGGGCCTGCTGACGTCCGAACGCAGCCACAGCGGGCAGCGGCAGTACCCCGACTCCGCCGTCGACCGGGTGAGGTTCATCCAGAACCTCTACGCGGCCGGGCTGGGCAGCAAGGCGGTCCTGCGGATCCTGCCGTGCATGGAGCACGGCGTCCTGACCGACGAGATGCACGCCCGGCTGCTGGCCGAGCGCGAGCGCGTCCAGGCGCAGCTCGAGGAGCTGACGGCCACGCGCGACAAGCTCGACGCGGTCATCCGGCACGGCGAGACCTACCGGGCCGACCCGGCCAGTTGTGCGAGGGCGTCGTGAGCGACGTGAGCGACGTGAGCGACGTGAGCGACGTGAGCGACGAGGAGTTCGCGCGGTTGCGCACCCTGGCCGAGCGCAAGGGCTGGACGCTGGAGGCGCCGACGGCACGGCACCCCGGCTACCTGCTGACCAGCGGGAAACCCGGCGGGAAGGACGCGCGCATCGCGTTCGGCGCGAACGGCCCCGTGCTCACCCTCGCCGAGGTCCAGCAGTGGCTGGAGGACCTGCCCGAGGGGTGAGTCCCCCGCGCCGTGCTGGCACGGGTCAGCGCCGGTGGGCGGTGGCGGTGCGGGTGACGTGCGCCGAGGTGCCCTCGTCGTCGACGACGACCTCGAGGTCGCTGACCTGGTCCAGCACGAGCCCGCGGGCGGCGGCCTCGGTGCGCAGCTGCACCTCGAGCCCCGCCGCGGCGTCCAGCTGCTGGGCCCGCCACTGCCGGCCCCGGAGGACCCTGGTGCCGACGAGGTCGAGAGGAGTCTGCTCGCTCACGGGCGAACCCTTCCTGTGTGTCGCCGTCCGACTGACGTGGTCGGACGGCCTCATCGCCGGGCGGCTGCAGCGTGACAGGACCATCGTGCCGGGGGTTCGCCCGGCGCGCGACCTGAGCCCGGCGGCCGTCCCTGCGGGGCCCGGGCTCGTATCCTGCGGCGGTGAGTGACCCAGAGCGCGCCGAGTCCCAGGCGGCGGCTCTGCCCCGCGTCGTGCACGACCACCCCGCCGCGGTGCTGCTCGTCGACACCGAGGCCGACCTCGTCGTCCACGTCAACGACCTCGCCCGCCAGCTGGCCCCCGGGGTGCAGCTGCCGGTCGGGGTCGAGGAGTGGTCCCGCGCGGCGGGGCTGGAGGTCGCCTCCGGCGTCGACCTGGGCCGCAGCGACACCCCGCTGTCCCGGCTGGCCGCCGGGCACCCCGGCTCCGGCCGGCAGGTCAGCGCGGCCCTGCGCTCCCAGGCCACGCAGGCGCGGGAGGCGTTGTGGGCGATCGGGCTGCCCCTGCAGGGGGCGCCGGCGCCACTGCGGGCCCACGCGCTGCTCGTGCTGATGCCGCTGCGCTTCCCCGACGCGGTCGCCGACGTGCGCGCGGTCGCCGCGGCCGGCCGGGCCCACCGGTCGGTGCTGGCCAGCGGGCTGTCCATCGCGATCAGCGACCCGACGGCGCCGGACGACCCGCTGGTCTGGGTCTCCCCGGGGTTCGAGCAGCTCACCGGGTACACCTCCGCCGAGATCGTGGGGCGCAACTGCCGGTTCCTGCAGGGGCCCGACACCGAGTCCACGGTCGTGGACCGACTGCGCGAGGGGCTCGCGGCGGACCGGACGGTCAGCGCGACCCTGCTGAACTACCGCCACGACGGCTCGGCGTTCTACAACCACCTCGTCGTCTCACCGGTCTTCGACGCCGCCGGCGCCCTGACCCACCGCGTCGGCATCCAGACCGACGTCACCGGTCAGTTCCTGGCCAGCCGGGAACGGGACGCCGCCCAGGCCGAGGTCGACCGGGCTCAGCGGGCCCAGGCCGACGCCGAGTCCGCGGACCGCTACGGGCAGCTGCTGCTCGTCATGAGCGAGGCGCTGGCCGCGACCGTGAGCGTCGAGGACGTCGCCACGACCGTCGTGCAGGTGCTGGCCCCGGAACTGGGAGCCGCCGGTGGAGGCCTGCTGCTGGCCGACCCCGCGCACACCCACCTGGAGCTGGTGACGACGCCGGCCGCGCCCGCGGACACGGCCTGGCCGCGCATCCCCTGGACCGCGGACGTGCCCGTGGCGGCGGCGGTCCGCACCCGGCAGGCCGTCTTCCACGCCGATGCCGCGTCGGTGCTCGCCGCGCACCCGTCCCTGCCCGAGCGCGCCGCCGTGCCGGCGGCGGGCGCCAGCGCCTGCCTCCCGCTCGTCACCGGCGGCAGCACGGGCCAGGTCGTGGGCGCGGTCTTCCTGCACTGGGACGAACCCCGGCAGCTGTCGCTGCAGCAGCGGTCGGCGCTGGAGGCGCTGACCCGGTACACGGCCCAGGCCGTCCAGCGGGCGACCCTGATCTCCGAGCGGCGCAGCGCGGCCCTGGTGCTGCAGCAGTCGCTGCTGACTCAGCTGCCCGAGCCCGACCACCTGGAACTGCGGGCCCGCTACGTCCCGGCGGCCACGGAGGAGTACGTCGGCGGGGACTGGTACGACGCGGTCGTCCTGCCCGACGGGGCGACCGCCGTGGTCATCGGCGACGTCACCGGGCACGACATGGCGGCGGCCGGGCACATGGGCCAGCTGCGCGGACTGCTGCGGGCGTTCGCCTTCGACCGGCAGGAGCCGCCCAGCGAGATCGTCGACCGGCTGGACCGGGCGCTGGCCGGGCTGCGCATCGACGGTCTGGCCACCCTGGTGCTGGCACGCATCGAGCAGGACCCGCAGGACGCGGCCGCGGGGCTGCGGCGGCTGCGCTGGACGAACGCCGGGCACCCACCGCCGGTGCTGCTGCTGGCCGACGGCACCACCCGGGTGCTGCAGAGCCGTCCGGAACTGCTGGCGGGTCTGCTGCCCGGGACGACGCGCACCGACCACACCGCGGTCCTGCCGCCGGCCAGCACGTTGCTGCTGTTCACCGACGGGTTGATCGAGCACCGCGGCCGCAGCATCAGCGAGGGCGTGGAGGACCTGCGCCGGGTCCTGTCCGCGCACGCCGGGGAAACCCTCGAGGCGCTCCTGGACCACCTCGTGGCCGAGCTGGTCGGCCCCGCTCCCGAGGACGACTGCGCCATCCTGGCGGTCCGCGCCCATCCCGAGGACCGGCCACGTCCCGCCGAGGCAGGACCGTCCCACCTCCCCTGACCGTCAGCCCGGCGAGGGCCGGCGCAGGAACTCCTCGTTGGCGGTGATGTTCCGCCGCACCATCGCCTCCCACGCGGCCGGGCTGCGCCGCAGCACCGCCCGCGCCCCCCGGGCCACCGCAGCGACCACGGGTACCGCGTGCTCGAGCGGTGTCGGTGCGATCCCGAGGGCGTCGGCCAGTTCCGGTCCCTGCATCCTGCGTCCCACCGCGCGCGCCAGCTGCAGCCCGACGCCGTGGGGGATCCCCGTGAGGTCGGCCAGGCCGCCGGCCAGGGCCTGCAGGCCGGCGCGCGTCAGGTCCCGGGAGTCCTCGCTCGGTGGCCCGGTCAGCGCGTCGATCCGGCGGTGCAGTTCCGCGGCGCCGGACCGGTCGACGACCCCGGCGATCAGCTCCGGTTCCACCCCGAGCAGCGCCCCGAGCAGGCGCCAGTGCTCCAGGAACTGCGCGTACTCGGCGTCGGTGACCTCGTGGCCCAGGCGGTGCGCCGACCGCGGCGCGACGAAGGTGAAGTCGAGCCAGGTGCGCACGGAGTCGAACTGGCTGATCGGCAGGGTTCCGTCCGCGGGACGCGCGGCCACGCGACGGACGACCGCGTGCCCCACCCGCACCCAGGCGGTCGAGCGCCACCCCTGCGCGCCCCGGCGCAACCCGCCCGGCAACGACGCCGCGGACAGCCACCGCGCCGTGGAGTCCAGCCGGACGTGCGCGCCGTGCACCAGCCGCCCGGTGCCCGTGAGCACCGCGGCCGGCCCCGGCGGCCGGTAGGAACTGAGCAGCGCTCCCGCACCGACGTCGAACACGTGCACGGCCAGCGGGGTCGTGAACGTCGCCCGCGCCCCGGTCCGCAGGAGTTCCTCGTCCGCCGCGTCGGCCAGCTCCTCCAGCTCGGCGACGAACGCCGCGACGGCCGGGTGCCCGGCCACCGCGCTGCCGTTCCGCAGGGCGTCCTCGAGCTGCTCGCGGACACCGGGATCCGCTGCGAGCGCCTCGGCCACGGCGTCGGCCGGTGGGTCACCGCGGTGCTGCGCGGCACGCAGCGTCGAGTCGTCGGGAACCGGTCGGGAGGTCATTCGCGTCCCCGCAACCTCTCCATGTCCCGGCGGTCCCGCTTCGTCGGGCGGCCGGTCCCGCGGTCGCGGGTGCCGAACGCGCCGAAGAACTCGTCCCGGGGCGGCGGAGGTGGCGAGTTGTCGATGTACGCGGCCTGCGCGATCGGCGCGCCGACGCGCTTCTCGAGCAGCTGCACGACCTCGAACACCTTCTCGTACCCCTCGGCGCGCACCCGCACCTCGTCCCCGACGTGCACGCTCGTGGAGGGTTTCGCCCGCTCACCGTTGAGGCGCACGTGTCCCGCCTTCACCGCGGCGGTCGCGACGGAGCGGCTCTTGTAGAGCCGCACCGCCCACGTCCACTGGTCGATCCGCGTCACGAGCCCGACAGCACCCCGTCGACGAGTTCCTGCGCCTCGGCCTGCACGTGCCGCAGGTGGTCGCCACCGCGGAACGACTCGGCGTAGATCTTGTAGACGTCCTCGGTGCCCGAGGGCCGGGCCGCGAACCACGCGGACTCGGTGACGACCTTCAGGCCGCCGATCTTCGCGCCGTTGCCGGGTGCCTCGGTGAGCTTGGCGACGATCCTCTCGCCCGCCAGCTCGGTCGCGGTGACCTGGTCGGCCGACAACTTCGACAGCGTGGCCTTCTGCTCGCGGGTCGCCGCGGCGTCGCTGCGGTTGTACTGCGGCCGGCCGAACTTCGCGATGAGCTCGCCGTAGTGCTCGCTCGGCGTCTTCCCGGTCACGGCAGTGATCTCCGAGGCCAGCAGCGCCAGCAGGATGCCGTCCTTGTCGGTGCTCCAGACCGTGCCGTCCTTGCGCAGGAACGAGGCGCCGGCGCTCTCCTCGCCACCGAAACCGACCGAGGAATCCAGCAGCCCGGGCACGAACCACTTGAACCCGACGGGCACCTCCAGCAGCGTGCGGCCCAGCGATTCGGCGACCCGGTCGATCATCGAGCTGGACACCAGCGTCTTGCCGATCGCCGCACCCTGCGGCCAGCCCTGCCGGGACCCGAACAGGTACTGGATCGCGACGGCGAGGTAGTGGTTGGGGTTCATCAGCCCCGCGTCGGGCGTGACGATGCCGTGCCGGTCGGAGTCGGCGTCGTTGCCGGTGGCGATCTGGAACTCCGAACGCCGGTCGATGAGGGAGTGCATGGCCGACGGGGAGGAGCAGTCCATCCGGATCTTGCCGTCCCAGTCCAGCGTCATGAACCGCCAGGTCGGGTCCACCAGCGGGTTGACGACGGTCAGGTCCAGGCGGTGCCGGTCGGCGACGGCCTGCCAGAACTCCACGCTCGCTCCACCGAGGGGGTCGGCGCCGATGCGGATGCCGGCCTCGCGGATCGCGTCGAGGTCCAGGACGTTGGGCAGGTCGTCGACGTAGGTGCCGAGGAAGTCGTAGCCCTGGGCGGCCGCGCGGGCCTTGGCGAACGGGACCCGCCGCACGCCGGACAGGCCCGCCTCGAGGTAGGCGTTGGCCTTGTCCGCGATCCAGCTCGTGGCGTCGGTGTCGGCCGGGCCGCCGTTGGGCGGGTTGTACTTGAAACCGCCGTCGCGCGGCGGGTTGTGCGAGGGGGTGACGACGATGCCGTCGGCCAGGCCCGAGCCGGTGGTGCGGATCGAGCGGCCCTCGCGGTTGGCGGCCAGGATCGCGTGCGAGACCGCCGGGGTGGGGGTCCAGGAGTCGCGGTCGTCGACCAGCACGGTGACGTCGTTGGCGCCCAGCACCTCCAGCGCCGACACCCACGCCGGTTCGGACAGGGCGTGGGTGTCGCGGCCGAGGAACAGCGGGCCGTCGTAGCCCTGCTCGCGGCGGTAGTCCACGATCGCCTGCGTCGTGGCGAGGATGTGGTGCTCGTTGAAGGCCGCGTCGAGGCTGGACCCGCGGTGCCCGGAGGTGCCGAAGGAGACGCGCTGCCCGACGTCGGAGGGGTCCGGCTGGGTCGCGTAGTAGGCGGTGACGACGTGGGGGACGTCGATGAGGTCCGCGGGTTCGGCGTGCTGTCCTGCGCGCGGGTTCGTCATGGTCCTCATCACTCCTGCTGGTCAGGCGGCGGCTCGGTCGTGCCCGATGATGCTGCACCCCCCGGGCGGGCGCCGCCACCGCCCACCCCCCGCGCGTCCGCCACCCGCCCCTCTCCCCCCGGCGATCAAGGATTCGACTCCGACGATCAAGGACTCGGGGCCGAGGTCCCGCCTTCGAGTCCTTGATCGTCGGGGTCGAATCCTTGATCGCGGGGAGGGGAGGGAAGGCGGGTCAGCGGGTGGCGTGGGCGCGCCAGTGGCCCAGGAGGGCGGCGACGACCGTGATGACGGCGGCCAGGGCGAGCCCGGCGCCGATGTGCCAGCGCAGCAGCGCCGCACCCGCCGCGGCTCCGGCCAGGATCAGGACGACCGCGCCGAGCCGGCGACGCCAGCCCTCACCCTTGCCGCCGGCCAGTCGGGAGTCGGCGGCCAGGCCGGTCAGCGTGGACGTCACGACGACCGTGGTGACGTCCTTGACCGCCAGCCGGCGCGCCGCCGCGGCCTGACCGCCCATGGCCACGCCCAGCGCGGTCGTCACGACGACGGCGGAGGCGGGCGGGGTCGTGCCCACCTCGACGGGCACCCCGGACAGCAGCGAGGTGACGACGGCCAGCGCGCCGAGCACGACACCCACGAGGACGAGGACGACCGTCGAGGCGGTCGTCCAGCCCGCCGCCGCGCGGCGCAGGACCCGCCCGACCACGGCCGCGCCCACGAGGAAGCCGACCAGCGCGAGCACCGGCCCGAGGATCGGCAGGTCCTCCGCGCCGGTCAGCGCCATCCCGAGGATGACGACGTTGCCGGTCATGTTCGCGGTGAAGACGCGGTCCAGGCCCAGGTAGCCGACGGCGTCGACGATGCCCGTCGAGAAGGTCAGCACGAGCATCAGCGCGAGGTGCCAGGCCTTCGGGTCGCGGGTCTTCGCGGGTGCGTTCGCGACGTCGTTCGCAGGGGGCATCGGGGACCTCCGTGTTCGGGGGGCGGAACTCCCGCGCGCCGAAACACGGGGGAAACACAGGAAGAGTACGGTGCACGAATTGTATACGTTCGGCTGCTGAGAACGATCTGCGAAAGGTCCGCGATGACCGCCCGACCAGCACTGCTCACGACCGTCGGCGCCACCCTGCTCGTGCTGTCCGCCTGCGTGCCCGTCCAGCCCGTCGGCCAGGCCCCCGACCGCGAGGACGTCACCGGCGTCGCCCTCGGCGGACGGACCGCGCGCGAGGGCGGCGACCTCGTCATGGCGTTGTCGGCCGAACCCGACCGGCTCGACCCGACGACCTCCTCCTCGCTGTACACGCGGTACGTCATGAACGCGATCTGCGAGAAGCTCTACGACATCGACGCCGAGGGGAACCTCGTCCCGCAGCTCGCCGCCGAGCTGCCGACGACGTCCCCCGACGGCCTGACCGTCACGATCCCCGTGCGTTCCGGGATCCGGTTCGCCGACGGCACCCCGCTCGACGCGGCGGCCGTCGTCACGACGCTCCAGCGCAACCTGACCCTCGAGACGAGCAGCCGCAAGAGCGAACTCGGCCCGATCGCCGAGGTCGAGGCGAGCGACGAGTCCACCGTCGTCGTCCACTACCAGCGGCCGTTCGCCCCGCTCGCCGCGTCGCTGGCCGACCGGGCCGGGATGATCATGTCGCCCACGGCGCTGGCCGAACTCGGGACCGACTTCGGCGACCACCCCACCTGCGTCGGGGCGTTCAGGTTCGTCGACCGGGTGCCGCAGACGTCGATCACCGTCGAACGCGACCCGAACTACTACGCGGCCGACGAGGTCCACCTCGACACCATCACCTACCGCATCATGACCGACGCGAACATCCGCGCCGCGAACCTGCGTTCCGGCGACGTCCAGGTCGCCGACACCCTGTCCCCGCAGGACGTCGACGCCCTGGCCCAGGAGGACGGGATCGGCCTGCTGCAGACCGGGTCCTTCGGCTACCAGGGCGTCACGTTCAACCTGGGCAACACCGAGGGCGTGGGCAACCCGCCCGGCGTCATCGACACCCCGCTGGCCACCGATCCGCGCATCCGCGAGGCGTTCTCGCTCGCGGTGGACCGGCAGGCGCTGGTGAACTCCGTGTTCAACGACTGGTACGAACCGGCCTGCTCGTTCATCTCCCCGGCCAGCACCTACGCGACGCAGGCCAGCGACGCCTGCCCGCCGCACGACCCCGAGCGGGCGAAGCAGCTGCTGGCCGAGGCCGGGGTGGAACTGCCCTACCGCATCAGGGTCTCGGCCTCGAACACCGCCGACACCCTGCGGTTCTCCCAGGCCCTGCAGGCCAGCGTCCTCGAAGCCGGGTTCGCGCTGGAGATCGAGCCCGTGGAGTACTCCACGCTGCTCGACCAGCAGTCCGGCGGTGGTTTCGAGGCCGTCCAGCTCGGCTGGTCCGGCCGCGTCGACCCGCACGGGAACGCGGCCGGCTTCCTGACCACCGCGGCCGGCAACAACTACTCGGGCTACTCGAACCCCGAGGTCGACGCGCTGCTGCAGCGGGCCGCCCAGACGACCGACCCCGCCGCGCGCGCGGACCTCTACGGACAGGTCGTCACGATCGTGCAGCGGGACAACCCGATCGTCTACCTGTACCGGGTGCGCAGCATCACCGGGTACGTCTCCTCGGGCGAGAAGTCCGTCGCGGGGATCGAGACCTACGCCGACGGTGTCGTCCGCCTCGGGCGGGCCACCTTCCTCGAGGAGGACTGAGATGGGACGTTTCCTGCTGTCGCGGTTGTGGCAGAGCGTCGTGACGCTCGTGCTGGCCTCGATGGTCGTGTTCGCCGGGGTGCGGGCACTGCCCGGCGACCCGGCGCTGGCCGTCGCCGGTGAGGAGGCCAGCCCGGAGACGCTGGCCGCGGTCCGCGCCGACCTCGGCCTGGACCAGCCGATCTGGGTGCAGTACTGGAAGTTCGTGACGAACGCGGTGACCGGTGACCTCGGCACCTCCGTCCGCACCGGAACCCCGGTCACCGAACTCATCGGCGCGACCCTGCCGGTCACGGTCTGGCTGTCGGTCTACGCGATGCTGTTCGCGGTCGTGTTCGGTCTGGCCATGGGCGTGGTCGGCGCCGTCCGCCGCGGCACCTGGGCCGAGGCGGGCGTCAACGGGTTGTCGCTGCTGGGTCTGTCGGTGCCGAGCTTCTGGCTCGGGCTGATCGCCATCCTCTACCTGGCCGTGGGCCTGGGCTGGTTCCCCGCCTCCGGGTACGTCCCGCCGGGTGAGGACCCGCTGCGGGCGCTGCACCACCTGACGCTGCCGGCCGTCATCCTCGGCGCCGGGATCGCCGCGGTGGTGATGCGGCAGACGCGCGCGTCGATGCTGCAGAACCTGTCCGCCGACTACGTCCGGACCGCCCGGGCCAAGGGCGCCTCGCGGTCGGCCGTCGTCCTGCGGTTCGCGCTGCGCAACTCCCTCGTCGTGGTCGTGACGCTGGTCGGCCTGCAACTGGGCGGGCTGATCTCCGGCGCCGTCGTCACCGAGCGGATCTTCGGCCTGCCCGGGTTCGGCAAGCTCACGCTGGACTCGGTGTTCAGCCGCGACTACCCGGTCATCGAAGGTGTCGTGCTCGTCGTCACGCTGGCCTACGTCGTCATCAACCTGGCCGTCGACCTCCTGTACACCGTCCTCGACCCCCGCATCCGCGTCACCGGAGGAACCCGATGACCCAGCTCACCGAAACTCCCGGACGGCTCGAGGTCGACCTCGGTTCCAGCCGGGGCCTGGTCCTGAAGCGGCTCGTGCGCGACCGGTCCGGCCTGGTCGGCCTGGTGCTGGTGGCGGTCGTGGTGCTGGCCGCGGTGCTGGCCCCGGTCCTCGCGCCGTACCCGCCGACGCAGGTCCACTTCGAGACCCCGTTCCAGGTCCCGCGCACGGTCGGGTTCTGGCTCGGCACCGACGACCTGGGCCGCGACGTGCTGTCCCGCATCCTGTTCGGCCTGCGCGCCTCGCTGCAGGTGGGCGTCCTCGCGGTCGTGCTCTCGATCGTCGTGGGAACCCCGCTGGGACTGGCGGCCGGGTACTGGCGCGGCCTGGACGCCGTCGTGTCCCGCGTCACCGACGTCGTGCTGGCCTTCCCGTTCCTCGTCCTGGCCGTCGGTCTGGCCGCGATCCGCGGTGCGAGCCTGGGCAACGCCGCGATCGCCCTGGGCATCGCGCACGTGCCGCAGGTCATCCGCGTCGTGCGGGCCGAGACCATGCGGCTGCGGGGGACGGAGTACGTGCTGGCGGCCAAGACCATGGACGCCTCCGGGGCCAGGATCCTGGCCACCCACGTGCTGCCCAACGCGGTCCCCTCGATCGTCGTGCAGGCCACGGTGATCATGCCGGCCGTCATCATCGGCGAGGCGCTGCTGTCGTTCCTCGGCCTGGGGATCCAGCCGCCGACGCCGAGCCTGGGCATCATGCTGTCCGACGCCCAGCAGTACATCTTCCGCGCGCCGACGGCGGCGCTGTTCCCGGGTCTGGCGATCGTGCTGGTCTGCCTGGCCTTCAACCTGTTCGGTGACGCGCTGCGCGACGCCGTGGACCACGGAGGAAACCGATGAGCAGCAGTTTCGTGACGCCCCCCGGGCAGACCACCCGTCCCACGCTGCGCGGGACCTTCGGCATGACGGCCTCGACGCACTGGCTGGCCTCGGCCACCGGGCAGTCGGTGCTGGAACGCGGCGGGAACGCCTTCGACGCGGCGGTCGCGGCGGCGTTCGTCCTGCACGTCGTCGAACCGCACCTCAACGGCCCCGGCGGGGACATGACGGGCGTGTTCGCCACGGCCACCGACCCCTCCACCCCGGTCGTCCTCAACGGCCAGGGCCCGGCGCCCGCGGCCGCGACCATCGAGCACTACCGGGCCGAGGGCTTGGACATGGTGCCCGGCGCCGGTGGCCTGGCCGCGGCCGTTCCGGGTGCGGTCGACGCCTGGATGGTCCTGCTGCGCGACCACGGCACCTGGGAGCCGGCCGACGTGCTGGCCCCGGCCATCGGCTACGCCCGGGACGGTCACCCCGTCGTCGGCCGGGTCGGCACGACGATCGCCTCGGTCGCGGACCTGTTCCGCGAGCACTGGACGACCTCGGCCGACCTGTGGATGCCGGACGGGAGGATCCCCCGGGACGGCGACGTCATCACCAACCCGGCGTGGGCGCGGACGCTGGAACGCCTCCTCGCGGCCGGCCGCGACGCCGGTTCCCGCGTCGAGCGGATCGAGGCGTTCCGCCGCGAGTGGCGCGAGGGGTTCGTGGCCCGCGAGGCCGTGGAGTTCCTGCGCACCCCGCACCGGCACTCCTCCGGCACCGACCACGCCGGCGTCCTCGAGGTCTCCGACTTCGCCGGGTTCTCCGCCGGTCCCGAGGAGGCCACGACGATCGGGTTCCGCGGGACGACGGTCGCCAAGACCGGCCCGTTCGGGCAGGGACCGGTGCTGCTGCAGGCGCTGCGGATCCTCGACGGTTTCGACGACGCCGACCTGGACCCCTCGACCGTCCGGGGCGCCCACCACGTCCTGGAGGCGCTGAAGCTGGCGATGGCCGACCGCGACGCCTGGTACGGCTCGGCCGCGGACCCGGAGGTGCTGCGCGAACTGCTGTCGGAGGAGTACGCGGCCGCACGTCGCGCGCTCATCACCGACCGCGCCTCGCACGAGTTCCGGCCCGGCACCGTCGGCGGCCGCGAACCGTTCGTGCCGCCGCTGCGCACCGAGGCGCCGTCCGCGGTCGGCGTCGGGGAACCCACCGTGGGCGAGCCGACCGTCGAGGCGACCGGCACCACCCGCGGCGACACCTGCCACGTCGACGTCGTCGACCGCTGGGGGAACGTCGTCTCCGCGACCCCGTCGGGCGGCTGGCTGCAGTCGTCCCCGACCATCCCGGAACTGGGGTTCTGCCTGGGGTCGCGGTTGCAGATGACGTGGCTGGACGAGGACTCCCCCTCCGCGTTGCGCCCCGGTCAGCGCCCGCGCACGACGCTGACCCCCACGCTGCTGCTGCGCGACGGGGTGCCCGTCGAGGCGCTGGGCACCCCGGGCGGCGACCAGCAGGACCAGTGGCAGCTGCTGTACCTGCTGCGCACGCTCGTCGGCGGGTACGCGCCGCAGCAGGCGATCGACGCGCCCGCCCTGCACACGACGTCGATGCCCGGTTCGTTCTGGCCGCGCACCTGGACCCCCGGCGGCGCCGTCGTCGAGGACCGGATCGGCGAGGACGTCATCGCGGGGCTGGAGGAACGCGGTCACGTCGTGAAACGGGCGGGCGACTGGGCGCTGGGCCGGTTGTCCTGCGCCGGCCGCGACCCGCGGACCGGTGTCCTGCACGCCGCCGCGAACTCCCGCGGCAACCAGGGTTACGCGGTGGGGCGGTGAACGTGTCCGGAGAACTGCTGCGGGTCGAGGGCCTGGAGGTGTCCTACGGTCCGAACGCGGTGCTGCACGGTGTCGACCTGACCGTCCGGCGCGGTCACCGCGTCGCCGTCGTGGGAGCCTCGGGTTCGGGCAAGTCGACGACGGCCGCGGCCGTCATGGGACTGCTGCAGGGCGCCGGACGGGTCACCGGTGGGCGGGTCGTCGTGGCCGGCGACGACATCACCGCCGCGCTGGTCGGGCGGGACGAGAACCGGCTGCGGCGGTTGCGCGGCCGGCAGATCGGCCTCGTGCCGCAGGACCCGATGTCGAACCTGAACCCCTCGGCGCGCGTCGGCAGGCAGGTCGCCGAGACCCTGCGCATGCACGGCCTGGCCCGCGGCGCCGCGGCCCGCCAGCGCGCGGTGGAACTGCTGGAGGAGGCCGGCATCCCCGACGCCGGCCGCCGCGCCCGGCAGTACCCGCACGAGTTCTCCGGCGGCATGCGGCAGCGGGTGCTCATCGCGATGGCGCTGGCCGCCGAACCCGAGCTGCTCATCGCCGACGAACCCACCTCCGCCCTCGACGTCACGGTGCAGCGGCAGATCCTGGACCACCTCGACCGGCTGACCGCCGCGCGCGGGGCGTCGCTGCTGCTGGTGACGCACGACCTGGCGCTGGCCGCCGACCGCTGCGACGACGTGCTGGTGATGTCCGAGGGCCGGGTCGTCGAGACCGGTCCGGCGGCGCGGGTGCTGCGCGAGCCCACCGCGGAGTACTCCCGGGCGCTGGTGGCCGCCGCGCCCGCGACGGCCGGGCGGACGGCGCCGCGGGAACTCCCCTCCCGTGAGTCGGAGGACGTGCTGGTCGTCCGTGACCTGGTCAAGGAGTACAGGATCCGGGGCCAGTCCGAGAAGCTGCGCGCGGTGGACGGGGTGTCCTTCACGGTGCCCGCCGGAACCACCACGGCGGTGGTCGGGGAGTCCGGGTCGGGCAAGACGACGACCGCGCGGCTCGTGCTGGGCCTGGAGACACCCACCAGCGGGGAGATCTCGCTGGCCGGCGGCCGGCGCGACGTGCAGCCGGTGTTCCAGGACCCCTTCGGTTCCCTGGACCCGACCAAGACGCTGGAACGGCTCATCGACGAACCCCTGCGCATCGCCCGGGTCGGCGACGCCCGCAGCCGCAGGGCCCGGGTCGGTGAACTGCTCGACCAGGTGTCGCTGAGCCGCGGACTGGCGCAGCGCCGGCCGGCGGAACTGTCCGGCGGCCAGCGGCAGCGGGTGGCGATCGCCCGGGCGCTGGCGCTGAACCCGAAGGTCGTCGTCCTCGACGAGGCCACCTCCGCCCTCGACGTCCTCGTGCAGCGGCAGGTCCTCGGCCTGCTCGAGCGGCTGCAGGAGGACCTCGGCCTGACCTACCTGTTCATCACGCACGACCTGGCCGTGGCCCGGCACCTGGCGCACCAGGTCCTCGTGATGCGCGCCGGGCGGGTCGTGGAACAGGGCATGATCGGGGACGTGTTCGACAACCCCCGCGACCAGTACACCGCCCAGCTGCTGTCGGCCATCCCCGGCCGCGCGGCAGCCTGAGGTGGGCGCCTCCGCGGAGCGCGTCACCGAGCACCTGCGGCAGGACGTCCTCGGCGGGTTCTTCCCGCCGGGGACGCGGCTGACCGAGGCCAGCCTCGTCGAGCGCTACGGCACCTCGCGCGTGCCCGTGCGCGAGGCGTTGCGCGCGCTGGCCGGGGAGGGTTTCGTCGACCTGCGGCCCAACGCCGGTGCGCGGGTGGCGGAGGTGCCCGTCGACGACCTCGCCGACCTGTACGCGGTCCGCTGCGTCGTGGAGGAGATCACCGCCTCCCGCTGCGCCCGCCGGGTCGCCGACGGTGCGGACGGGCTGGTCGGGGAACTCACGCAGATCGTGGACGCCGGGTTCGCCGCGCTGGAGGCCGGCGACCCGGTGCTCGGCGCGGAACTCAACACCCGCTTCCACTCCGGGATCGCCCGGTTGTCGGGTGCGCAGAGCATGGCGATGGTGCTGCGCCGGGTCAGCGAGCGGATCCAGTGGGCCTACGCCACCACCGTCCCCCAGCAGGGGCAGCGGGCCTGGACCGAGCACCGGCGGATCGTCGCGGCCATCGCCACCGGGGACGAGGCGAAGGCGGGGCGGGAGATGCTCAAGCACGTCCAGACGTCGGGGCGCAGCTTCCGGACGCGCTGACCCCGAGGCCGGTGACGACGTGCAGCACCCCTGCACACGCGGGCGGCCGGGAAGACTCAGCCGGGCGGAGCCGCTGCCCCGGCCGCCACCCGGAACACGGGCCAGCCGATCTCGGTGCGCCACGCGGCAGCATCCGGGGTGTCGCGGGGCCCGACCAGGTAGTTCTCGTGCACCGGGCCGGCCACGGCCAGGGCGTGGTCCACGACCCAGCTGCCCAGCTCGCCGTAGGTGACGTCGATGTCGTGGTGCTCGCCGACGTGCGTCGTCACCGCCAGTTCGACGGCGGGCAGTTCCACCACGTGCACCCGCCCCCGCCGGCCTCCGGGTCCCAGCGCCCCCTCGGACGCCGGCCGGTGCACCAGCACCCGGCCGACGCCGTCCTCGAAGAGCGCGTTGTCGTACAGCCCGCCGGGGGCGCCGTCGCCGCCGGGCAGCGCCGCGTCGAGTTCGGCCATCGCGCCGGCGTACCAGGGCAGGACGTCCTCGAGCGCCACCTCGTCGGCGACCGCCGCCACCCGACGGGCCGGCACCTGGCGCAGTTCGACGTCCAGCCCGGCCGGCTCGGGGTGCAGCAGCCGGCGCAGGGAGGCGACCGCGGCGCGGGTCCGTTCCAGTTCCTGCTCCAGGCGCTGCAGGTGCTCGGCGACCAGGGCGGCCCGGTCGACCGGCTCGGTGGCGCGCACGATCCGCCGCACGTCGGCCAGCGGCACGTCGAGTTCGCGCAACCGGTGGATCACCTGCGCGGTCGGGATCTGCCCGGGGTCGTAGTAGCGGTAGCCGCTCGCGGCATCCACCCGCGCGGGTTCCAGCAGGCCGGCCTCGTGGTAGCGGCGCAGCGTGCGCACGCTGAGGTGCGACAGCCGGGAGAAGTCACCGATCGAGAGCACGGGAGCAGTGTGGACCCTCTCCCCGGGAGAGGGTCCGGGGTTTGCGTCGCCCGCCGGGGGAGGGACCAGCGTGCGGGGCATGAACACCTCCACCACCCTGCCGACCACCATCGGTGCCTTCCTGGCCGCCCACGGCGCCCGGGAGGCGGAGGCCGCCGTGCGCACCTTCGCGCCCGGCGCCGTGGTCGTCGACGAGGGGAACACCTACCGCGGCCCGGAGCAGCTCCTGGACTTCCTGCGCCACGCCGGAACGTAGTTCACCTACACCTCCACGCTCGTGGGGACCGAACGCCTCGACGAGCAGCACTGGGTGACGACCCACCTGCTGGAGGGCGACTTCCCCGGCGGGAGGGCCGAACTGCGCTACCGCTTCACGCTGCAGGACGACCTCATCACCGAGCTGGTCATCGCCCCCTGACGACCGGGAGAGGGGACAACCATGCCCAGCGACACCACCGTCGTGCTCGTCCACGGCGCCTTCGCCGACTCCTCCAGCTGGAACGGCGTCATCACGCAGTTGAGGGAGGACTACCGGATCGTCGCGGCGGCCAACCCGCTGCGCGGCCTGCACAGCGACGCCGACCACCTGCGCGCCCTGCTCGACAGCCTGGACGGACCCGTCGTCCTGGCCGGCCACTCCTACGGCGGCAGCGTGCTGAGCCAGGCCGCCGAGGCTCACCCCGCGGTGCGGGCGCTGGTCTTCGTCGCCGCCTTCAGCCCGCAGCCGGGGGAGAGCACCGCGGAACTGGCGGCGAAGTTCCCCGGCGGGCAACTGGGACCGGCCCTGCACGCGGTGCCGTTCACCGCACCCGACGGCACGACGGGCCGGGACCTGTACGTCCGGCAGGACCGGTTCCACGACGTGTTCGCCGCCGACGTCCCCGCGCGGGAGGCCGAGTCGATGGCGATCACGCAGCGGCCCGTCACGGCCGGCGCCCTGGAGGAGCCCGCGTCGCGGGCGGCCTGGACGACCATCCCGTCCTGGAGCCTGGTCACCACCGCGGACCTCACGATCCCCGCCGAGGCGATGCGCTCCATGGCCCAGCGCGCGAACTCCCGCACCGTCGAGATCGACGCCTCCCACGCGGTCACCGTGTCCCAGCCCCGGGCCGTTGCGCGCCTGATCGACGAGGCGGCGCGGGCCACGACCGGCCGCAGCGGCTGACCGGCGCGAGGCGGGCTACTCGCCCAGACTCTCCGCCCACCACGCCGACAACGGCCACGGCCCGGGTCTCGTCGCGCTCCCGCGACGCCGCCCGGGCCGAGGGGGGCGGAGCAGCCGGCGGAGCAGCAGCACGGTGAGCGGGGTCGCCGGTGGCCGCTGCGCCGCGCACACCCAGCACCCGGGCGGGCACGTCGCCGCGGTACCTCCGGAGAACCGTTGCCGGACCTCTCGCACGGGAACCTCCTCGTCGCTCGACACCAGTGAAAAGCGATGACCGGTGTCACTGTCGAACCCTGGCACGACACCTGTCAAGCCACTACGGTGGTGTCAGACCATCCGGCGACGAGGAGGACGCGTGACCGACGAGGACGTTCCCCCCGCGGCGCAGCTGATCCGCGACTTCGTCAACACCCGTGAACCGCAGACCGGACGCGAGGAGCTGCGCGGACCGCGGGACCTGGGGACCTGGCTCGGTGCCCGCGGGCTGACCGGAGCCGGGATCGGGGACGACGACCTCGCGGTGGCCCTGCGGTTGCGGGAGGGCCTGCGTGCGGTCCTGCTCACGCACGCCGGGCACGATGCCGACCCCTCGGCGATCGCCGCGCTCGACGCCGCGCTGAGCCGGGTGCCGGTCCGCCTGCACCTGGGCCCCGACGGAGCGCGGCTGCTCCCCGCCGGCGGCAGCGCGCAGGCGCTCGCCCCGCTCGTCGAGGCCGTGCGCGCCTGCGGGCAGGACCAGTCGTGGCGGCGGCTGAAGGCGTGCAGCCGCGACACCTGCCACTGGGCCTACTACGACTCCTCGCGCAACCAGAGCCGGCGCTGGTGCTCGATGGCGGGCTGCGGGAACTACGTCAAGATGCGTCGGCGCAACGGCAGCCGGGACTGACGCGAACCTGTTTCGCCCACCGCAGGGCCGGGGTAGGAACACGGCATGGCCAGTGACCAGCACACTCCCACCGACCCCACGACCCAGTACCCCGACAGCACGCCGGGACAGACGCTGCCGCACCCGGGCGCCACGTCCGACATGACGCCGGCTCCCGACCACGGCGAGGACAGCTACGTCGGCGCGGGACGGTTGCAGGGGCGCCGGGCGGTCATCACCGGGGGTGACTCCGGCATCGGTCGCGCCGTGGCGATCGCCTACGCGCGCGAGGGTGCGGACGTGCTGATCGTGCACCTGCCCGAGGAGCAGGCCGACGCCGACGCCACCGTCGCGCTCGTCGAGGCCGCGGGGCGCAAGGGGATCAGCCTGGCCGGGGACCTGCGCGAGGAGGAGTTCTGCCGCTCCGTCGTGGACACCGCCGTGGCCGAGCTCGGCGGCCTGGACGTCCTGGTGAACAACGCCGCCTACCAGATGTCGGTCGAGGGCATCGAGGACCTCTCGACCGAGCAGCTCCTGCGGACCTTCACGACGAACGTCTTC
Source organism: Kineococcus deserti (assembly GCF_050871945.1). Taxonomy (NCBI): domain Bacteria; kingdom Bacillati; phylum Actinomycetota; class Actinomycetes; order Kineosporiales; family Kineosporiaceae; genus Kineococcus; species Kineococcus deserti. The sequence goes on along the minus strand of NZ_JBJLSI010000008.1, from coordinate 146,306 downwards.
GCGACCTTCTGGCTCAGCAAGGCCGCCGTTCCGCACCTGGCCCCGGGGTCGTCCATCGTCAACACCGTCTCGGTGCAGGCCGACTCCCCGTCGCCGGCGCTGCTGGACTACGCCATGACCAAGGCCGCCCTGGTCAACTTCACCCAGAACCTCGCGCAGGAACTGGGCGCGAAGGGGATCCGGGTCAACGCCGTCGCCCCCGGGCCCGTCTGGACCCCGCTCATCCCGGCGACCATGCCCGCCGAGCAGGTCGAGGACTTCGGAACGCAGACCCCGCTGGGTCGCGCCGGGCAGCCGGCGGAACTCGCGCCGGCCTACGTGTTCCTGGCCTCGCAGGAGTCCAGCTACAGCACCGGCATCGTCATCCGCGTCGCCGGGGGGAAGTGACCCTCCCGCCCGTCAGGACTGCTCGGCGCCGCACCACCACGTGGTGCGGCCGCCGACCGTCCCGCGCACCATCTCCGCTCCGCAGCGCGGGCAGTGCCCGCCCGCCGTGCGGTGCGGGATCACCTCGCCGGTGTGCACGCCGCCGTGACGCACGGCGTGCCGGATCGCGGCGCGCAGTTCCCGTCGCAGGTCGTCCAGCCCCTCGCGCGTGAGAGAACCCGCGGGTGTGCGCGGGTCGAGGCGTGCCCGCCAGAGCACCTCGTCGGCCAGCAGGTTCCCGACCCCGGCCAGCACCGACTGGTCGAGCAGCCTGGCCTTCACCGGTGCGGTTCCGCGGCCGACGCGGGAACGGAACTCCTCGCGGCCGATCTGCTCGGCGTCCGGTCCGAGGGACTCGACGTCGGGATCCAGCCGCACCCGGCCCAGCCGCCGCTTGTCCAGCAACCGCAGTCGCCCGCCGTCGGTGAACGTCAGGCTGAACCGGTACCAGACGTCCTGCTCGGGCGTGGTGCTCGGGCGCGGGCCGGCGTAGTCGCCGCCGACGAGCAGTTCGCCGTCGGGGTTCGTCACGAAGATCCGTCCGCTCATCCCGAGGTGGATCCCCAGCGCGGGACCGTTCCCGGAGGTGTCGCACCACATCGACTTCCCCCGCCGGTGCGCCGCGGTCAGCGTGCGCCCGACCAGCGCGCGCCGCAGGTCGCCGGGAGCGTGCGGACGGCACTCGTAGGTGTCGCTGTCGTCGACGTCGGCGATCTCCCGGTGCAGCGCACCGGCCTCGACGACCTGGCGGGCGGATTCGACCTCGGGCAGTTCCGGCACGCCGGAAACCTAGCCCGTCGTAGTGTGCTGCGCGTGCGCAAGCTCCGCCGTGCCGGTCTCGCGACGACGGCCCTCCTCCTGGCCGCGTGCTCGTCGGCCCCCGGACCCGCTGCTCCGCAGCCGGTCACCGTGGCGATCGCCGGCGACGTGCACTTCGCCGGGTCCAGCGCCGCCGCGCTCGAGCCGGGCGGCCTGGACGCGGTCGCGCCGCTGCTGCGCGAGGCGGACCTGACCGTCGTCAACGTCGAGACGGCCATCACCGACGGCGGTGAGCCGGCGGGCAAGCAGTACACGTTCCGTGCGCCGGCGGCCGGGCTCGGGGCGCTGCGGGACGCCGGGGTCGACGTCGCCGCGATGGCCAACAACCACAGCCTCGACTACGGCCGCACCGGACTGGAGGACACCCTGCAGGCGGGACGCGACGAGGGGCTGCCGGTCATCGGCCTCGGGCAGGACGTCGACGCCGCGTTCGCCCCCCACCGCACGACGGTGCGGGGCACCACGATCGCGGTGTTCGACGCGACCCAGGTGATCGACGGTTCCCTCGCGACGGCCTGGACCGCGACGGCCGACCGGCCGGGCCTGGCGTCGGTGCAGACCGCGTCCGGCCGGCAGCGGCTGGCCGCCGCGGTGCAGGCCGAACGCGAGCGCAGCGATTCGGTCGTCGTCGTCCTGCACTGGGGAAGGGAACTGCAGGACTGCCCCACGCAGGACCAGGAGGACCTGGCCGCCGAACTCGTCGCGGCGGGCGCCGACGCCGTCGTGGGCTCGCACGCGCACCTGCAACTCGGCCAGGGGTACCTGCGGTCCGGTGACCGCACGGGTTTCGTGGACTACGGGCTCGGCAACTTCGTGTTCTACGCGAAGAAGGCCGTGACCGTCGAGACCGGGGTCCTCGAACTCACGCTGCCCGCCGCCGGCGGGGTGCCGCGGGCGCGGTGGCGGCCGGCGACGATCGAGTCCGGGGTCCCGGTGCCGCTGGAGGGTTCTGCGGCCGACGAGGCGGTGCGGCACAAGGAGTCCCTGCGTGCCTGCACCGACCTCGCGGCGGCGCCCTGAGGTGCGCTCACCGGGTGGGGACGCCGAACAGGCGCGCGGTGGGGCCGTCCCCGGCGAGGAGTTCGGCGGGAGTTCCCGCCTCGGCGACCTCGCCGTCGACCAGGCACCACACCTCGTCCGCGCGTTCCAGCGTGCGGCGGCGGTGGGTGACGACGAACGCCGTTCCGGTGTGCTGGTCCAGGACCGCGTCCACGACGTCGGCGGCCCGTCCGTCCAGGTGCGCCTCGGCCTCGTCGAGGACCAGCACGACGGGGTCGCCGAGCACCGCGCGGGCCAGGGCGACCCGGCCCCGCTGACCCGCGGACAGGCGGCGCCCGGCCGGGCCGACGTCGGCGTCCCAGCCGCCGAGGCCGGAGACCACCTCGGCCAGGTCGCACAGCTCGGTGACGCGGCGCAGCTCGGCGTCGCTGCACCGCGGCCGGCGGTAGGTCACGTTGCGTCGCAGGCTGCCCCGCAGCAGCGGCAGGTCCGGGCCGGTGATCCCCACGCAGCGGTGGACCGAGCTCGGGGTCACCGTCCGCAGGTCGGTCCCGTCGAGTTCGACGGTGCCGGTGTCGGGGTCCACCAGCCGCGCGAGCAGCGAGGCGAGCGTCGACTTCCCCGCCCCGTTCGGGCCGACGAGCGCGATCGTGCGCCCGGCCTCGACGTCGCGCGTGATCCCCGCGGCGCCACCGAGGACGCCGGCGATCCGGACGCCGCGCAACCGCACGGCCCCCGCCGTGGCGCGCAGTGGCCCGTCGCCGGGGGGCAGGGCAGGCACCGCGAGGGTGCGGCGGGCGGCGGCGCGGGCGACCTTCGCCGCCGCGGCGTACTCCGCGACCCGGCCGAGGTCGCGCAGGTGCCCGGCCAGCAGCCCCGCCACGCTCACCGCGGCCACCACCGTGCCCGTCTCCGTCGCACCGGCTCGCACACCGGCCGCCCCGGCGACGAGGGCGGCCACCGTCGCCAGCCCGGCGCCGGACTCGGCGACCGCCCGGGCGACCCCCGTGGCCCCGGCCCGGGCCACGGCGGCATCGACCACGTCGGACCCCTTGCGCTGCAGTCGGTCCCGTTCGCGACGGGACTGGGCGAACGCCTGCACGGTCGCCAGCTGGTCGAGGCGTTCGGTGACCTCCCCGGTGAACCGGGCCCGGCGTCGGCGGGCGTGCGCGGTGGCCCGCACCAGCCACGGGGAGACCACCGCCGTCGCCAGCGCGGTGCCGGCCAGGACCGCGCCGACGGCCAGGCCGGTGCCGGCGTCGAGGACGACCAGGCCGCCCACCACGAGGACCACGACGACCCCGGCCACCAGGAGCCGGGCCAGCCCGAGGCTGACCCAGGTGCGCAGCGCGGACAGGTCGCCGACGAACCGGGACAGCAGGCCGCCGCGTCCCAGCCCGCCGACGGTGCGGGCCGGGACGTCGGTCAGGTGCTGGAACAGGGTGTCGCGCACCTGCTCGGCGTAGTGCTGCCCGAGGTCCTCGGCGACGACCCGTTCGGCGCCTCGCAGCGCCGCCACGAGCAGCGCGGCCACGACGAGCCCGGCCACGGTGCGCACGCCCGCCCCCGGGGCGGGGTCCGGGGCGACGAGGACGTCGAAACCCCGCTGGACGAGCAGCACCGTCTGCACCGTCAGCGCGGCCTGCGCCAGGCCGATGCCCAGCAGCACCGCGAACCGGCCGCGTCGCCCGCGACCGAGGGGGGTGGGCAGGTTCGGCACGACGGCCTCAGACCAGCGCGGGAGCCGGCGCCGGGACCGCCGGTGTGAGCAGGTCCGCGAGCAGGGCGGTGACCTCCAGCGGGTCGGTCAGCCTCGGCAGGCCCCACACCGCACGGCCGGTGTTCTCGGCGGCCTCACGGCTGGCCAGGGGGGAGGCGGACAGCAGACCCGTCAACGCGATGACGTCGATCTCGTTGCGCCGCAACCAGTTCAGCCCGGCGACGGCGGCCAGGGCGTCCGGCGCGGCGAACAGCACCCCGTCCACCCGGCCACGGAACTCCGGTTCGGCGAGCAACTGCGCGCTCTCGGTCTGGAACAGCCCGTCGGCGACCTCGACGACGACGACGTCCACCCCGGCGGCCGACAGCACGTCGGTGAGTTCGGTGAAGACCTCCCGGACGGTCTCGCGGCCGGCGCGGAACGTGCTCGGCAACCCGGCCGAGGTGAAGTCCAGGACGGGAGCGGCGCCGGAGTCCTGCAGCAGCCACAGGTCCCCGCCGGCTCCGGTGCCCGTGACCTTCGCCGCGCCCACCCGCAACCCGGCGGCGACCAGCCCGCGGACCAGCCCGGCCGCGGCCGTGGTCTTCCCGGAGTTCATCGCCGCACCCACGACGGCCAGCACCACCGGCTCCGTGCGCGGGCCCCGCGGCGCCTGGAGCAGTCCGTCGCGGTAGCGGCCCAGGTTCAGGACTCCTCCGTCGGCGCCGGCGAGCAGGCCGAGCGGTTCGAGCCCGGTCGCCGGGGTCATCGCGCTGTGCGCCGTGTCCACCCGCGCCGCCAGCCCGCCGGCGGCGACGAGGTGGCAGGGGCCGAGGTCGCCGGGCACGGTGGCCTCGAACTGGTCGGGGGCGTAGCGGTGGCCGTAGGCGACGACGACCTCGTCACCGGGGAACAGGGCCTGCCGGCGCCCGGTGGTCGACTCCAGCCGCTTGTGGTTGCCGACGTGGCTCACGCGGGCCAGGACGAGGTCACCGGCCGCGGGGGTGGCGGTGCTCAGCCCGACGGCGTCGGCGAGGTCGGCGTAGCGGGTCGAGAACGCGCGCTTGGCGGTGGCGAGACGGCGCTGCAGGGTCGTGCCGGCGTTCGTGTCCACGGTGGTTCCTCCAGGTGTGGTGGCGTCCCCGCGTCGGGGTGGTCACCACGCTGGAGGTCGTCCGTGAGAACTCCGTGAGACGGGGATGACAGCTCCGTCATCGAGTGGACACGAGGTGCCGCAACGTCTTCGGTGCGACACCCCGGGTTCGTCAGGAGTTCAGGAACGGGTAGTCGGTGTATCCCGCCGCGCCGTCGGCGTACACGGTCGCCTGGTCCAGCGCGTTCTCCGGGTGACCCCCGCGCCAGCGCTCGAGCAGGTCGGGGTTGGCCATGACGGCCCGGCCCACGGCGACGGCGTCGGCCGTGCCGTCGGCGACGACCTCCAGGGCCTCCTCACGCGAGGTGACGACCCCGAAACCGCTGTTGACCATCCACGGGCCCTCGAACCGCTTGCGCAGCCCCTGGACCAGGTCGCCGCGGGGTTCGGCGTGCAGGACGCTGACGTACGCCAGCCCCAGCGGCCGCAACTGCTCCATCAGGTACCCGTAGGTGGCCTCGACGTCGGCGCGGTCGGTCTCCAAGGCGTCCTGGATGTTGTGCTCGGGGGAGATGCGCAGGCCCACGCGGCCCGCGCCGATCTCGGCGGCCACGGCCGTGGTCACCTCGACCACCAGCCGGGCGCGGTTCTCCGGCGACCCGCCGTAGGCGTCGGTGCGGCGGTTCGAGCCCGGCGCGAGGAACTCGTGCAGCAGGTAGCCGTTGGCGCCGTGGACCTCGACACCGTCCAGGCCCGCGTCGACGGCGCGGCGGGCGGCGGCGACGAACTCGGCCACCACGTCGGCGACCTCGTCGGTGGTCAGGGCGTGCGGGACGGGGAAGGGCTTCTTGCCGGTGGGGACGTGGGTCTCGCCCGCGATGGCGATGGCGCTGGGCCCGACGATGCGCTCGGTGCCCGTGGTGTCGGGGTGGGTGACCCGGCCACCGTGCATGAGCTGCAGCACCAGGCGGCCACCGCGCGCGTGCACGGCCTCGGCGACGGCGCGCCAGCCCGCCTCCTGCGCGTCGTCCACGATGCCCGGCTGGCCGACGAAGGCCTGCGACTCGTGGCTGACGTAGGTGCCCTCGGTGACGATCAGGCCGGTGCTCGCGCGCTGCGCGTAGTGCTCGGCCACGAGCGGGCCGGGAACGCCGGAGGAGCCCGAACGCATCCGGGTCAGCGGGGCCATGACGAGGCGGTTGGACAGGTGCAGGTCGCCCAGGGCGACGGGGGAGAACAGATCCACGACAGGTGTCAACCGGCGGACCGCGGTCCGGATTCCGGCCGGACGGGGTCGGGTGGGGCGCGAGGCCGCGCGGGGGGCGGGGGGCGCGCGGGGGGGGGGGGGCGCGGGCGCCCCCCCCCCCCCCCCCCCCCCCCCCCCCCCCCCCCCCCCCCCCCCCCCCCCCCCCCCCCCCACCGCGAACGTAGAGTTCCCTCCCGTGTCCGGTGTCCTCGTCGCAGTCGTCTGCGGGCTGTGCCTGCTCATGGGGATCTGGGCCGTGGCCGTCGTCGCCCGCGACCGCCGCATCGGCCGGCCGCACCTGGTGGGGCTCGGGATCGTCGAACTCGCCGTGCTGGCCCTCGTCGTCGACGGGATCGTGGAACTGGCCACCGGCACCCGCCCCGCCGAGCTGGCCACGTCGATCGCCTACCTCGTCGTCGCCCCGTTCATCCTGCCCGCGGGCACGTTCTGGGCGCTGGCCGACCGGTCCCGGCCGAGCACGCTCGTCCTCGTCGTGGCCTGCTTCGCGGTGATCGTCATCGCCTACCGGGCCTTCCTCCTCTTCGCCGTGACCTCGGGGACGACCGCATGAGCCAGACCGATCAGGCCCGGGGCACGACCGGGCTGGGCCGCGTCCTGGTGGCCCTCTACGGCGTCTTCGCCATCGCCGCCGTCTCGCGCGCCTCGGTGCAGATCGCGACGCGCTTCCACGAGGCGCCGCTGGCGTACGTGCTGTCGGCCCTCGCCGGCCTCGTCTACGTCGTGGCCACCGTCGGACTGGGCCGGACGGGGAGGCGGTGGCGCACGGTCGCCTGGGTCGCCTGCAGCGTCGAGCTCCTCGGCGTCCTGACCGTCGGCACCCTCAGCCTGGCCGACGCCCGGGCCTTCCCGGACTCGACCGTGTGGTCGGCCTACGGGCGCGGCTACGGGTTCGTGCCGCTGGTGCTGCCGGTGCTGGGGCTGGTCTACCTGCGCAGCGAACGGCGCCGCGGCCGCGCCTGAGGGTTCCGCATCCAGTTTCACGAGCGAACGATCTGTGCGCGATGCTGCGCGTGAGATGCACACCGACACCACCCCCGGAACCTCCCGCCGCAACGCCGTCGTCCTGCTCGTCGGGCTCCTGCTCGTCGCCTGCGCGATGCGGGGCCCCGTCACCGGCGTCGGACCGCTGCTGCCGGCGGTCTCGACCGACCTGCGGCTGTCCTCGGCCGCCGCGGGCGCCCTCACGTCGCTGCCGCTCGTGGCCTTCGCGGCGAGCTCCCTGGTCGTCCCCAAGGTGGCGGCCCGGCTCGGGCAGCGCCTGACCCTCGTCCTGGCCATGGCCGGCCTCGTCGCCGGGTCGGTCCTGCGGTGGGTCCCGGGCGTGGTCCCGCTGTTCGCCGGGACCGCCGTGCTCGGGGTGGCGATCGCCGTCGCCAACGTCCTCATGCCCTCGCTGATCCGCGCCGAGTTCCCCGGGCGCATCGCGCTGCTGACGAGCAGCTACGTGGTCCTCATGCAGGTGGTCGGCAGCGCCGCCTCCGGTGTCGTCGTGCCGCTGTCGGAGGCCGTCGCCGGCGGCTGGCGGACCGCCCTCGTCGTCTGGGGCGCGCCGGCGCTGGCCGCGGCGGTGCTGTGGCTGCCGCTGGCCCGCGGCCACCGGACGCGTGCGGCCGCCGCCTCGCACGCCCCGACCCCGTGGCGCTCGCCGCTGGCCTGGGCCGTCACGGCGTTCATGGCGACGCAGTCGCTGACGTTCTACGTGCTGCTGTCCTGGCTGGCCACGCTCGCCCGCGACCGCTCCGGGTACGACCCGACGCAGGCCGGTGTGCTGCTGTCGGTCATGCAGGTCGCCGGTGTCGTCGGCAGCCTGCTCGTGCCGGTCGTGGCCGGCCGCTCGGTGGCGCGGACGCGCTGGGCGGCCGTGGGGTCGACCGGCCTGACGATCGCGGGTCTGCTCGGGCTGCTGCTCGTCCCGTCCGCCGCGGTGCCGGCCATCGTCGTGGTCGGGCTCGGTGGTGGGGGATCGGTCGTGCTGGCCCTGGCGGCGGTCTCGGCGCGGGCGGCCGACGGGCCCTCGGCGTCGGCGCTGTCGGGCATGGCCCAGGCCGTCGGCTACCTCGCCGCGGCCGTCGGGCCGGTCGTCGTCGGCGGCCTGCACTCGGTGACGGGCGGCTGGAGCGTGCCGCTGGCCGTCCTGCTCGCCGTGGCCGTCGCCCAGCTCTTCACCGCCCACGCCGCCAACCGCGACGCCACGATCCCTGCCGGCTCCCCGGCGTGAGCGGGCTCTGAGTCCGCGTCGACCGGGCACGCCCGCTCTCGCGCTGCCCCGCCGGGGTCAGGCGCCGGCGAGCTCGAACCAGACGGTCTTGCCGAGCGGACCGACCGCGAGGTCGGTGCCCCAGCGGCTGGACAGCATCTCGACCATCGCCATGCCGCGACCGCTCTCGGCCTCGGCGCGCTGGGCACCGATGAGCGGCATCCCGCCGCCGTCGTCGGAGACCTCCACCCGCAGGGACGCCCCGTTCACCCGCCGCACCGCGAGCTGGACCATGCCCTCGCCGTGCACGACGGCGTTCGTGACGACCTCGCTGGCCAGCAGGAGGGCGGCCTCGACGGTGTCCTCGTCCACCTCCTGGGACGCCACCCACGGAGCGCACCACTCGGTGATGAGCCAGCGGGCGATGCCGACCGATCGGGGGTTGGGCGGGAGGACCACCTGGAACAACGGTCCGTGACCTCCCGACGTCTCCTCGCCGCGGCCTCTCCACGACGTCCCAGCAGCACGCCCCGACAACTGCAGTCACCGGGACGTGACGCACAGTCAATCACTCGCTCCGCTGCTTGTCCGCACGCAACGGCAACCTGTATGGCGACCGGTACGTGGAGGTGGCGCTCCGACGCCTCAGACGGGCAGGTCCACACCCGCCACCTCGAGGGCCGTCAGGACCGCCAGCGCGGCGCACACGACCCCGCCGATCCGGCTCACCGTGGCCACGCTGAGCCGCTTCAGCAGGGTGGCGCCGACGGCCGCCGCGAGCCCGGACACCACCAGCAGCGCGGCCCAGGCCCCCACGAAGACCGAGACCGGATCGTTGTAACGCGCGGCCAGTCCGGCGGTGAACAGCTGGGACAGGTCCCCCCACTCGGCCAGGAAGATGACACCGAAGCAGGTCAGCGCACCGCGCCAGCCCGAGCCGCCGCCCGTGACCTTCTGCTCGTACTCCTCCAGCGCCTCCTCCTCGGCCTCGCGGGCCTTGGCGGCGCCGCGGAAGAGGGTGAACGCACCGACGGCGAACAGCGCCGCGGCCACCGCGGCGACGGGGCGGTCCGGCAGCTGGGCCAGCAGCCGGCCGGCGACGACGGCGATGAGGCACTGGACGGCGAAGGCCAGCCCCACCCCGACCCAGGCCGTCAGCGGGCGGAACCGGGTCGCGAGCACCAGGGTGGCCACGAAGGTCTTGTCGGGCAGCTCCAGCAGCAGGATGGGCAGGAAGCTGGCAGCCAGGACGGCGAGGTCCACGGGTTCCTCTCGGACGTCCGGTCGGTCGGGGCACATGACAGCACGCCCGGGGCGGGGCACGAAAACTCCAGGAACCGGTTTCGGTGCGCCGAAACCTGGCCGGGCACGACCCGGTGGCCCAGACTGTCGCCCGTGCCGGAACTCCCCGAGGTCGAAGGGCTCGCCGCCTTCCTGCGCGAGCGGATGGTGGGCCGTGTCGTCGCCCGGGTGGAGGTGGGCGCCGTCAACGTGCTCAAGACGTACGACCCGCCGCCGGCCGCCCTGCAGGGGCTGCTCGTCGCGGGCGTGGAGCGGCACGGCAAGTGGCTCGACATCGACGTCGACGGTCTGCACCTGGCCGTCCACCTGTCACGCGCGGGCTGGCTGCGCTGGTCCGACGCGCTGCCGAAGGCGCCGCTGAGGCCCGGCGGGAAGAACCCCGTGGCCCTGCGGGTGCGGCTGGCCCCGGAGGACGACGAGGACCCCGAACGCCCGCCGGGTTTCGACCTGACCGAGGCCGGCACCCAGAAGCGGCTGGCCGTCCACGTCGTCAAGGACGTGCAGCAGGTGCCCGGCATCGCCACGCTCGGCCCGGACCCGCTGGACGGGTCCTTCGACCTGGAGGCGTTCCGCGCGCTGCTGCGCGACTCGCGCCAGCAGGTCAAGGGGTTGCTGCGCGAGCAGTCGGTGCTGGCCGGCGTCGGCAACGCCTACTCCGACGAGGCCCTGCACGCGGCGAGGCTGTCGCCCTACGCCCAGGCGGGCAAGCTGGCCGACGCCGACGTCGAACGGCTCTACGAGGCGCTGCGCACGACGTTGCAGGACGCCGTCGTGGCCGCCTCGGGTAAACCGGCGAAGGAGCTCAAGGACGCCAAGCGGGCCGGGATGCGGGTGCACGGCCGCACCGGCGAGGCGTGTCCCGTCTGCGGGGACGTCGTGCGCGAGGTCTCCTTCGCCGACCGGTCCATGCAGTACTGCGCCACCTGCCAGACCGGCGGCAGGCCGCTCGCGGACCGGCGGTTGTCCCGTCTGCTGAAGTGACCCCGGGAGCCGGCGGACGGTTCCCTCGACAGGCCGGTACCACCAGGAGTTCACTGCGCTCGTGACCGAGAGCAGCGTCGAACTCCGTCCGTCCCGTCGTCTCGTGCTGACCGCCGGTGCCGCCCTCGCCGGCGCCGCAGCCGTTCCCCTGGCCGCCGGCGCGGCGGCGGCCGCCCCGGACCACGGCTGGCCCACGCCGTTCGTCGTGGGTCACCGTGGGGCGTCGGCCTACCGCCCCGAGCACACGGTCGCCTCCTGGGAACTCGCCGCCCGGATGGGGGCCGAGGTCGTCGAACCCGACCTGGTGCCGACGAAGGACGGGGTCCTCGTCTGCCGGCACGAACCGGAGATCTCCGGGACCACCGACGTCGCCGACCACCCCGAGTTCGCCGACCGGCGGGCGACGAAGGTCGTCGACGGCGTCGAGTACACGGGCTGGTTCACCGAGGACTTCACCTGCGCCGAACTGCGCACGTTGCGCGCCGTCGAGCGGCTTCCCGAACTGCGGCAGCACAACACGGTCTACGACGGGCTGTGGACGGTCCCGACCTTCCGCGAGGCGCTGCAGACCCGGGCGCGGCTGTCCGACGAACTGGGACGCACCGTGGGGATCATCCCGGAGATCAAGCACTCGACCTACTTCTCCGGGCTCGGGTTCGACGTCGAGGCCTCCGTCGTCGCGGAGCTCGAGGAGTTCGGGCTGAACTCGGCCGACGCTCCCGTCGTCGTGCAGTCCTTCGAGCTGACCAACCTGGTGGAGCTGCGCACGACGTACGGCCTGCGCACGCCGACGGTCTTCCTGGTCTCGGCCGAGGGCGCCCCCGCCGACCTCGTCGCGGCCGGTGACCCGCGGCAGTACGCCGACCTGCTCGTCCCGAGCGCGCTGCGCGACCTGGCCCGGCACGTCGACCAGATCGGCCCCTCGCTGGCGCAGGTGACCAGCGGCCTGGTCGAGGACGCGCACGCCGCGGGGCTGCAGGTGGTCCCCTACACGCTGCGGCCGGAGAACTCCTTCCTGCCCCCGCAGTTCCAGGACGGTGAGGACCCCGCCGCCTGGGGGCGCGTCCTGGACTACGCCCAGGAGCTGTTCGAGACCGGGATCGACGGGCTGTTCACCGACGCCCCCGACGTGGCTGTCGTGGCGCGGGAGCACTTCCTGGGCCGGTAGTCCTCCTGCGGGTGGACGGGACGGTTCCACCCGCGGGCCGATGCCCCGGCGGGGTTCCCGGCCGATGCTCGTGGTGTCGGTTCGGGAAGCTCGTCGGGAGGCGCGGAGATGGACGTCGTCGTGGGGATCGTGGTCGCTGCGGTGGGTCTGGTGGGGGTGGTGGTCCTGGCGGCCATGGCGGCCGCGGGCGGGGCGGCGCGCGGCGGCCGCAGCGGGGACCAGCTCCTCGTGGCGCCGCGCGGGGCGCGGTACGGGGACGCCACGCGCGTGGTGCTGTCGGCGGCCCGCGCCCAGCAGGAGCAGGAAGCCCGCGTGGTGCACCTGCACGAGCGCCGTCGCCGCGGCCCCGACGCCAGCGGTCACGCCGCCTGAGCTGTGGCCGGCGCCCGCCGGGACGCCCGCGTCCACGGTGGGGACCTCCCTGCGCGGAGGAGGGAGAGGCCGCGGTCCGCCGTTCTCCGGCTGCCTCTGGTGGCGTCCGCCGCGCGCGGGCATCCTGCGGAGGTGCGGACGGGGCGAGGACGTCTCGCCCACCGCCGACCCGAGGAGCCCACCGTGGACCCACAGCCCACCGGCCGCGTCGAACGGCGCGGAACGCGGTGCGACATCGTCCTGACGCGGAACCTGCACGTGCCCGTCGGGGAGGTGTGGTCCACCCTCACCGAGTCCGAGCGGACGGCGGCGTGGATCGGCCCCTGGACGGGGGACCCGGCCTCGGGGCGGGTGGCGCTGACCATGACGGCCGAGGAGGCCGGCCCGCCCGCGGACGTCGAGGTCCTGGAGTGCGCGCCGCCGACCCGGCTGCGGCTGGCGACCGCGGCCGGCGACTCCACCTGGGTCGTGGAGTTCACGCTGGCCGAGCAGGACGGGGCCACCGTCGTGACGTTCGTGCACGGCGACGTCGACCCCGCCGCCGTGGAGAGCGTCGGCCCGGGGTGGGAGTTCTACCTCGACCGGCTGGCCGCCGTGGTGGCCGGTGGCGACCCCGCGGCCGTCGACTTCGACCGCGACTACCACCCGGCGATGGCCGGGTACTACCGGCAGGAGTGACGACGCGCCGCCCGACCGGACCTCAGCCCGGGGGGTTCGTGGGCGAGGCCGCGGTCCCCGGTTCCAGCAGCGGTGCGATCCGGTCCCAGCGCGCGATCTGACACCCGTCGTCGCGCCGGAACGTCGTGTCGACGGCGACGCCGCCCCACGTCCCCTGCACCGTGGCCACCTGCGGTCCGCCGTAGATCATCGTGCACATGGCGTCCGGCGGGACGGGGGCCCACGGGTCGCCGGCCGCGGCGATGGCGTCGCACGCGCTGCGCGCGTCGGGGTGGTCGCCGCCGAGGACGCCGTCGGCCGAGCAGGACAGCTGCCAGCTCCGGCGCCCGCCGTGGCCGTCGTCCAGGACGACGGTGAGCAGGCTGTCCGCCGGGACGGCCTCGACGGACCCCGACGGGCTCGAACTGCTGGTCATCCCCGCTCCTCCTGCCTGCTGGTCACCGCACCCCGCGAGCCCCGCCAGCCCCGCCAGCCCCGCCACCGCCAGTGCGCTGGCACGGACACGGGCGTTGCGGTGGATGGCACTTCGCACGGTCACGGAAGTGTGACGCCGTGCGGCGCGGAGCGGTTCCACCAGCCGACACACGTCGGGTCGCAGGCCGTCACCCACCGACGCCCCCCCGCAGACGACGCGGTGATCACAACGTTGTTGTCCCGCAGTCGCTCCGGCAGAATCGGTCGGCCCCGCGAACCGCCCTGGAGGAACCGTGTCCGACCCCGCCGACGACCCCGCCGACGTTCCCTCCGACGTGCTGGCCGCCGAACAGCGCCACCTGGACCACGCCCGCGCCGAGCTCGCCCGCATGCGCCAGCACACGCTGTCCCTCGTGCCCGACGGCGGCGACGCGATCGCCGACGAGGCGCTCGCGTGGGCGCTGCACCGCCGCGCGGCCAGTCTCGTCGACGACCCCGCGAGCACGCTGTTCTTCGGGCGCACCGACCACGACGACGGCGAGAGCCTGCACATCGGCCGCCGCCACGTCACCGACGGCCGCGGCGACCCCGTCGTCGTCGACTGGCGGGCCGAGGTCTCCCGCGGTTTCTACCGCGCCACCCGCCAGGACCGGGCCGGGGTGCGGTTGCGGCGCCGGTTCGGCGTCGAGGAGGGGCGGCTGACGGCCTACGAGGACGAGCACCTCCTCGACGAGGACGAGGTCGACACCTCCAGCGCCATCCTGGCCCGCGAGATCGAACGGCCGCGGTCGGGGCCCATGCGCGACATCGTCTCCACCATCCAGCCCGAGCAGGACGCCCTCGTCCGCGCCGACGCCCAGACGACCGTGTGCGTCCAGGGTGCGCCGGGCACGGGCAAGACCGCCGTCGGGCTGCACCGTGCGGCGTGGTTGCTGTACGCGCACCGGGAACGGCTGACCCGGCAGGGAGTTCTCGTCCTGGGTCCCAACCGGGCGTTCCTGCAGCACATCTCGGCCGTCCTGCCCTCCCTGGGCGAGGTCGAGGTCGAACAGCGCACGGTCGCCGAACTCGTCACGGCCGCGGCCGAGGGCCGCAAGGAGGTGCTCGTCCGCGGCGAGGAACCCGCCGCGGTCGCGACCCTCAAGGGTGACGCGCGGATGGCCGAGGTCGTGCGCCGGGCCGTCTGGTCGGCCGTGGGTGACCCGGCGCAGGTGCTCGAGTCCGGCGCGGTCGTGGTGACCCGGGGGTCGCGGCGCTGGCGGGTTCCGGGGTACCTCGTCGCCGAACTCCTCGACGAGCTCACCCGGCGCGGCATCCGCTACGAGGCGGCGCGATCGCTGCTGCCGCAACGCCTCGCGCACGCCGTCCTGCAGCTGTTCGAGGCGGCCGGGGATTCTCCCGACGACGTCGTGCAGGACTCCGTGGCCCGCAGCCCCGAGGTGCGGCGCGCGGTGAAGGCGCTCATGCCCGCCCAGGACGCCGGCAAGGTGCTGTTCCGGTTGCTGTCCGACCGGGAGTTCCTCCTCGCCAGTTCGCAGGACGTGCTGACCGAGGCCGAACGCGACCTGCTGCTGTGGCCGAAACCCCCGCGGACCGCCGGATCGGCGCGGTGGACCGCGGCCGACGTCGTGCTGCTGGACGAGGTCCGCGACCAGTTGCAGCGCACCGCGTCCCGCGCGCACGTCGTGCTCGACGAGGCGCAGGACCTGTCCGCCATGCAGTTGCGCGCCGTCGGCCGTCGCTGCACCACGGGTGCGGCGACGGTGCTGGGCGACATCGCCCAGGGCACGACCCCGTGGTCGGCGCGCAGTTGGGACGACGTCCTGGGCCACCTCGGCAAACCCGGCGGGACCCTGGAGGTGCTGGACCGGGGTTTCCGCGTCCCGTCCGCCGTCATCGACTACGCCGCGCGGCTGCTGCCGCGCATCGCCCCGGACCTGTCGGTGCCCACGTCGGTGCGCGAGGACCCGGGACTCCTGGAGGTCCTCGAGGTTCCCGACCCCGTGCGGCGCGCGGCCGCGGTCACCGCCGAGCTCCTGGGACTGGAGGGTTCGATCGGGGTGGTCGTCGCCGCGGGTTCCGCCGACGCCGCGGCCGCCGCCCTCACGGCCGCCGGAGTGGGTTTCTCCCGCCTGGACGAGGCCGACGAACTCCCGCAACGGGTCTCACTGGTCCCCGCCGGTCTGGTGAAGGGCCTGGAGTTCGACCGGGTCGTCGTCGTGGAACCCGCCGACATCGTCGCGGGAGAGCCCGACGAGCGCACCGGGCTGCGCCGGTTGTACGTCAGCCTCACCCGCGCCGTCAGCGCGATGGTGGTCCTCCACGCCCGGGAGCTGCCCGACCTGCTGGCCGGCTGAACCGGGCTGCGGGCCGGTGCGTCAGCGCAGCTCGTCGACGAGGGCGGCCAGTTCGGCGACCTCCGAGCTGCGCAGGTCGGTCAGGGGCTGATGCCGAGCTCCCCGGCCGATGCGGGCGCGAACGTCAGGCCGCGTCCGGCCTGCACCAGCCACAACACGGTCAGGACCTGGTCGACGGTGTGGACCACGTCGTCGCGGGCGACCGGGACCGAGGAGATGACGAGGTCGTGGAAGTACCGGGCGCGGAGGGGGTGGTGCATGACCACCGGTTCCCCGGCCAGGTCCCGGGCGCCGACGGGACGCCGCAGCGGCGCCAGGCGGTGTCCGGCGGGGACGGCCACGAGCAGGGCCGCGCGGTGCATGAAGCGCGAGGCGGAGGTCTCGGCGTCGAACGGCGGCCGGGCCGGCCCGAGGTCGACCTCCTCGTGGCGCAGGGCCTCCACCCGCGACGAGGTCACCAGCTCGCGCAGGTCCAGCCGCACGTCCGGCAGTCCGCGGGTGACCGTGTTCAGCAGGGAGCCCAGGGTGCCGTACCCGGAGGCGGCCGTGAAGCCGCTGCGACCAGCCCGCGGTCCCCGCAGGACACGCGCCGGGCCGTCACCGACGCCGGTTCGGCCAGGGCCAGCATCCGGCGGGCGTCCTGCAGGAACGCCGTCCCGGCGGCGGTGAGGACCACGCGCCGGTTGTCGCGTTCGAGCAGTCGCGCACCCACGGCTCGTTCCAGCTCCTGCACCTGCCGGCTGAGCGGGGGTGCGTCATGCGCAACCGCTCGGCGGCGCGTCCGACGTGCAGCTCCTCGGCCACCGCCAGGAAACCGCGTAGCCGCTCCAGCGTCATCGCCATGCCGGACGGCATCGATCCATGCCCCGAGAACAGTGGACAGGAGTGGAGACACTGTCTACGCTCGCGACACCCGGCCAGCCAGGCGGTTCGGAGCTGCCGGCGCCGCCAGTCTCGATGAGGAGAACTGCATGTCCACGACCCGCCTCCCGCGTCGATCGTTGGTCGCTGCCGCCGGCCTCGCCCTCGGGGTCTCGCTCACCGCCTGCGGCGGCAACGTCGGTGACAGCGCCTCCTCCGAGGAGGCCTTCCCCAGCGGTCCGGTCACCCTGCTGATCGGTCAGGACCCCGGCGGCAGCACCGACCTCATCGGCCGGGCGCTGGCCGAGCAGGCCGCTGACGAACTCGGCGTCGCGATCACCGTGGAGAACCGGCCCGGCGCCAACGGCGCCCTGGCCGCCCGCGAACTGGCCGGCGCCGCGCCGGACGGGCAGACGCTGATGGTCTTCAACGGCTCCCTGGCGTACATCACCCCGCTGGCCGTCGCGGAGGACGAGGCGGTGGACATCGAGGACTACGAGGTCGTCACCGGCGTGTCCCAGGACGACTACGTCCTGGTCACCAGTCCCGACTCGGGTCTGGCGACGTTGGCCGACCTGTCGGCGGCGGGGCGCCCGCTCACCTACGGCACCACCGGTGTCGGAACCGGCAGTCAGCTGAGCCAGGCGCTGCTGTTCCAGAAGGCCGGGGTCCAGGCCACCGCCGTGCCCTTCGACGGCGGTGCTCCCACGGTGACCGCCGTCCTGGGTGGGCAGGTCGACGTCGGATCGGTGCAGCTGGGGGAGGCCAAGGCGCAGATCGACGCCGGTGAACTGGTTCCGCTGGTCGTCTTCGCCGACGAGCGCAACCCGAACATGCCCGACGTCCCGACCGCCGTGGAATCCGGGATCGAGGCCTCGGTGCAGCAGTCGCGTGCGGTGGTGGCTCCGCAGGGAACGCCCCAGGAGACGATCGACACGCTGCGCGCCGCCTTCCAGACCGCGTTCGACAGCCAGGAGTACCAGGACTTCAACACGAGCAACCTGCTGGTTCCCAACGAAGTCCCCGGTGATGAGCTGCTGGCGCAGTGGACCGAGGCCCGCGACGAGTACTCCGACTTCGTGCAGGAGAGTGGAGTGGACCTCGGCGGTCAGGGGTGAGGCAGGTGTCGACGCCAGCCGGTGGCTCCGCCCACGACCCGTCCCGGCACGAACCGCCGGACGCGACGATCCCCGTGCCGGACCGCGGTGGCCACCCGGAGGCGGTGGAACCCGAGCTCGACCTGCAGCACGAACTGCAACGGCTGGCCGAGGAGGAGAAGCTGCCCGCGGCCGGACCGTGGAGCAACCTCGCCGCGGCGCTGGTGGTCTGCGGTGTCGGGATCGCGGCCGTTTCCGGGGCCCTCGCCCTCGGGGTCGGAACCGCCCGTCAACCGGGTCCCGGGACCTTCCCGCTGCTGATCGGTGGTTTGCTCGTGGTCCTGGGGGCCGTGCTGGCGGTGCTGTCCCGGCGCACCGCTGACACCGAGGAGTTCTCCCGGGCCAGCCTGCTGGTGCTGGCCGGCCTCGTCACCATGGTGGTGTTCGTCGCGGTGATCGAACGCGTCGGGTTCGAGGTTCCCGCGGCTCTGCTGACCTTCGTCTGGCTGCGCTTCATCGGTCGGGAGAGCTGGCGCCTGTCCGTGGTGGTCAGCCTCCTCGTCGTGGCCGCCTTCTACGCCGTCTTCGTCGGTGCCCTCGCGGTGCCGATCCCCCACCTGTTCTAGGAGCGCCACATGGACTGGACGAGCCCGGTGCTCGAGGGGTTCGCCGTCGTCGCCGAACCGACGAACCTCCTGTACTGCTTCCTGGGCGTCCTCATCGGGATGCTCATCGGGGTGCTGCCGGGGCTGGGGCCGGCGGCGACCATCGCCATCCTGCTGCCGCTGACCTTCGGCATCGAACCGGTCACCGCCATCATCCTCCTGGCGGGCATCTTCTACGGGGCGCAGTACGGCGGGACGATCACGTCCGTGCTGCTGCGTCTGCCGGGTGAGGCGTCCAGCGTCGTCACCGTGTTCGACGGCTACGCGCTGGCCCGCAAGGGACGGGCCGGCACCGCCCTGGGCATCGCCGCGATGGGGTCGTTCATCGGCGGCACCGTCTCGATCGTCGCGTTGTCGTTCCTGGCTCCCGTGGTCGCCGGTTTCGCCCTGGACTTCGGCCCCCCGGAGTACACCGCGCTGGCGCTGCTGGGCATCCTGCTGGTCGCCACCGTCAGCGGTGGTGGGCGGCTGAAGGCCGTGGTCGCCGCGTGCCTCGGCCTGCTGCTGGCGACGGTCGGCCGCGACGCCTTCACCGGCGCCGAGCGGTTCACCCTGGGAAACCTGTCGCTGGGTGACGGCATCGACTTCGTGCCGATCGCGATGGGCCTGTTCGGACTGGGGGAGATCCTGCACTCCCTGGAGGAACGGCACCGCGCCGTCCAGGCGCCGGTGGCGGTTTCGAACGTCTGGCCGTCGGGGCCGGACATGAAGCAGTCCGCCGGCGCCATCGGCCGCGGCTCGGTCGTGGGTTTCGTGCTGGGCATCCTGCCCGGAGGCGGCGCCACGCTGGCCTCGCTGGCCGCCTACGCCCTGGAGAAGAAGCGGGCCCGGCACCCCGAACGCTTCGGGCAGGGCGCCGTCGAGGGCGTGGCTGCTCCCGAGAGTGCGAACAACGCGGCCGCGACGTCCTCGTTCATCCCGCTGCTGACCCTCGGCATCCCCGCGAACGCCACCATGGCGGTCATCTTCGGCGCCCTGCTCATCCAGGGCATCACCCCCGGCCCGCAGCTGGTCAGCGAGAACCCCGACCTGTTCTGGGGCGTGGTGAACTCGATGTACGTCGGAAACGTCCTGCTGCTCGTCATGAGCATCCCGCTGGTCGGTGTGTTCGTGCGGATCCTGCGGGTCCGGCCCTCCATCCTGGCGCCGATCACCGTGCTGATCACGCTGATCGGTGTCTACACCGTCAACAACAGCGTCTTCGACATCGGCCTGGTGATCGTCTTCGGCGCGCTGGGCTACCTCATGAAGAAGTTCGGCTTCGACCCGGGCCCGCTGGTGCTGGCCTTCGTGCTGGGCGCCCTGCTGGAGAACTCGTTGCGGCGTTCGCTGCTGGTCTTCGACGGTGACCCGACCGGATTCCTCACCCGGCCGATCTCCGGGGTGCTGCTGGCGGTGTTCGTCCTGGTGCTGCTCCTGCCGATCGTCCAGAAGCAGCTCGCCCGTCGCGCGGCCGCGCGCCACCACCACGACGACCGCCACCGGATGGAGGAGCACGCGTGACCGTCCTGGTCGGGTACCTGCCCACCCCCGAAGGGGAAGCTGCGTTCGAGGCCGGTCTGGCCGAAGCCCGCCGGCGCGGAGAGGACCTGCTGCTGCTGAACTCTCCGCGCTCGGGTGCGTTCGTCAGCCCCGACGTCGCCTCCGCCGACGTCGTGGGTGCGCTCACAGCACGCTCGGAGGAGGCCGGCATCCAGCTCCAGGTGCGCCAGGGCGGGCACGAGGGGGACACCGCGGAGGAGGTCCTGCGGGTCGCCGACGAGATCGACGCCTCGGTCGTGGTCATCGGCCTCCGCCGCCGGACGCCGGTGGGCAAGTTGATCATGGGCAGCAACGCCCAGCGCATCCTGCTCGAGGCCGAACGCCCGGTCCTGGCGGTCAAACCCGTCCGCCGCGGTGCGTGAGGCGGAGGCCGGGGTGCGCCGGGTGCTCGTCACCACACCCTGGCTGGTGCCCGGACATCCCGCGCACGAACTGCTCACCGGGGCCGGCGTCGCGGTCGTGCACGGCGACGCCCGGCAGCGTGCGCAGTCGGGTCGTTCCCTGGCCGCGGTCGTGGCCGAGGCCGACCCGGACGTGGTCGTGGCCGGCACCGACGCGTTCACCGCCGACGTGCTGGCCTCGGCGCCGCGCCTGCGCGCGGTGTGCCGCACCGGCGTCGGTCACGACAACGTGGACGTCGAGGCGGCCAGTGCCCGGGGGATCCTCGTGTGCACCACGCCGGGGGCCAGCGCCCGGTCGGTCGCCGAGCACACCCTGGGACTGGTCCTGGCCTGCGTGCGGTCGCTGCCGCAGAACGCCGCAGCCGTGCGCGCCGGGGACTGGCCGCAACCGGCGGGTCGGGAACTGCACGGATCGGTCCTGGGCCTGGTCGGTCTGGGCGGCATCGGCCGCATCGTGGCCCTGCTCGGCCAGGCGTTCGGCATGCGGGTGGTCGCCCACGACCCCCACCTGGACGAGGACTGGGCCGTCGAGCACGGTGTCACCGCGGTGGCGCTGGAGGAACTGCTCGCGGTCAGCGACGTGGTCAGCCTCCACGTCGGCCTCACCCCCGCCACCCGCCACCTCCTCGACGCGCGGGCGCTGGCACGGATGAGGCCGACCGCCTACCTCGTGAACACCGCCCGCGGCGGCGTCGTCGACGAGGACGCGCTGGTGGCGGCCCTGCGCGCCGGACGGCTGGCCGGGGCGGCGCTGGACACGGTGGCCGAGGAACCGCTGCCTGCGCGCAGTCCGCTGCGCGGGGTCGGCAACCTCGTCGTCACCGCACACGTCGGGGCCTCGACCGTGCAGGCCCGGGAGAGGTGCGCGCTCGCGGCGGTGCGCGCGGCCCTGGAGGTGCTCGCCGGATCCGTCCCGGAGACCGCGGTGAACGCCGAGCCGGCGGTACCTGCCCGGTCCTGAGGCCGTCGCCGGCCCGGGTCAGTGGCTGAACAGCGCGCTGACCGACTCGCCCTCGTGGATGTGCCGGATCGCGGTCGCCAGCGCCGGGGCCACCGAGATGACCGACAGGCCCGGGCGCGGACCGCCGCGCAGCGGAACCGTGTCGGTGCACACGACCTCGGTGATGTCCGGGTGCGCCAGCAGCCGGTCGAGGGCGTCGCCGGCGAAGATCCCGTGGGTGCACACGACGCGGATGCTGCGCGCCTGCAGTTCCTTGAGGCGTTCGGTGAGTTCGAAGACGGTGCTGCCCTTGGCGATCTCGTCGTCGAGCACGATGACGTCCTTGCCGGTGACGTCGCCGATGACGTTGGCGATGACGACGCGGTCGTCGGGGTAGCGCTGCTTGGCCCCGGCCGCGACGCCGCAGCCGAGCATGCGGGCGAACGCCGCGGCGGGTTTGGCGTTGCCGAGGTCGGGGGAGACCACGACGGCGTTCGACAGGTCCTCGCCCGCGAAGTGGGTGGCCAGTTCCTTCAGCGCGTGCAGGTGGTCGACGGGGATCCGGAAGAACCCGTGCACCTGCGGGGAGTGCAGCGTCATCGCCAGGACGTGGTCGGCGCCGGCGGTCTCGAGCAGGTCGGCCACGAGCCGGCCGCCGATGGAGATGCGCCCGGCGTCCTTCTTGTCCGAGCGGGCGTAGGCGTAGTGCGGCAGGACGGCCGTGACACGGCCGGCCGAGGCGTGCCGGGCGGCGTCGACCATCAGCAGCAGTTCCACCAGCGCCTCCTGCACCGGCGGGACGAGCGGCTGGACGATGAAGACGTCGCGCTGGCGGCAGTTCGCGAGCAGCTGCACCTCGAGGCAGTCGTTGGAGAACCGGCTCACCCGGGTCGGGGACAGCTCGGTCCCCATCTCCGCGGCCACGGCGGCCGCGAGCTCGGGGTGGGCCGAACCGGTGAACAGGGCGATGTCACGCAGGCTGTCTCGCACGAGGTCCGAGGCTAACGGCCGGCAGGACCTGCGCCGTGCGCGGTCGTAGGCTCGGACCATGAGCGACTCGCGTGCCTTCGACGTCGACGGCGTCCCCACCATCGCCGTCCCCGACCTCGCGCCGGACGCCGTCGTCGTCGACGTCCGCGAGGACGACGAGTGGGCCGCCGGGCACGCCCCGGACGCCGTGCACGTCCCGATGGGCCAGATCCCGCAGCGCCTGCAGGAGCTGCCCGAGGGCCGGCTGTACGTCGTCTGCCGTTCCGGCGGCCGGTCCCGCCGCACGGTGGAGTGGCTGCAGGGCCACGGGGTCGACGCGGTCAACGTCGAGGGCGGGATGGCCGCGTGGTCCGAGGCCGGCCGGCCGATGGTCGCCGACGCGGGGCAGACCCCCTTCGTCCGCTGACCCCACCGTGATCAAGCACTTGTGGACAGAAGTGCTTGATCACAGAAGTGCTTGATCACCGTGGGGGTCAGGACACCATGCGGGCCCGCTCGCGGTAACCGTCCACGCTCACCATCGGCGGGCGCTCGTCCAGGTCCAGGACGTGGGTGACGGGGCCGTAGTGGCCGTACTCGTCGCGGGCGAACTGGGTGATCGGGGGAGCCTGGCCCAACGGGCTCCCCGCCGCGCGCTGGTGCACGACGTGGGTGATCTGCGCGGCCATCCGGCCGAGGGCGGCGGTGTCCTGGTGGCTGTGCTGGCGGCGGCCGAGGTCGACCTGGGCGATCGCGGACAGCCCGCTGTGCTGCAGCGTGTCGATGAGCAGGGCGATCTCGACGCCGTACCCGCCGCAGAACGGGACGGCCTCCAGCAGGCGGCGCCGGCCGGCGTACTCACCGGCGAGCGGCTGGACCACCCCGGCCAGCTCGGGGAAGAAGCGGCTGATCAGCGGGCGGGCGACGAGCTCGGTGACCCGTCCCCCGGACGTCGAGCCCGCGCCCTTCAGCGGCCGGTCGTAGCAGCCCTTGACCAGTTCGACGCCGGGGTCGGTGAGCAGCGGGCCGAGCAGCCCGGTCACCAGCTGCGGCTGGGGGTCGACGAGGTCGCTGTCGACGAAGACGACGACGTCGCCGGAGGTCACCGCCAGCGACTTCCACAGGACCTCGCCCTTGCCCGGGCGCGAGCCCAGCTCGGGCAGCACGTCGTCGCGGTGGTGGACGACGGCGCCGGCCTGGGCCGCGACCCGGGCGGTGCCGTCGGTGGAGCCGGAGTCCACGACGACGACCTCGTCGACCAGACCGGTGTCGTCGGCCAGCCGGCGCACCATCCGCACGACCTGCCCGACCGTGGCCTCCTCGTCCAGCGCGGGCAGCACGACGCTGACCCGGGTGCCCGCCTTGCGGGCCCGCAGGCGGTCGATCGGCCAGTCCCGGGCGCGGGACGTCGACCTGTCGAACCAGGTCTGCACGGGCAGCTGCACGGGCACCTCCAGGCGCTCACGAACGGTGGTCCACCGTCGCACGGCGCCGCCGGAGGCGGTACCCGGCGGACCGAGAGTTCACGCCGGCGTCACACGGAGCGCGATCCGTCCCGGTGACGTTTCGGGCACGTTGCGCCCGCGTGTCGCGCAGGTTCCGCCCGGTGCAAGCGCACAGTGGTGAGCGGGCTACCTGGTGTGAGGGTGGTCGCAGGTTTGACCTCTTGAACGCAGGGGTATCTGCGCTTGCGTCAGCAGGACTGGAGAGGGGATCGGATGCCCACGGGAGCACGACCCGTGCCGGCGACGCACTGGGCGACGTTCGCCCACGACGCTGCGTCCGTCCCGCGCGCACGGCACGTGGTGCGCACGGTGCTCGACGGCGCCGGCCTGGACGAGATGGCGACGGCGGAGATCGAGATCGTGGTCTCCGAGATCGTCGGCAACGCCGTCCGCCACGCCCGTCCGCTGACCGACGGCGCGATCCACGTCCAGTGCGACGTGATCGCCGAGGAGCAGCCCCACGTCGAGATCGCCGTGACCGACGGCGGCTCGCCCGGGCGGGTGGTGAGCGCCCGGACGGCGGGTGAGTCGGACACCAGCGGCCGTGGCCTGTTCATCGTCGAGGGTCTGGCCGACGAGTGGGGAGTCGTCGAGGACCTCGACAACCTCAGCCGCACGGTCTGGGCCTCCTTCGGTGGCCCGACGCGGCACCACCCGCACTGACCCGTCCGGGTCAAGATCGACCACTGGGCGCGCCCGATCGGCTACGGTTCGAACACGATCCTGCACGCAGCGGGACGACGATCCGCGACCGGAAGGGGCTCCGTGGACTCGCCCGCGGCGGCCTTCCCGCTCGAGCACCTGCAGCGCACCGCGGCCGACCTGGCCGCGGCCCTCGACGTGCGCGACGCCGTCACCGCCGTCGTGCGCACCGGCCGGGACGTGCTGCACACCAACACCTGCGGCATCGCGCTGCTCGACGAGACCGGCACCGTCCTCGTCCCGCAGGAACCGCACGAGGACCTCGCCGGGCTCGGTCTGGGCCGCGCCGTGCCGCTGACGTCGGGCACCCCGAGCGCCGAGGCCGCCCGCACCCGCCGGCCCGTCCTGCTGCCCGACCGCGCCGCGCTCGCCGAGCGCTTCGGCCGTGGCCCGGGTCTCGGGCTCAACGACAGCGTCCTGGCCCTGGGCGAGCACTCCTGGGCGATGTACCCGCTGCTGGCCCGGGACCGGCTCGTCGGCGTGCTGCGCTTCGGGTTCCTGCGCGAGGGTTCGCTCGACGCCGACGAGCAGGTCTTCGCCGCGACCCTGGCCGACCAGTGCGCCCTGGCCGTCGAGCGTGCGCGGTTGCTGCACGACGCGCGCCGTTCCGAACGCCGTTACCGGACCCTCGCGAGCGCCGGCTCGCTGGACCTGTTCACCGCCCGTCCCGGCGAGGGCATCGTCACCGACCTGCCCGGCTGGGCGGCGCTCACCGGCCGTGACGTCGAGGCCCTGCGCGGGCACGGGTGGCGCGCGGACGTCCACCCGGACGACCTGCCGGTCGTGCTGGCCACCTCCGCCGAGAGCGTGAGCTCGGGGGTCGCCGCCCGGTTCCGGTTCCGGCTGCGCACGCCCGGCGGGTGGCGGACGATCGCGGCCGTCTCGGTGCCCGTGCCGGCCGATCCCACCGACCCGGACTCCGAGGTCCTGGAGTGGGTGGGGTCCTTCGACGACATCACCGACCGCGCCCGCGCGGCCGCCCGCGCGCGGTCCCTGCAGGCGCTCACCGCGGCCCTGGCCACGGCCACCACCTACCCGCAGGTCCTCGACGCGGTGCTGCACGCCAGCCTGGACGGGCCCGGCGCGGTGCGCGGCACCCTGGCCGTCGTCGAGGGGCCGGGGGAGCTGCGGGTGCACCGCATGCTCGGCGACCGCACGCGCCGCTCCACCGACCTGCCCGACGTCACCCTCGACGACCTCACCGCCCTGGCCGGGGAGCGGGGCGCCTTCCCCGCCGGCCGCGCCGGCGTGGCGGCCCTGCCCGAGCGGATCCGGCCGTACTTCGAGGCCGCCGCCGCGGCGGGCGAGGAGGCCTGGGCGGTGCTGCCGCTGGCCTCGCGCACCCGCCGGCTGGGAACCCTGACGCTCGGCTTCGCCGAGGCCGAGGCCCACGAGGAGGAGGAGCGGGAGTTCCTGCTCTCCTTCGCCCGACAGGTGGCCGCGGCCCTGGAGCGGATGCAGCTGCTGCAGCAGCAGCGCGACACCGCCGACGTGCTGGCCGAGGCGCTGCGGCCGGGGCCGTTGCCGCCGGTGCAGTGGCTGGCGACGCACCGGGTGGCCACCACCAGCGCGGGTGTCGAGGTGGGTGGGGACTGGGCCGAGCTCATCCCGCTGCCGGGGCCGGGCGGGGTCGTGAGCCGCGTCGCCGTCGTCCTGGGGGACGTCATGGGCCGTGGCGCGCGGGCGGCCACGGTGATGGGCGAGGTGCGCACCCAGGTCCGCACCCTGGCGCTCATCGATCCCCACCCGACGGCCGTGCTGCGTGGTCTGGACGCCTGCGCGCGAGCCGGCGGGGCGGACGACCTGGTGACGATCTTCTACGGCGTCCTGGACCGCGACGGGCGGCTGCTGGCCGCGAGCGCCGGGCACCTGCCACCGCTGACGTGCAGCGGGGGACCGCACTACCTCGACGTGCCGCCGGGGGTCCCGGTGGGTGTGGACGGGGACTGCCGCACCGACGTCCTGGACGTGCGGCTGGCACCGGGCAGCGGGCTCGTGGTGTTCTCCGACGGGCTGGTCGAGACGCGCAGCCGCTCGCTGACCCAGGGCCTGGAGGAGGTGCTCGAGCACTTCGGCACCGTCGCCGGCGGTGGGCCGGCCGAGATCGTCGGGACCCTGGTGGAGCGGATGGTCGGCGAGGGCACGGGCACCGCCGTCGACGACGACGTCACGGTGCTCGCGCTGCAGCTGGGATAGGTTCGCGGCCGTGCCAGCCCTGCACCCGTCCCCGACCGTCGCCGTCGTCATCCCGGCCAAGGACGAGCAGGAGCGCATCGCCGCGACCGTCCGCGCGGTGGCCGGGCTGCCCGTGGTCGACGTCGTCGTGGTCGTCGACGACGGCTCCTCGGACCTGACCTCCAAGGCCGCCCGCGACGCCGGTGCCGTCGTCGTGGCCCACGCCCGCAACCGGGGCAAGGCGGCCGCGATGCAGACGGGGGCCCGGGCGGTCGCCGACTGGGAGCGGGCCCGCCCGCGTCCCGGCGTGCGTCCGCGGCCGCTGCTGTTCGTCGACGCCGACCTGGCCGACAGCGCGGTCGCGACGGCTCCGTTGGCCGGTCCCGTCCTGGCCGGTGAGGCGGACATGACGATAGCGGTGCTGCCCCGGCAGGCGACCGCCGGTGGCGGGCACGGGTTCGTCGTGGGGTTGTCGCGCCGGGGGACGGTCGCCGCGACGGGCTGGTCCCCCGAGCAGCCGCTGTCGGGGATGCGGTGCCTGAGCCGCGCCGCCTTCGAGGCCGCGCTGCCGCTGGCGCGCGGCTGGGGTGTGGAGACGGCGCTGACGATCGACCTGCTGCGCGCCGGGTTCCGGGTGGTGGAGGTCCCGTGCGACCTGCACCACCGGGTCACCGGCCGCGACCTGCGTGCGCAGGTGCACCGGGCCAAGCAGTTCCGCGACGTGGCCCGCGCCCTGGGCCGCCGTCGCGTCGCCGACGCGCTGGGCCGCCTCACGCGTGGCTGAGGAGCTCCACGCCCCCCGCCGGGCGGCCACGTCGGCGGGGGTGCTGCTGACCGTCTGCCTGCTGTGCTGGGCGGCGGTGGCCCTGGCCGGTCCGTCGGCCGCCGTGCCGGACCTGGGCGACGGGTTCGGGTCGGTCGACCTGGGGCTGGCCCCCTCGTCGGCGACGGTGACGGTCCTGCTGGCGGTCTCGGTGCTGTCCGGTGGCGCCGGGCTCGTCGTCGGCACGCGCGCGCTGGCCCGCGGGTGGCGGCCGCGGCGGTTGCTGCTGCTGGCCGCGGCCGGGGCGGTCGTGCTGACGCTGCTGCCCCCGGTGGGGTCGGCCGACCACCTCAGCTACGCCGCCTACGGCCGCATCGCCGCGCTGGGCGGTGACCCCTACAGCCAGCCGCCGGACGCCTTCGCCGGCGGGTCCGACCCGGTGACCTCCGCCGTCCGCGACCCGTGGCGCTCGACGACGTCGGTCTACGGCCCGGTCGGCGGGCTGGCCATGGCGCTGGCCTCGCTGAGCGGCGGGGACGTCGTGCGCACCACGGTGTCCGGCTGGCAGGTGCTGCTGCTGCTGGTTTGGGCCGGGACGGCGCTGCTGGCCCGGCGGCTGGTGCGCGAGCCGGACCGCCGCGCCCGGTTCGACGTGCTGTGGACGGCCAACCCGCTGCTGCTGACGGTCGGGCTGGGCGGCGCGCACGCCGACGTCCTGGCCGGTGCGGCCGCGGTGGGGACCCTGCTGCTGGCGCGGCGCCACCCGCTGCTGGCCGGCGTGGCGCTCGCGGTGGCCGCCGGGACGAAGCTGCCGTACGGCGCGGTGGCGGTGGGCGTCGTGGTGGCCGCGGGAACGACGGGCCGCCTCAACCTCGGGTGGTTGCTGCGCGGGGTGGTCGGCAGCCTGCTGGTGCTCGTGCCGGCGCACCTGTGGGCCGGGGTGCACGTCTACGACCAGACCCGCACGGCCAGCCGGTACGTGTCGCTGGCCACGATCTGGCGTCCGCTGGTCGACGCCGGGATGCCCCGGGGGGTGCTGCTGCCCGGGATGGTGCTGGTGGTGCTGCTGGTCGCCGTCCTGTGGTGGCCGGTGCTGGTCCGGCGCGGTCCGCTGGCTCCGGCGTCGTTCGTCCCGCAGGCGGCGGGGGTCAGCACGGTGCTGGCGGCGGGGTACCTGCTGGGCGCGGCCTACGAGCTGCCCTGGTACGACCTGCTGCTGTGGGGACCGCTGGCGCTCGCCGCCCCGGCGCGGCCGCTGGGTGCCGTGTTCACCGCGGTGCTCTCGGGGCGGCTGACGTTGCTGGCGCTGGCGTACGTGCCCGGGCTGGTCGACGGGATGAGCGAGGCCGTCGAGGCCGTGACCCTGGGGTACCGCCGTGAGGTGGGGCCGTGGATCGCGTGGGCCGCCCTGCTGGTGGTCCTTGCCAGCAGCACCATTTCGCGACTAAGAGTAGAAAAACGGTGACGGTGTGGCAGAGTGGTTGCAGGTTCACGCAGCGGACGCCCGCGTGTGGACCAGCCGCTCCCACCCGGGAGCCGGGTGCCCGCGAGACCGGTCGTCGGGCGTCTGCAACGGTTCATCCGGTCGGGTGGTGTTTCCCGTGCTCGGTCAAGACCGGCCGGCCACTCCCCGAACCTCATCAAGACCGCGGGTTCCGGACCCGCACCGCGAAGCAGTCGAGCACACGGCGCGAACGGGCGTAGGGGGAGCGATGGAGCACAACAACGTGGCGGTCGTGGACGGCCACCGGGTCGAGGTCCCGACGGACTGGTGGGGCGACGTCCTGCGCACCGTCGCCGACGGGAACCGCCGCATGATCGTCGAGGACGCCGCCGGCAACCGCTTCGTGGTCGTGTCCGAAGCCCGCTACCGGGCCCTGGAGGACGCCGAGCGTGCGCAGACCCCGGGGCGCCCCGGTGTGAGCCTCACCGCCCGCGAGCAGGAGATCCTGCAGATGATCGCCGACGGCTGCCCCGGCTCGGTCGTCGCCGAACGCCTGGGACTGGCGCCCAACACCGTCGCCCAGCACCTGGCGTCGGTCCGCCGCAAGTACGGGGTCCGGTCCTCCGCGGCCGCCGCGGCCGTCGCCCGCCAGGACGGCCTCATCTCCTGAGCCTCATCTCCTGAGCCTCACGCGGTCCTGCCGGATCCCCGCAGGACCCGCGGGGCCGCGGAGGTGTCACGGGCTGGGCATCGTGAAGCCCACGATCTGCTCGGTGCCCCCGTCCTCGCCGAGCAGGGCGTGCCCGACGCTCGAGAGCCAGTGCACCGAGCCGTCGTCGTGCACGACCCGGAAGCGCAGGCTCAAGGAGGACTGCTTCTCGAAGGACTCCCGGGTCAGCGCCTCGACCCGGTCCCTGTCGGCCGGGTGGACGCGGTGCAACGACTCGCCCCACGGCAGCCGGTGCTGACGCGCCGGCAACCCCAGCAGCCCGCTCACGCGCTCGTCGAGGTCGACGACACGGGGCTCCAGGTGCATCGCGAAGGCGCCCGACGGCGTCTGCGGCAGCCCCCGGGTCGCCACCCAGGTCCGCATGGCCTGCGGATCGATCGTCGCCGCCGTCAGGTCCACCCGGGCCCGCAGCTCGGCCGGCAGTTCCTCCAGGACCTCCCGCCCCAGCGGGCTCGTCAGGAGCAGACGGACCAGCACCTGGAACGGGATCGCGTCCCCCTGCACCAGCAACCCGGTGCGCCGGCCGTGGTCGTCGTCGAGGGCGAGGCTGTCGACCAGCGCGGTGGTCCGCGGGTCCGGCCCCGGCGGGAGGTCCTCCCCCCACAACGCGTCGAGATCGGTGCGCACCTGCTCGGCGCGGCGGCGGACGTGGTGTTCACGGGAGAGCCGGTCGTCGTCCACCTGCTCCCTCTCGATCGTGCGGGCCTGGGTACAGGATGCCCTGCCCGAGCTCGTCCGCACCACGCCGCGGCCCACGAGTCCACTCGTCGGGCGCACGCACCTCCCCCCGGTGGGAGCATGGAGGAGCCATGACGCTCACCGAACTCGCGCTCCCCGACCTCCTCCCCGCCCCGGGGACCGCCGCCGCCGCCGACCCCGACGCGGTCTACGAGGCGTTCTCGACGTGGGTCACCTCCCGCGGGATCTCGCTGTACCCCGCGCAGTCCGAAGCCCTCATCGAGGTGGTCTCCGGCTCCAACGTCGTGCTCGCCACCCCCACCGGCTCCGGCAAGTCGCTGGTCGCGGCCGGTGCGCACGCCGCGGCGCTCGCGGCCGGCGTCCGGTCCTTCTACACGGCCCCGCTCAAGGCGCTGGTGAGCGAGAAGTTCTTCGCCCTCGTCGAGACGTTCGGCGCGCAGCGGGTCGGGATGATGACCGGCGACGCGTCGGTGAACCCGGGTGCGCCGATCATCTGCTGCACCGCCGAGGTGCTCGCGAACCTCGCGCTGCGCTCGGGGGCGTTCGCCGACGTCGGCCAGGTCGTGATGGACGAGTTCCACTTCTACGCCGACCCCGACCGCGGCTGGGCCTGGCAGGTCCCCATCGTCGAACTGCCGCAGGCGCAGTTCCTGCTGATGTCGGCGACGCTGGGTGACGTCAGCGCGCTGCGGGACGACCTGACCCGCCGGACCGGCCGCGGCACCGCGGTCGTCACCTCCGTCGAGCGGCCCGTGCCGCTGCACTACTCCTACGCGGCGACCCCGCTGCAGGAGACCGTCGAGGAACTGCTGCAGACCGACCGCGCCCCCGTCTACGTCGTCCACGCCACCCAGGCCGCCGCGGTCGAGCAGGCGCAGGCGCTGACCAGCGCCAAGATCGCCACCCGCGAGCAGCGCGACGCCATCGCCGAGGCCATCGGCCACTTCCGGTTCTCCGCCGGTTTCGGCAAGGTCCTGTCCCGGCTGCTGCGGATGGGCGTCGGCGTCCACCACGCCGGGATGCTGCCGAAGTACCGCCGGCTCGTGGAGACCCTGGCCCAGGCCGGGCTGCTGAAGGTCATCTGCGGCACCGACACCCTCGGGGTCGGGATCAACGTCCCCATCCGCACCGTGCTGTTCGCCGGGCTGACGAAGTTCGACGGCCGGCGCAACCGGCACTACCGGGCCCGGGAGTTCCACCAGATCGCCGGCCGCGCCGGACGGGCCGGTTTCGACACCGCCGGGACCGTCGTCGTGCAGGCCCCCGAGCACGAGGTCGAGAACGCCCGCCGGCTCGCCAAGGCCGGTGACGACCCCAAGAAGCAGAAGCGGGTGCAGCGGGTCAAGGCGCCGGAGGGTTTCGTCTCCTGGTCGCAGCAGACGATGGACAAGCTGATCGTCGCCGAACCCGAGCAGCTCACCTCGCACTTCCGGGTCACCACGTCGATGCTGCTCAACGTCCTGCAGCGGCCGGGAAACCCCGTCGAGGCGATGCGGCACCTGCTGCTGGACAACCACGAACCGCGCAAGAACCAGCTCAAGCACGTGCGCCGTGCCGTCGACCTGGCCCGCGCGCTGTTCGACGCCGGCATCGTCGAGAAGCTGCCCGAACCGCTGCCCGACGGCCGGCAGGTCCGCCTGGTCGCCGACCTGCAGCTGGACTTCGCGCTGAACCAGCCGCTGTCCCCGTTCGCGCTGGCCGTCGTCGACGAACTGCTCGACAAGGCCTCGCCCACCTACGCCCTCGACGTCGTCTCGGTCATCGAGTCGACGCTGGACGAGCCGATGAAGGTGCTGCTGGCGCAGAAGTCGAAGGCCAAGGGCGAAGCGGTGCAGCGCATGAAGTCCGAGGGCATCGAGTACGAGGAGCGCATGAACCTCCTCGAGGAGGTCGAGTGGCCGATGCCGCTGGCCGAGGAACTGCGGGGCGCCTACGAGACGTACCGCGCCGGCAACCCCTGGGTCGCCGACTACGAGGTGAAACCCAAGTCCGTCGTGCGCGACATGTACGAGCGGGCCATGACCTTCGGCGACTACGTGCAGCACTACCAGCTCGCCCGCTCCGAGGGCCTGGTCCTGCGGTACCTGTCCGACGCCTACAAGGCGCTGAAGCAGACCGTGCCCGACGACGCCCGCACCGAGGAACTCACCGACGTCGTGGAGTGGCTCGGCGAAGTGGTGCGGCAGACCGACTCCTCGCTGCTGGCCGAGTGGGAGGCGCTGCGCGACGGGGTGGAACCGGCCGACGTCGAGAACGTCGTGGCGCCGAAGGAGGAGGAGGCCCCGCCGGTCACCGCGAACGTCCGCGCGTTCCGCGTCCTGGTGCGCAACGCGATGTTCCGGTTCGTCGAACTCTGCGCGCTGGACCGGCCGGAAGCGCTGGCCGCGCTGGACGGCTCGCCCGACGAGGACACCTGGGCCGACCAGCTCGACGCCTACTACGACGAGCACGACACCATCGGCACCGGCCCGGACGCCCGCGGCCCGCACCTGCTGCAGGTCGACGACGGCTCGGGCCCGGACGCCAAGGGGTCGCCGCGCAACTGGTACGTGCGGCAGGTGCTGGAGGACCCGGCCGGGGACCGCGACTGGGGCGTCGTGGCCGAGGTCGACCTGGACGCCTCCGACGAAGCGGGCGCGGCCGTCCTGAAGGTCGCAGGTCTCCTCCGTCTCTGACCCCCGACCCTCCACGGCGATCAAGGATTCGACTGCGGTGATCAAGGAATCGTCCCTTGCCTGGGGCCTCGACCGGGCCGTCCGCCACCTCAACCACGGCTCGTTCGGCGCCGTCCCGCAGTTCGCCCTCGACCGGCAGGCCGAGTACCGCGCCCTCATGGAGGGCGCGCCGGTCCGCTGGTTCGTGGGGGTTCCGCAACGCATCGCCGACGCTCGCGCGCGGGTCGCGCCGTACCTCGGGGTTCCGGTCGACGACCTCGCGTTCGTGCCCAACGCCAGCGCGGGTGCCAGTGTCGTCTTCACCAGCCTGCCGGTCGAGCACGGCTGCGAGATCGTCGTCACCGACCACGGCTACGGCGCCGTGACGATGGGCGCGCAGCGGCTGGCCCGCCGCTGGGGCGGCACGGTCCGCACCGCTCACGTCCCGCTCGCGGCCGGCCCGCAGGAGGCGTGCGCGGCGATCACCGCGGAGTTCTCCGACCGGACGGCCCTGGTCGTCCTCGACCACGTCACCTCGCCGACGGCACGGTTCCTGCCCGTCGACCTGGTCAGCGCGGCCGCGCGGGAACGGGGCATCCCCGTCCTCGTCGACGGTGCGCACGTCCCGCTCGTGCTCGAAGAACCGCTGGCCGGGGTCGACTGCGACGTGTGGGTCGGCAACCTGCACAAGTTCGGCTGCGCCCCGCGGGGGACCGGGGTCCTCGTCGCCCGCGGGCCGGTCCGTTCCGAGCTCAACCCGCTGGTCGACTCCTGGGGAGCGGGCAAGCCGTTCCCGGCCGCCTTCGACGAACAGGGGACCCAGGACTTCACGAGCTGGCTCGCCGCGCCCGACGCCCTCGACGTGGTCGAGCGGGAGATCGGCTGGAAGGCGGTGCGGCACAACGCCGCCGACCTCGTCGAGCGGGGCGCGCAGGTCGTCGCCCGAGCGTTCACCGCCGCCACGGGGGAGGACCACCGGGTCGACGTCGGGATGCCCGCCGTCCCGTTCCGCCTCGTGCGGCTGCCGAGGGGACTGGTGCTGGGCGGACACGAGTTGCGGGACCGGGTGCTGGCCGAGTTCGACGTCGAGGCCGCGTTCACCGCGTTCGGGGACGACGCCTTCGTCCGGCTGGCCGCCCACGCCTACAACACCCTCGACGACTACGAGGACTTCGCCGCCCGGGTCGTGCCCGCACTGCTGGAGTGGTCCCACTAGGCTCGCGCTCGTGCAGACGAGGACGTTGGGCAGGACGGGTCGACCCGTCGGAGTGATCGGCATGGGCTGCTGGCAGATCGGCGGCAGCTGGGGAACGGTGGACGAGGACGCGGCCCTGGCCACGTTGCAGGCGGCCGCCGAGGCCGGGGTCACCTTCTTCGACACCGCGGACGTGTACGGCGACGGCCGCAGCGAACGGCTGCTGGGCCGGTTCCTGCCGGACGCGCCCGAGGGCGTCGTGGTGGCGACCAAGATGGGCCGCCGCGCCGACCCGCACGTGGCCGAGGCGTACACCCTCGACGCGTTCCGGGCCTGGAACGACCGCAGCCGGGAGAACCTCGGCGTGGACACCCTGGACCTGGTACAGCTGCACTGCCCGCCGCCGCAGGTCCTGCACACCGACGCCGTCTTCGACGCGCTCGACACCCTCGTCGACGAGGGCCGGACCAAGGCCTACGGCGTGTCCGTCGAGACCGTCGCCGAGGGCCTGGCCGCCGTGGCCCGCCCGAACGTGGCGAGCGTGCAGATCATCCTCAACCCGCTGCGGCTCAAGCCCGTCACCGAGTTCCTCCCGGCCGCCGCCGAGGCCGGGGTCGGCGTCGTCGTGCGGGTTCCGCTGGCCTCGGGCCTGCTGTCGGGCAAGATCGACGAGAACACGACGTTCCCCGCCGACGACCACCGCAACTTCAACCGCAACGGCGAGTCCTTCGACGTCGGCGAGACGTTCGCCGGGGTTCCGCTCGGCGCCGGTGTGCAGGCGGCCCGCCGCCTGGCCGACGTCGCCGGCGACGCACCGCTGGCCGCCTTCACCCTGCGCTGGATCGTCGAGCAGCCCGGGGTGAGCGTCGTGATCCCCGGCGCGCGCAACCCCGAGCAGGCGGCGGGGAACGCCGCGGCCGCCGACCTGCCGGCCCCCACGGCCGACCAGCTCGAGGCCGTCGAGGAGGTCTACCGCGACCTCGTGGCCGAGCACGTCCACGACCGCTGGTGACGTTCAGTCCGCCAGCCGGAACGCCAGTTCCGTCTCCCACCGGTCCATGTCCGGCTCCTCGCGGGGATCGGTGAGGTAGTTCTCCAGCCGGCACCCCCACACCTCCCCGTCCGGGCCGGGTGAGGCGTCGAAGGCGAGTCCCTCGCGTTCGGCCCAGCGCAGCAGGTCGCCGGTCGCCCCGACCAGGTCGTCGGGGTGACCGGTGTGGACGACGGTGGCGTACCGGCCGGCGGGCAGCGTGCCGGCGTACACCTCCCCGGCGGCCTCCACCGGTCCGTCGACGGGGATGCCCGCCTCGACGACCAGCTCACGCTCCATGTCGATGACGAGGTAGCGCAGGAACGGGGCGCCGGCCGGGGCGTGCCCGTTCTCCAGCACCCAGCCGACGACCTCGGGGATGCGGTCGGCGATGTCCGCCATCGTGGTCATCGTCACCGTCCGCCGGGTGCCCACGTAGGGGACGGCAGCGCGTCCGGTGACGACCGGGTCCTGGGTCAGTGTCGTGTGCACGACCGGCAGACCCCGGGCGTCCCGCGAACTCATCGGGACCGCGGCTGCCCGGTGGGGCTGCGGCGCCGCTGGACGGGCAGGTCGGCACCGCGCAGGCTCCGTCCCCGCCGCCGGTTGCGCACCAGCGAGCTGACCAGCGAGGCGCCGATGACGACGGCCCCGAACCAGGCCGCGAGCGCCGCCGGGATCGTCGTGACCAGCGAGGCCCACAGCAGGATCCCCAGGACGCCCAGCACGTAGGCGGCACCGGCGGGCAGGTGCTCGTAGCGTTTGAGCGCCTCGCCGGCGTCGAGCTTGCGGGTCAGCCGGACCAGGAACACCGCGCCGATGCTGACCCCGGCCAGGGCGATCGCGAGCCGCACCCACACCGGCAGGTCCGTGCCGGTGTCGGTGAAGGAGTAGGTGTCGTCGAGGACCTCCAGCAGCAGGAACACCGCCAGCGCGCGTTCGACGACGACGGCGAGGGCGTGGGTGGCCACGTGCCGGGCACCCAGCTTCACCAGCGCGTACCCACCGATCCCGACGAGCCCGGCGACCGCGACGGTGTCCCGGTCGGTGGGCGCCCCGACCCAGGCGGCCAGACCGGCCAGGACGGCCGCGACGGCGAACTGCACGACGCGCGGTCGGCGCAGCCGGAAGAACGGCCGTTCCAGCGGCGCGATCCACAACGGCCGGTCCTTGCGCTCGCAGTTGAACAGGAACTCGCTGAAGACCAGCCACAGGAACACCCCGCCGAAGCCGGCGAGTTCGGGACGGACACCGTCGAGGGCGGCCGCGTACCCGGCCGGGTCGGCGACCATGTCCGCCGTCGTCTCGGCGACGTGCTCGCCGCCGGCGGTGGCCACGGCCAGCGGCGGGACGAACAGCCGCATGACGACGACCCCGGCGAACAGGCCGGCGGTCAGGAACACCTGCCGCATCCGTGGGTGCAGCCGGCCGGCCACCCCCGCCATCGGCACGGCGTTGTCGACGCTGAGGGCGATCTCGTAGCAGGCCAGGGTGACCAGGGCGGCGGCCGCGTACGGGCCGTCGAGCGCCCAGGCCGCCGCACCCGCGGCCACCACGAGGGCGAGGGGGAGGCCGAGGACGTTGCGGTCGGAGGCGTTGGCGGAGCGGACGGGGCGCAGGGTGCGGCGCACGGGTCTCCCGGGATCTGGCTGGACGGGGGTCGCGGCGCCGTCACCGTCGATCCACCGTGGCACGGGCGGCGAGCGCCCGCCAGTGCGGCAGGATGACCGCACACGACGAAGGGGTGTGTGGTGAGGCTGGGGTTCGAGAAGCATCCGGTGACCAACCTGAAGCAGGCGCTCACCGGGTTCGAGCGGTCGGGGTTCGAGGTGCTGTGGCAGCCCGACCGGGACTCGGCGTTGCTCGCGGCTCCCGGGGCCCGGACCGCGGCGGTGCTGCTCGAGGTCCACGACGTCGAGCTCGAACTCGGGGCGGGCGGGGTGTACCTGCTGGACTCCGCGGAGGCGGTCGACGAGTTCGCGCGCGAGCACGAGGACCGGGACTGGGTCGTCGAACCCTGCGCCTGCCCGCTCGGCCGGTACGCCGCGTTGCGGACCAGGGCCGGTCTGCCGCAACGGTTCCTGGCGCTGGACGACGACGCGAAGGGCTGGTTCTAGCGCCGGCTCAGCAGGGCAGGTCGAACCAGACCGTCTTGCCCCGGCCCGCGGGCCGGACGCCCCACGCGTCGGCGAGGGCGTCGACGATGGCCATGCCCCGGCCGTGGACGGCGCCGACGTCGGCGGGCTGGATGGCCGGCAGGCTCGCGTTGCCGTCGCCGACCTCGACGTGCACCTTGGCGGGGCTGACCGTGACCGAGAGGTCCACGCTGCTGCGGGCGTGCTCGACGGCGTTCGTCACCAGTTCGCTGACGAGCAGGACCGCGGTGTCGCAGACGGTCTCGCTCACACCCGACTCCGCGCAGCGGTCCCGCACGAAGGAGCGCGCCTGGGCGACGGCCCGTCGGCTGCGTTCCAGGCTCAGCGACGACGGCACCGACCGGGCGATCACCAGACGATGGTGACCCATGGCGTCCGCAGGCTCGACGGTGGGGTGGGGTGGGCCCGGGCGTGGGTCGTGCGCGGGGCCTGGTGCGCCCGGCGCGGACGGGCCACGCTGCTCGCGTGAGCCCACGACTGCGGTTGACCTCGACGGTCCTGGACAGCCCCGAGCCCGGGGTCCTGGCGGACTTCTACCGGCACCTGCTGGGGCTGGAGGAGACCGGTGAACGCGATCCGGACTGGATCGTCCTGCGCAACCCGCACGGCGGTCCGGGCCTGTCCTTCCAGCGGGAGGCCCGTCACGTGCGGCCCGCCTGGCCGGCCGCCCCCGGCGAGCAGCAGATGCAGGACCACCTCGACATCGCCGTCGACGACCTGCAGGCGGCCGTCGCGCACGCCGTCGCGGGCGGGGCGCACGTCGAGGAGTTCCAGCCGCAGGAGACCGTCCGGGTGCTGCGCGACCCGCACGGCCACCTGTTCTGCCTCTACCTGCCCGACTGAGCCCGGCGGGAGGGCGTGGGCGGGACGCGTCGTCCGAAGGTGTGGTGGCCGGTCGTCGTCACGGCCT
The DNA here is from genome assembly GCF_050871945.1 of Kineococcus deserti. Classification (NCBI taxonomy): domain Bacteria; kingdom Bacillati; phylum Actinomycetota; class Actinomycetes; order Kineosporiales; family Kineosporiaceae; genus Kineococcus; species Kineococcus deserti. Next base: position 108,096 of record NZ_JBJLSI010000008.1, on the reverse strand, counting down.
GTCGAGCGGGCGGGGGCTTGCCTGGTGGCCGACCCCCCGGCCACCAGGCTGACACCCCACTCCGTGAGCCCGATGCGTCCTGCGGGCCCCCCGGCCCCGACGCACCCCCCGGACTCCCGGATCGTGCACCCGGTGGTCGACCCCCCGGCCACCGAGCCTTGCTGCTTCCCCCTGAGTCCGTCGCACTGCAGGCCCCCCGACCTGTGCGCTCCCCCCGGACTCACCCGCGACATCGCTCGGCCCCGGCGAAGCGTTACACCTCCGCAGTGTGTCCTGGGTCACACCAGGATCAGGCGCAGGAGAGCGCTACGGGCGCAGGCCCGGCCAGCGCTGCGCGGCCCAGTCGGCCCAGGTCGCCGACCCCGGTGGCGGGTCCGGGACGGGACCCCCGGACAGCTCCGCCGCGTCCGGTGCCACGAACACCTCGCGCCAGCTCGCGAGCTCCCCGGCCGTCACGGCGAACGTCAGGTGCGGGGTCTGCCGCCACCGGTGCTCGGCGCGCGTGAGCTGCGTGGCCGGGTCGACGTCGCAGAACTCCACCACGCAGTCCGCGCCCACCGCGGCGAACAGGACCCGCAGCGCGTGCCGCTCCTCGCGGGACCACAACCCGAAGTCCACGACGACGTCGAGGCCGAGCCGCGCCACGCGCAGCGCCGTCCACAGCAACCGCCCCTCCAGGGCGTCCCGGCCGGCCCCGGGGTTCTCGCCGCCGAACAGCGGGACCATCCACTCGTCCGGCGTCAGCCGCAAGGCCCCGCGGTCGCGTTCGAGCGCGGGGGCGCGGGTCGTCTTGCCCGAGGCCGGGAGGCCGACCATGAGGAACGCCGTGGGCACCGGGCCAGCCTGGCACGGTCCCGACGTGCGGACGCCCCCTCCCGCCGCGGCGGGAGGGGGCGTCCGGACCGGCCGGTGGGTCAGCTGACCAGCGCGGCCTGCTCGGCCGAGACCTCGGCCTCGGCGAGCTTGCCGCCGGAGCTCGACAGCTCGTAGGTCGGGATCTGCAGGCCGAGCGCCGCGCAGATCGCGTGGAACACCTCGGTGTTGTCCAGCAGCTTGCCGAAGGCCTGGGCGCCGGGCCCGGAGGCGAAGATCGACACGTCCTCGACGGTGTGCACGCAGTTGGTCTCGTCCAGCGGCAGGTTGCCGATCTGCACGACGGCGCCGGGGTCGCGGTCGGGGTTGGGGAACGCCTGCTCGGTGGCGGGGTCCTCCAGCGCCGGCTGCGCCAGGACGGCGTTGTGCGCGAAGTCGTCCGGGTGGTCCGGGTGGTTGGACCAGCCGAAGAACAGCTGGACGTCCGGGTTCGGGTCGTCCGGGAAACCGTCGCCGTTGGAGTCGACGTAGGTCGGGAAACCGGCGTCGGCGTACACGCCGTTCTGCTGGCGCGCGGGCGAGCCCTCCTTGGAGAGGGTGTGGGTGCCGGCGATGCTCATGGCGTGGTTGTGGTCGGCGGTCACGACGATCAGGGTGTCGTCGCGGTCCTCGGCCCACTCCTTGGCGACCTCGACGGCCTGGTCGAGCTCGATCGTGTCGTACACGGCACGGGGGCCGTCCAGCGGGTGCTCGGACTTGTCGATCGAGGCGCCCTCGACCATGAGGAAGAAACCCTTGTCGTTCTTCTCCAGGACCTTCAGCGCGGCCCTCGTCATCTCGACCAGCCCGGGCTGGTCGTCGAACTCGCCCAGGACCTCGGGGTTCGGGGTGACCTGGCGGTCGATGTAGACGTTCAGGTTCCCGGTGTGGAACGTGCCGAGCAGCTTGTCCGGGGTTCCGGCGGCCATCACCGCGGACAGTTCGGTGCGCGAACCCGCGTAGGCGAAGCCCTTGTCCTTGAACTCCTCGATGAGGTCGCGGTCGTCCTCGCGGCGCGAACCCTCCTGCGACTGCGGCAGGAACGTGGCGCGGCCACCACCCAGGAGGACGTCGGGCATCTGGCCGGGCTCGAGGGCCTGGTCCATGATGTCGACGTACTCCGAGCGACGGCGGGTGTGCGCGAACACCGCGGCCGGGGTGGCGTCCTGGACCTCGGCGGTGGTGACGATGCCGATCGACATGTCGCGCGAGCGCTTGAGGACCTCGGCCATGGTCTCGACGCGGGGGCTCGCGGTGGGGTCCTCGGAGTTGCCAGGGTAGACGCCCATCGCGTTGACGGCCGACTTGTGGCCGGTCATGTACGCGGACATCGAGTTCGCCGAGTCGGTGGCGATCGAGTCGCAGCCGGAGGTCGTGACGTTCCCGCGGTAGTCGAGGGTGTCCATCGCCAGCAGCGAGTTGTACTTGCCCTCGGTGATGCCCTTGGACAGGATCCGGGCGCCGGTGATGGCGGCCTGGCCCATGCCGTCGCCGAGGAAGAAGATGACGTTCTTGGCGGTCCGGCCGTCGGCCTTGGACAGGACGACCTCGTGCTCGACCTCCTGCGACGCCGAACCGTTCGCGGAGGTCACGGCGGCGGCGATCGTGTAGGTGCCCTCGGTCGGGTAGACGAGGTCCTGGTAGGTGACCTCGACCGAGTCGGCGGCCGAGCTGGTGCGCAGCGGCGCGGGGCTCAGCAGTGCGGCCGGGCCGCTGCCGTCGCTGACCTTGATGACGATCTTCGTGGTCTCGGGGTCGACGCCCGTGGCTTCGATGCGCAGGTCGAACCTCGCGCCGACCTGGAACTTGGCGCGGTCCAGCGGGAGGATCTTCACCGCGCTGCCGGTGCCGGTCGAGAGGGCGATCCGGCGGAACGTCGTCGAGTAGTGCGCGTCCTTGACGTTGAGCTGGGCCGGCACGTACGCCGGGGCGGCGGACGCGGAACCGGCGTCGACCAGGCCCTTGCCGAAGACGACGGCGGTGGCGAGGCCACCGGTGCCGAGAAGGCCTCGACGGGTGAAGAAACCGCGACGCTCTTGCGAAGCGTTCTCGTTCGTGCTGGGCTGGGTGTCGGACACCGGTGAACCTCTCGTTCGATCTCCTCGGGGCAGGCTCAACCTGGCAGTGGTCGGGGAACCCCCGGAGAACTCGACGACAACGGCCGGTGCACGGATTCACCTCAACAGGTGATCCATCCGGTACCCGAGGAGTTCGCGCAGGACGATCGACGTCGACGTCCCCCGGATCCCGCGGCAGTGCATGATCCGCTGGGTGATGTCGTAGACGTGGTCGGCGTCACGGGCCGCGATCTGGATGAGCAGGTCGGAGTCGCCGGAGATGCCGAGGCACTCGACGACCTCGGGGATGCGCTCGATGTCCTCCACCAGCCCGGCGAACTCGCTCTGCTGGACACCCGCTGTGACCAGCGCACGCATCGGCAGCCCGACCCGCGCGGGGTCCAGGCGGGTCGAGTTCGCCCGCAGCACCCCGTCGGCGGCGAGCCGCTCGAGGCGGCTGTGGACCGTCCCGCGCGCCAGCCCGAGGTCGAGCGCGAGCTGGGCCACCGTGGCTCGCGCGTCGCGGTCCAGGGCCAGCAGGATGCGCCGGTCGGTGTCGTCGAGGATGGTCACGCCGACCACCCTAGAGCTGTGATCATGCGCTCCGATGGTCGGATCGATCAACGTGGGCCGTGTCTCGTGTGCGATCCGACCGGGCCGCGCGTCATCTGCCCCATGCGCCCCACCGTCACCGTCAGCACCTTCCCGGCCCGCCGCCTCGAGCGGCTGGGCGTCGCCCACCTGTTCGGCCTGCCGGGCGACTTCGACCTGGTCGGCTCGACGAGGTGCTCGCGAGCGGCGGCCCGCAGCGGGCCGGAGCGAGCAACGAGCTCATCCCCCCAGCGCTGGCGCCGGGAGATGCCCCCAGCCGGCTGCGCCGCCGACGGTCACGCACGGTTGCGGCGCGGCCCGGCGGCGTTCGTCACGACGTCCGGTGTCGGCGAGCTGTCCGCCGTCGACGCCCTCGTCGGCAGCTGCGCCGAGGACGTTCCCGTCGTGGTCCGCGCTCGCGCGGGTGCCGGCCGCGCCGCTGGACCGTCCGCTGCGGGTGCTGCGCAGCGACCCCGCCGTGGCCGAGGACTCCCGGGTCGCGCTCACCGGGTTGCCCGGCCAGGCCCGCGAGGTCACGGTCCCGGTCACCGGCGACGGCTCGGCGCAGCTGACCACCGGTGAACTCGGCCGGTCGCCGACGTCGGGGCCGGCTCCGACGATCCTGCTCGTCGACAACGGCGGGTACACCGTGGAACGGGCGATCCGCAGCCCCGAGGCGGTGCCCAGGACGTCGTGGCGTGGAACCGGACGGCGGTGCCCGCCGCGTCGGGTCGCCGCGGCGATGACTTCACGGGCGCGTCCCGGTCAGGGACGCATGCAGACGCTGATGGTGGACTTCATCACCTCCCTGGACGGCTACGGGGCCGCGAAGGGCTGGCCCGGCTACTGGGGGCTGGAGGGACCGGAGTACCTGGGGTGGCTCGGGCAGGAGGAGGAGCACACGTCCCTGATGGGGGCGAGGACCTACCGGCTGATGGCCGGCTTCGCCGAGCAGATGCCCGACGACCCCGGGTTCGCAGCCTTGGCCGCGATGCCGAAGGTGGTGTTCTCGTCCACGCTGGAACCGCCCCTGGCGTGGGCGAACACGCGGCTGGTCGGCACGGACGCGGTCGCGGCCGTGCGGGCCCTGAAGGAGCGGGGCGACCGCCCGCTGCACACCCTCGGCAGCGTGTCGTTGTGCCGGTCGCTGCTGCGGGCGGGACTGGTCGACCGCTTCCGGGTCGTCGTCTTCCCGGTGATCACCGGCGCGACCGGCTCGGACCGCATCTACGACGGGTACCCGGACGTGGCCCTGGACCTCGTGGAGCAGCGCACCTTCGACGGCAGGCTCCAGCTGCTCGAGTACGTCCCCACGGTGCTGGCCGGCCCACCGGGTGACCGGTCTGACACCACCTCCGCTTGACCCCCGACGCGGCGTCGCGGAACCTGGGAGCAGCACCCACCACGAGGTGCCCGGACGAGCCCGCCGTACCCGGTCAGCGACAAGACGGTGGGGAAGGTTTCGTCGTGGCGTGGATCGTCCTCGTCGTCTCCGGTGTGCTGGAGGCCGTCTGGGCCACCGCACTGGGGAAGTCCACGGGTTTCACCCGTCCCGGGCCGACCGTCGTGTTCGCCGTCGGCATCGTGCTCAGCATGGCCGGCCTGGCGTACGCCATGCGCGTCATCCCGACCGGCACGGCCTACGCCGTGTGGGTCGGGATCGGCGCCGCGCTGACCGTCGGGTACGCCATGGTCACCGGCACCGAAGCCGTCTCCCTCGCGAAGGTCCTGTTGATCCTGGGCCTGGTCGGCTGCGTCATCGGGCTGAAGGTCCTGCACTGACCGTGCTCGATCACTGTCGTGATCGAGCACTCGTGTCGTCGTGCGGGAGGTCTCACCGCGACAGGGTGGCGGCGTAGGCGGCGCGCAGTTCGCGCAGGCGCCCGTTCTTCGCCGTGCCCCAGGCGCCCCAGTCGACCGAGCCGCCGTCGAGGGCGACCTCGAGCTGCTCCAGGTGCAGGTGCCAGGCCGCCAGCGACATCGGCACCCACTCGTCCTCGCCCTCGAGGTCGTTGGTCAGCCGCAACCGGGTGCGGGCGCGCAGCGCGCCGACGTCGAGCGGTTCGAGTTCCCAGCGCAGCAGCCCGTGCTCGGAGTTCGTGTGCTCCAGCAGCCGCGGCGGGTCGAACGCGGTGATCTCACCGGGCCACCACTCGAGCTCACCCGGTGGCCCGGTGAGCCACTCCAGCGAGAACTCCCCGCCCAGGCGCAGGTCGGCGCGCAGGTCGGCCCACCACAGCCGGGTCAGCGAGCGTTCGGTCAGGGCGGTCCAGACGGCGGCGACGGAGTGCGGGAACTCGCGGGCCAGTCGCAGCGTGGCGCGGTCGCCGCCGTGCAGGACCGCGTCGCCGAGGAGGTCGAGGTTCACCACGGCATCATCCCCGACGTCCGCGCGATCGACGCCCGTGGAACTGCGCGCCGCATCCGGAACCAGGGGCTGAAACGCTCAAGCCGCGGATCGGAGCGGTCGACGGGGGTGGGGGAGGCGACAGACGTCCCCGAGCGACCAAGGCCCTTCGAGGAGCGCAACGATGCCCGCACCGCAGCACCAGGAGAACCGCCGCCGTTCCCTCCTCGGGGACCGCCCGGTCGGCGTGCGCATCGGGGCGGGGGTCCTGGTGGGCGCCACGGTCGCCCTCGCCGTCGGCGGCGTCGCCACCGTGCGGCTGGCCGAACTGCGCGAGGCCACCCGCGCCTCCTACGCCGAGAGCGTCCAGCCGCTGGTCGACCTGTCCGCCGCCCAGCGCGGTTTCCAGGCCGCCCGGGCGCGGGTGGTCGAGTACCCCGCGGCCTCGCCCGAGGTCCGGCAGAAGCTGCTGACCCAGTTCGAGGAGAAGTCGGCCGACCTGCAGGCCGGCATCGACGCCTACGCCCCGAACGCGGCCGACCCCGCCCAGGTCACGGCTCTGCAGGACGCGCAGGCTCAGATCGACACGCTGTTCCACGACGTCCTCGTCCCGCAGGCCGACGCCGGTGACGTGTCCGGGGCCGCGACCGTCTACCGCGAGCAGATCCTGCCGGTGGTCACCACCGGCGCCGACGCCATCGAGGCGGCCGGGGCCGCGGAGGAGCTGCGCGCCCAGGCCCGCACCGACGCCGCCGCCGCCAAGGCCGGCTCCGCCCTCGTCGTGGTCCCCGTCGTCCTGGTCGTCGGCCTGCTGCTCGCGCTCGGGGTCGCCGTCGCCGTCGTGCGCGGCATCACCCGTCCGCTGTCGCGCGTCTCGCGGGTGCTCGACGCCGTCGCCGCGGGCGACCTCACCCAGGACGCCGGCATCGACACCCGCGACGAGATCGGCCGGATGGCGAAGAGCCTGGGCGCCGCGACCTCGAACCTGCGCTCGATGGTCTCCTCGATCACCGCGACGTCGCAGTCGCTGGCCGGAGCCAGTGCGCAGCTGTCCACCACGAGCGGTGAGCTCGCCGGTGGCGCCGACGCCGCGGCGTCGCAGGCCGGCCTGGTCTCCGGTGCGGCCGAGGAGGTCTCGCGCACGGTCTCGACGCTGGCCGCCGGCAGCGAGGAGATGGGCGCGAGCATCCGGGAGATCAGCGTCAGCGCCTCGGAGGCGGCGCGGGTGGCCGGTCAGGCCGTCGACATGGCCTCGGTCGCCGACCAGACGGTCAGCAAGCTCGGCGACTCCTCGCGCGAGATCGGGGACGTGGTCAAGGCCATCACCGCCATCGCCGAGCAGACCAACCTGCTGGCGCTCAACGCGACCATCGAGGCGGCCCGTGCCGGCGAGATGGGCAAGGGGTTCGCCGTCGTCGCCGGGGAGGTCAAGGAACTGGCGCAGCAGACCGCGCGGGCGACCGAGGACATCACCCACCGCGTCGTCGCGATCCAGGGCGACACCGGCCGCGCGGTGTCGGCGATCGCCGACATCCGCGAGGTCATCGCCCGCATCAGCGACTACCAGACGACGATCGCCTCGGCCGTGGAGGAGCAGACCGCGACCACGCAGGAGATGAACGGGAACGTCACCGAGGCCGCGAACTCCTCCGAGGACATCGCCCGCAACATCGCGACCATCGCCGACACCGCGGAGAGCACGACCCGCGCTGCCGCCCAGACCCGCCAGTCCTCCGACGACCTCGCGGGGCTGTCCGCGGAACTGCTCGCCTCGGTGGGCAGGTTCCGGGTCTGAGTCCCGGAGCTCAGCTCGTCGTCATCGTGCTCGGGATCCGGTCCCGCTCGTAGGTGATCGTCGAGTACCCGTGCGGCGTCGGCTGCCCGTCCGGGCCGAGGTTCACGAACACGATCTTCTCGATCGTCAGGATGCTCTGACGGGTGATCATGTTCCGGACCTCGGCCCGCATGGTCAGCGAGGTGCGGCCGAAGTGCGTGGCGCGCAGGCCCATCTCGATCAGGTCGCCCTGCTGCGCGGAGGACACGAAGTTGATCTCGGAGATGTACTTCGTGACGACCTTGCCGTTGCCCAGCTGCAGGATCGCGTAGATCGCGGCCTCCTCGTCGATCCAGCGCAGCAGGCTGCCGCCGAAGAGGGTCCCGTTGGCGTTGAGGTCCTCGGGGCGGACCCACTTCCTCGTCCTGAAGTTGATGCTCTCGTCACCGACGGGCGGACTGACTGGTTCCATGTCAGGACAATCTACGCCGGGTGGTGGGGCCGCAGGTCCCCGGCGCGCGGGAGCCGGCCACCAGGTGCTGGGGTGGCTGGAGAACGCGGCCCGGTCGGCCAGTCCGGGCCGGGCGGACGACCGCACCGCCTCGGTGGTGGTCGTGTCCCCCTGCTCGGCAGGTCCGGCCGCGACGCTGCCCGCCGGGCGTCGCCCACCCGTCGTCGGGTCGTGCGCGCCGCCCGGGGTTCGCCCGACGGTCCGCCCGGGACCGCAGGCGGGCCCGTCCTGTTCACCCGGAGTTCGCCCTGCGGTCACCGGCCCGACCTGCGTCGCCGCGGGCGAGGGGGTTCCATACGGGCGTGCAGCTCAACCCCGAAATCGGCATGTCGATCCTGGACGACGAGGACGAACCGGAGCTCCTGCGCAGCGACGGCACCGTCGTCGACACCTGGCGCGAGGACTACCCGTACGACGAGCGGCTCAGCCGCAAGGACTACGAGGTCGACAAGAGGTTGCTGCAGATCGAACTGCTGAAGCTGCAGCAGTGGCTCAAGGCCTCGGGCGAGCGGATCGTCGTGCTGTGCGAGGGACGCGACGCGGCCGGCAAGGGCGGCACCATCAAGCGCTTCATGGAGCACCTCAACCCGCGCGGGGCCCGGGTGGTGGCGCTGGAGAAGCCCAGCGAACGCGAGTCCACCCAGTGGTACTTCCAGCGCTACGTCCAGCACCTGCCCGCAGCCGGCGAGTTCGTCCTGTTCGACCGTTCCTGGTACAACCGCGCCGGCGTGGAACGGGTCATGGGTTTCGCCACGGCGCAGGAGTACGACCGGTTCACCGCGCAGGCCCCGCTGTTCGAGCGGATGCTCGTCGACGACGGCATCCACCTGGTGAAGTTCTGGTTCTCCGTGACCCGCGCCGAGCAGCGCACGCGCTTCCTCATCCGGCAGATCGACCCCGTCCGGCAGTGGAAGCTGTCGCCGATGGACCTCGCGAGCCTGGACCGCTGGGACGAGTACACCGCGGCCAAGGAGGCGATGTTCGAGCGCACCGACACCGGGTACGCGCCGTGGACGGTCATCAAGACGAACGACAAGAAGCGCGCCCGGCTGGCGGCCATGCGGCACGTGCTGTCGCTGTTCGACTACGACGGCAAGGACTCGGAGGTCGTCGGGACGCCCGACCCGCTGCTGGTCGTGGAGGCCCGCACCATCCTGGAGACCGACCGGCGGCCGGAGGTCGCCGCGACGCTCTGAACCGCCGTCCGCAGAACCCGCCCCGGTGGTCCCCGGGGCGGGTTCTCGCGTCGGGGGCCCGTGGAGCGCGGGGTTCCCGCGGCCGGGTGAACTGGTGGTGAACAGTTCGGCGGTCGCCCCGGTACGGGTTTCCGGCCCGGCGCTGCGGGTGCAGCCTTGCCGACGTGGAGACCGCAACCGTCATCCTCGTGCTGGTCGTGGTGGTCGCTCTCTCGTTCGACTTCACCAACGGCTTCCACGACACCGCCAACGCGATGGCCACGTCCATCGCCACCGGCGCGCTCAAGCCCAAGACGGCTGTCGCGCTGTCCGGCATCCTCAACCTCATCGGCGCCTTCCTCTCCGTGGAGGTCGCGCTCACCGTCACCAACGCCGTCGTGAAGATCCAGGACAGCGACGGCGCGCCGAAACCCGAGCTCCTGGCGGGCGGAGGTTCCGCGCTCCTGACCATCGTGCTCGCCGGCCTGGTGGGAGCCATCGCCTGGAACCTGCTGACCTGGCTCGTCGGGTTGCCCTCGAGTTCCTCGCACGCCCTGTTCGGCGGGCTCATCGGTTCCACCGTCGCCGGCCTGGGCTGGGCCGGGGTGAACTGGAACGGGGACGGGTCGAAGATCGACGGTGTGGTCGGGAAGGTCGTCGTCCCGGCCCTGGCCTCACCCGTCCTGGCCTGCCTGGTGGCCACGGTCGGCACCTGGCTCGTGCACCGCGTCGTCACCGGGGTCGCGCAGCGGTTCACCGACCAGGGTTTCCGGTGGGGTCAGATCGGCTCGGCCTCGCTGGTCTCGCTCGCGCACGGCACGAACGACGCGCAGAAGACCATGGGGGTGATCACCCTCGGCCTCATCGCCTCCGGGCACTGGACGAACCTGGAGGAGATCCCGTTCTGGGTCAAGGCGGCCTGCGCCCTGGCCATCGCGTCCGGGACCTACCTCGGCGGCTGGCGGATCATCCGGACCCTGGGCAAGGGACTCATCGAGATCAGCCCGGCCCAGGGGATGTCGGCGGAGACCTCCTCCGCCGCGGTGATCCTCATCTCCAGCCACATGGGTTTCGCGTTGTCCACCACCCAGGTCACCACCGGTTCGGTCCTCGGCGCCGGACTCGGCAAGCCCGGGGCCACCGTGCGCTGGCGCGTCGCCGGGCGCATGGTCGTCGCGTGGGTCACGACCATCCCCGCCGCGGCGGTCGTCGGGGCCCTGATGTGGTTCCTCGCCGACCTCCTCGGCGGTGGGCTCCTGGGCGCACTGGTCATCAGCGTCGCGCTGCTGGCCTTCACGCTCGCCGTGGTGGCCCGCTCGCGCAGGGACCCGGTGCACGCCGACAACGTCAACGACGAGTGGCACGAGACCGCGGGCGCCCGGCGCACGCCGGCCTCGGTCTGAGGGGAGCATCCGCATGACCCAGAACCTGGTCCTCGTGGGCGAGGCGTTGTGGAAGATCCTGCTGCTCGCCCTCGTCCTCGGCGCGGGGGTCCCGGTGCTGTTCTCGGCCGGTGTGCGGGCCATGGCGTTCGGCGCCGGCGGGGACGCCGAGACCAGCCACGAACCGGGCCACCCGGTCGGCCGGGTGCTCGCGGTCGCCTGCTTCGCGGTCTGCCTGCTGGTCGTCGCGCTCGGCATCGCGTACGTCGTGGCCAGCGGTTTCGGCAAGGCGCTGAGCTTCGAGCACGTCCACCCGACGATCGTCGACAAGTGAGGGGGGAACTCCCGTGAGCTCGACCACTCTCGCCGGCCGCGTCGTCGCCTGGCTGCGCGCCGGGTACCCGACCGGGGTGCCGCGCCAGGACTACGTCGTGCTGCTCGGCCTGCTGCGCCGCAAGCTCACCGACACCGAGGTGCACGAGATCGCCGCCGAACTGGCCGGCCTGGCCGAACAGGGCGAGGTCATCACCGTCGCCGACGTCGAGCGCCTGGTCAACGAGGCGACCCTCGACGAGCCCGCCGAGAGCGACGTGGCCCGGGTCTCCTCCCGCCTGGCCGCCGGAGGCTGGCCGCTGGCCGTCATCCCCTCCTGACCCATCCCCCCTCCCGGCGACCGAGGGTTCAGCACTCCCGCTGATTCCTTGATCGCCGCCGCTGAGTCCTTGATCGCCGGGGAGTGGGAGGGTGGAGGGGTGCCCGCTCCCGCCCACCGCGATCCACGTCTCCTGCTGCTCGTCGGGGCCGGCGGTACGGTCGGCACGCTCGTGCGGTGGGCCGTGGGCGAACTCGTGCCCACCACGGCCGGGTGGCCGCTGGGGACGCTGGTCGTGAACGTCGCCGGTTCGTTCGTGCTGGGGTTCCTGCTCGAGGAACTCCTGCGCCGCGGCCGGGAGACGCCTGCGCTGCAGCGGTGGCGGCTGGGGCTGGGCACCGGTTTCTGCGGAGGCCTGACGACGTACTCCAGCTTCGCCGTCGAGCTCGACCGGCTGATCAGCGGCGGTTCGACCGCGACGGCCCTGGGCTACGCGGCGCTCAGCCTGGCCGCGGGACTGCTCGCCGTCGTCGCGGGCACCGCGCTCGCGGCCCGTCGCGCGGGGGCGGGGTCGCGGTGATCGTCCTGCTCGCGCTCGCCGGGGGACTGGGGGCGGCCTGCCGGTTCGCCCTCGACGGCGCCGTCCGCGCGAGGTTCCCCTCCCAGTTCCCGTGGGGGGTCCTCGTCGTCAACGTGCTCGGCTCGTTCCTCCTGGGGCTGCTGACCGGTCTCGTCCTGGACGGCGCCGACCCGGCCTGGCGGCTGGTGCTCGGCGTCGGCTTCTGCGGTGGTTTCACCACCTTCAGCACGGCGATGACCGACACCGTGCGCCTGGTCCGGGAGGGGGCGCTGCGGCCCGCGGCCGGCAACCTCGTGGGCAGCCTCGCGCTGACCGTGCTGGCCGCGGCGTTCGGGCTGGGCCTGGGAGTTCTGGGCTAGTCGGCGTCCTCGGGTAGGCTCACGGCAGGGTGTGCCGGGAAGTCTGGTCGGCGGTTTCGTCGTCGACCCCGGAAAGCTGGTCAGCTCGTGCCCTCCACCCCCTTGTTCTCCCGCGGTACCTGGCCCGAGGCCAAGCGCATCGCCGACGTCCTGCGCAACGAGACGACCGGTGGGCTGCTGCTGCTGGTCTTCACCGTCCTGGCCCTGCTGTGGGCCAACCTCGCCGGGGACAGCTACGAGGACGTGCGGCAGTTCCACGTCGGTCCGGCCGCGCTGCACCTGGACCTGTCCGTGGAGCACTGGGCGGCCGACGGCCTGCTGGCGATCTTCTTCTTCGTCGCCGGCCTGGAGCTGAAGAAGGAGTTCGTCGCGGGCGACCTGCGCAACCCGCGCGCCGCGGCCCTGCCGATCGCGGCGGCCGTCGGCGGGATGGCGGTCCCGGCGCTGTTCTACGTCCTGGTCAACGTGTGGCACCCCGACGCCGTCGAGGGCGGTCTGACCGGCTGGGCCATCCCGTCGGCCACCGACATCGCCTTCGCGCTCGGCATCCTCGCCGTCGTCGGCTCGCACCTGCCGTCGGCGCTGCGCACGTTCCTGCTGACCCTCGCCGTCGTCGACGACCTGCTGGGGATCACGGTCATCGCGATCTTCTACACCGACCAGGTGAACTGGACCCCCCTGCTCATCGCGCTGGTGACGCTGGCCGCCTTCACGGTCGCGGTGCAGCGGCGGATCCGGTCCTGGTGGCTGCTGCTCCCGCTGGCCCTGGCCACCTGGGCCCTCGTCCACGCCTCCGGCGTCCACGCGACCGTGGCCGGTGTGCTCCTGGGCCTGGTGGTGCCGGTCCTGCGCAGCGAGAAGAACGGCGGCCCCGAGGCGGGTCCGGGGCTCTCGGAGCACTTCGAGCACCGCTGGCGGCCCATCTCGGCCGGCTTCGCCGTCCCCGTCTTCGCCCTCATGTCCGCAGGGGTGGCCATCGGTGGGGTCGAGGGGTTCACCGAGGCGATGGGGGACCCGGTGGCCCTCGGTGTCATCGCCGGTCTGGTGCTCGGCAAGCCCGTCGGGATCGTGCTGACGACCTTCCTGCTCTCGAAGCTGACGAAGGCGGAGCTCGACGACACCCTGTCGTGGGTGGACGTCCTGGGCATGTCGATGCTGGCCGGGATGGGCTTCACCGTCTCGCTGCTCATCGGCTCGCTGGCCTTCGGCGAGGGCAGCCCGGCCGGGGAGCACGTGACCCTGGGCGTGCTCGTCGGCTCCACCGTCTCGGCGCTCATCGCGGCGGTCGTGCTCTCGACCCGCAACCGCGTCTACCGGCGCATCGAGCAGGAGGAGGGTGTCGACGCCGACGGCAACGGCATCCCCGACGTCTACGAGCGCTGACCCGCCGCTCGACTCCTGACGGTCGCGGAGTCGGGCAGCCGACGGCCCGGGTCCGCTGTCGCCGGCGGACCGGTCGTGGTGATCGTGCCGGCGCCTCGAGCCGACCGGACGGCGCCCTGCGCGAGCGATCGCCGTCGCGTGGACCAGCGCTGCGCATCACGGCATCGGCGGACGAGGGCGTCCGGGCCGGTGCTGTCCTGAGTGCTCCTGACCGGCGTCAGGGGGGACTCCCCCCGGGGAAGCGTTCCGGCCCCGGGTGCGCAGCTCCTGTGGCACGCTGCGGTCAGCGTCTTCCTTCCCGCTGCTGCACGTAGCTGGAAGACCAACGGAGGTGGTCGTGGTGGTCGTCGTGTTCGTCCTCTTCGCCGTCGTGGTCCTCGTGCTGGGGGTCGTCGACCACGTCCGACCAGGTCGCCGCGCCGACCGCTCCGCCCGCGCCACCCCGTTCTGGCTCGAGGCCCGTCGAGGCGGATCCGGCGAGGGTTTCGGCGGCGACAGCAGCGGCAGCCTTGGCGGAGGTTCCTGGGACGGTGGCGGGTGCGGCGGGGCCGACGGTGGCGGTGGGAGCTGCTGAGCAGGGTGAACCCCACGACGGCGGGACGACCGAGCGTGGAGCCGCGGCGCACGGACACCCGCGCCGGCCGGCTGGCTGACCGCAGCAGTCAGGCGATCACCTCCAGTCCTGCAGTGGGATCGTCGGTTCAGAGGTCGCGATCGAGGAACACCGTCTCCGTCGGTACGCCCTGGCGCTGTGGTCTGTCGGCTGCAGTACCTCCAGGGTGCGCGACCTGACCCCCGAAGGGGAGTCAATGACGTCATCGGCCCGCGATGGAACTCCGGTTGCGGGCACGATGGCCGTACTTGCACTCACGTCGCCTCATCCAGCGACACCTCGGAGGGGTTCAGGTGACTCGGGCGGACCCTGTCGGCAGGACGTCGTTCCGTCGCCGCGCTGTTCCCGTCGCCGCGGCGGCCGTACTCGTCGCGATCTGGCTGTGGGTGTTGCGCGACTACCGCGCGACGATCGACCTGGACATCGTCCTGCTCGAGGCCGTCGCTGCCGTCGTGGCGGTGGGGGCCGCGTGCCTCGCTCCGGGCCGGCACGCCCGTCGAGCGCTGCTCCTGCTCAGCGCCTGGGTCCTGCTGACGCTCCTGGGTGACTCCTACTGGCTGTTCACCGTCGACCCCACCGGCTTGAGCTACCTCGAGGACGAGTTCGAACCGGGGTTCACCGTCACCGTCGAACTCGTCCGGTACGTCTTCCTGGTGGCCCTCATCGCTCACACGCTGCACCGGGCTGGGCCGTCGCGGTCGGTCGGAGCCCGGTCGTGCTGGCCCCCTGCTCGGGCCGGTGTGGCCCGGATGCAGCTCACCGCCGCAACGGCCGCGGTCGCGTTGGTCCTGACCCCGCTGGGAGGGGTCGTCGACGACGGCAAGTCCTACTCGCTGTTCTGCTTCTTCGACATCGTCACCGTCGCCATCGCCCTGGGCGCGGTGGCCTCCCTGACCAACGGCGCTCGTTCCCGCGAGCCGGTCAACGGGCACGGTGTGAGGCAGGTGGTTGCCACGTCGGTGGGGGTGTGCGGGCTGGTGCTGGGCGATGCCGGCATGGTCGTCAGTCAAACGCGGGACTGGGTCGTCGGCGGCGCCGTCGGCCTGGCCGCGGCGGTGACCGGCGCCGGCGTTCTCGTGCTGACCCACCTGCGCGAGCCGCGGTTCGAGCCGGTGACCGTCGCTGTGGTTCCCGCGCCCCCGGCGCGCACGCCGGCTGTGGCGGTGGTCGTGACGACGGTGCTGGTGCAGAACATCCTGCCGATGATCATCGCGGCCGCGACGTGGGGGCTGGTCCACGACGCACTGCCGGGACCCGGGCCGGCGACACTGGGCGCCACAGCCACCGCGATCCTGCTGTCGATCGCTCACGCCGGCATCCGTGCGCGGGACTCCTGGCGCGACCGTCACCGGGCCGAGGCCGCCGTCCGGGACGACCTGACCGGCGTCTACTCCCGCCGCGGTCTGGCCGACTTCGCCCGACAGCACCTGATCAGCGACCTGGACCGACCGGACGGCGTGCCTCGCCAACGCCAGCAGGTCGGTGCCGGTCTGCCGGTCGACCAGGTGCCGGGATGGAGTGTGGTCCTGCTGGACCTGGACGGTTTCAAGGCTGTCAACGACGAACTCGGTCACGACGCCGGTGATGACGTCCTACGGGCCGTGGCGGCTCGCCTGGCCGGCGTCGTCGACGGACACGGCCTGGTCGCGCGGCTCGGCGGGGACGAGTTCGTCCTGTTGCTGCACGACCAGCCGCCCGGGGAAGTGATCGATCGGCAACTGCTGCGCCGAGTCCCGGTCGCTGTCGAGGAGCCGGTGGCGACTGCCCGCGGGGAGACCGCCTCCGTGGGCTGTTCCTGCGGCGCGGCCGTTGTGGACCTGTCGGTGCAGGATCCGCTGCCGGCGGCGCTCAAGGTCGCCGACGAGCGCATGTACCAGAACAAGCGCCGCCGACGCCGGACGACCGTGACGGTCCCGGGCCGGCTCGGCCTGGCCCGTGCCGGAGAAGACCACCGAGGTGGCTGAGCGCTCAGACGACGGCTTCGTCCAGGGGCGGGGCATCGAACAGCCGTTGCAGGAGGGGCAGGCGCCGCAACCGTTCGGCGGGCTGCTGGGTCGGCCGGGATGGCCGGGAGGTCCCTCCCGGAGGTGCTGCTCGGGACCTCGCCGGGACCGACCGCGTGGTCAGTGCCGGCGAGCTGCCCTCGCTCGTGCCTTGATCGCCGAGATGACGTCGGTCTTGGCGTCGGCGTAGGCGTTCGCGTCGTCCCACCGCTGGCCGAGCAGCGTCCTCTTGGTGCTCTCGTAGAGGGCACGGTCGTCCGCGTCGCTGCGCAGGTGATCACGCAGGAGGAGGTACTCGTCCACGGCCGGGTCGCCGCGGCCGTAGAGGTGCACGTGGACGTCTCGCGCCGGTGTGCGCACGAGGCGGTGCCCTGGCTCGCGGACCCGCAGTTCGTACCCGGCGGCCAGGAGCGCGTCGAGGTAGTCCTCCTCGGCGGTGATGTCGTCCACGGTCACCACGATGTCGACGACGGGTTTGGCGGCCAGCCCGGGGACGGAGGTGGAACCGACGTGCTCGATCTCGACGTCCACGGCGGCCAGGGCGGCCTGGATCCGTCGCCGGTGATCGAGGTAGGCGTCCGCCCACCGCTCGTCGTGGTCGTGCAGTTCGAGCTCGAGCGCTTCGACACCTCCTACGAGTTCGACGGTGGTGACGTCGGGTCGGCGCGGGTCACGTGTGGCACTCACCGGGACATCTTCGCCGTGCGGGGCGGCGGCCACCGTCCTCGGCGGCTGCGGGGTCCGGGTGTGGCGGCCGTGCGAGGTGACACCCACCGCTTGACCGGCGTGGGCGGGCGGTCGATCGTGGGCTGGTGATCACCGGGCGGCCGCCGTGCTGAGGAGCGTGCTCCTCGACACCGCAGACCTGCAGGACCAGGCCTGCTCGCTGTACCGCGAGGTCCTCGGCCGCGGCGAACCCGGCCTCGAGCTCAACCCGCGACTGCTGTCGGCGCTGGTGCGCAACGGCGGCTCGGCGGTCGGGCTCCTCGAGGGCCCGCGGCTCGTCGCCTTCGCCTACGGCGTCCACGCCCGCGACGCGCACGGGGAGTACCACTACTCGCAGAGCGCCGCCGTGGCACCGGACCAGCAGGGGCAGGGGCTGGGCCGGCGGCTGAAGCAGGCGCAGGCCGACGTCGTGCGCGGGCTCGGGGTGCGCACGATGCGCTGGGCGTACGACCCGCTGCTGGGCCGCAACGCGCACTTCAACCTCGACGTGCTCGGGGCTCGCGCCCGCTGGTACGTCGAGGACTTCTACCACCGGCCGGGCACCGACCGGGTCGTCGTCGAGTGGGACCTCCTCTCGCCCGCCGAACCCGGTCCCGTCGTCGAGGAACTCCTCGTGGCCCCCGGCACGCCGGTGCGGGCGGAGTTCGGCCGCCTGCTCGGCGCGGGCCTGGTCGGGGTGACCTGCCGGCGGGGTGAGCAGGGTTCGTCCGTGTACGGGTTCGCCGTGAGGAGTCAACCGTGAGGATCGTCCGGGCCGACCTGCACCAGGTCCGGCTGCCGCTGGTGCACGAGTTCCAGACCAGCTCGCACCGCAAGAACTTCCTCGAGCACCTGCTGGTGGAACTCACCGACGCCGAGGGCCGGACCGGCTGGGGCGAGATCGCCTGCCCCTCCGACCCCTACTTCGCCCCCGACACCGTCGCGACCAGCTGGCTGATCGCCTCGACCTACCTGCTGCCCGCCGTGGTGGGCCTGGAGGTGGACCACCCCGCGCAGGTCTCCGCCGCCTACCGCAAGGTGCGCGGGCACCGGTTCGCCGCGGCCGGGGTCGACGCGGCGGCCTGGGCGTTGTGGTCCGCGGTGCAGGAGGTTCCGCTGGCCCGCACGCTGGGCGGCACCAGGACCGAGGTGGTCGCGGGGGTGTCGCTGGGGATCGAGGAGACGATCGACGACCTGCTGGAGCAGGTCCGCCACCACCACGTCGAGTCCGGGTACCCGCGGGTGAAGCTGAAGATCGCACCGGGCTGGGACGTCGAACCGGTCCGCGCCGTGCGGGCCGCGTTCGGCGACGGCCTGCTGCTGCACGTCGACGCCAACGGCGCCTACACGTCCGACCCCGGCCACCTGGCGGCGTTGCGCGCCCTGGACGAGTTCGGGCTGACGATGATCGAGCAGCCGTTCGCCCCGCGCGCGTTCACCACCTCCGCGCAGTTCCAGCGCGACGTGGCCACGCCCGTGTGCCTGGACGAGTCGATCGACACCCTGGAGGACCTGCGGACCGCGCAGGCGCTGGGGGCCGGGCGGGTGCTGAACGTCAAGGTCTCCCGGATGGGTGGGCTGACCACGGCCGTCGCCGCGCACGACCTGGCCGTGGAGTTCGGCTGGCCCGCGTGGGTCGGGGGCATGCACGAGTTCGGCGTCGGCCGGGCGGCGAACGTCGCGGTGTCCAGCCTGCCGGGGTTCACGCTGCCCTCGGACGTGTCGGCCTCGGAGAAGTACTACGCCCGCGACGTGACGACGCCGATCACCGCGTCGTCGGGGGTGGTGCAGGTGTCCACCGAACCGGGTCTGGGCGTCTCGGTCGACCGGGAGTTCCTGGAGCGGAACCGGGTCCGGGTGGCGGGGTTCACGGGCTGACGGGGAGGCGACCGGTGCTCACCGTCGTGATCCCCGCACTCCGGGGACCGCGGGGACCGCGGGGACGGGTCCGGGAAGGCGCGCTCCTCCGGGTCCCGCGGAACCCGGTGCAGCAGGACGTGGTCGCCGCCGCGGTGGCCGGGCTCATCGCGCACCTCCTCCCGCACCGGTCGCTGTGAGTGTGCCTGCACCCCGGACCCCGTTCCCTGCGTGAAACCACGTCCGCGGACGGCTACCGTGGTGCTGCGCGGGGCGCCGTCGCGATCGCCCCCGGGGAACCTGCGAGGTGCGCCGTGACACAACGTCGGGTGCAGGCGCTGAGCGACCTGCGGGCGGAACTGCTGGACGCCGTCGCCGCGGACGCCGAGGAGGTTCCGGTCGAGGCCGTCGCCGACTGCCTGCTGCGGTCGGGGATCTGCGACCAGGTGTCGTTCCAGTCGATCGAGCTCGCCGACCTCTCGCGTACCGTGATCCGCATCTGGCCCGACCCCACGGCGACGGAACGGCTGCTGCGGCAGGTGGACGCCAGCTCGGGGTTGCTCATGCACCCGGTCGCGGTCGTGCACCTGGAAGGCCGCGGGTACGGCGTGTTCGCGCCCGACGACGTCAGCCCGCAGTGGCGGCGCTCGGAGGGGTTCCGCCACCTCAGGACCTCGATCGGTGTCGTCGAGCAACTCGACTTCCCGCTCGAAGTTCGTCCCGGCGCCGCGCTGTCGGCCTTCGGGGTCGGTCGCAGCGGGCGCCCCTTCTCCCTCGCCGAGCGCGACCACGTCGAGGAGGTCTGGCGCACGGTGGCGGCCGCGCAGGCCGTCGTCGCCAGGACCCGCCGGCTGCGGCGGGACCTCGCACGTCTCGCCCCCGACGTGCGCCAGGACCTCGTGGACGTCCCCGCGGTCACCGGCCGCGAACGGGAAGTGGTCCTCGCCCTGCTGACCGGGGCGTCCCGGCGCAGCGTGGCGCGCGACCTGGGCATCTCCCTGCGCACCGTCGACAAGCACCTCGAGCACGTCAACGCCAAACTCGGCACCGCGTCCCTCCTGCAGGCCGCCCGTCGCCTCGGGGTCCTGCAGGACGTCCGCTCACCGTGACCGTGGGCCGAAACCGCTCACGGTGCGGTCGAAGAAGTCCCCGACGTGGGCCAGCGCGGCGGGGTAGTCGCCAGGCACCGCGGCCTCGTCCTCGTGGCACCGCACGCAGGTGCGGTACGGGTGCCGGTCCTCCTCGGCCTGCTGCACGATCCAGTGGTGCCTGCCGATCAGGCACCGCACGTCCTTCACGTCGCACCTCCAGCACGAACCCGTCCTCCCCGGAGCGGGTGCTCCGTGCTGACAGCGTGTCCGGGAGCGCGGGGAGCCTCCATACGGGGAACCGCGTACGGCCGCTCAGCGCAGGCCGCCGGCGTCGTTCCTGCCGCGCTCGATCTGGTCGCGCAGTTCCTGCGCGGCGCGCGCCCGCTCGGGGTCGGGGGATCGGCTCGCACGGTCCAGCCCGCGCCGGGTGCCCCAGCCGAGCGCGACGAGCGCCACGACGGCCACCACCCCGACGATCACCCACGTCACGACGAACCACCTCCGACCTTCGCCGACCTTCTCCGACCTTCTCCGACCTCTGTCGGTTCCGTGCGGGCAGCGTGATCCCCCGGGCCGCCCCGGGCCATACGGGGAAGTGCGTACGTGCCGTGCCCCGGCCGGGGTCGTTCCGTTCCCCGCGACCGTCGCACCCCTGGCCGGTGGCGTCCTCCGGCTACGAGGCGGCTGCCCCGGCGGGTGCCTCGGCCAGCAGTTCCCGGACGCGCGGCACGACCTGCGTCCCGTACAGCTCGACCGACCGCAGCCGGGCGTCGGCGTAGACCGTGCCGGCGGCGGAGTAGACCATGTCGAACCGTCCGACGCCGAGCGTCCGGACGGCGGCGGCGATCTTGCGCGCGACCGTCTCGACCGAGCCGACGTACAGCGAACCGGAGGCGATCTCGGCCTCGAACTCGCTGCGGCGCAGCGGTGGCCAGCCCCGCTGGGCACCGATGCGGTCACGGATCACCTGGTAGCCGGGGTGGAAGAGTTCCCTGGCCTCCTCGTCGGTGGCCGCGACGAGGCCGGGGGAGTGCATGCCGACCGGGTGCGCGAGGGTGCCGAACTCCTCGGCCGCGCGCCGGTACAGGTCGACGTACGGGGCGAACCGGTCGGGTGGGCCGCCGATGACGGCGAGCATGAGCCCGAACCCGTAGCGCGCCGTACGCACCACCGACTCCGGGGAGCCGCCGACGCCGACCCACGTGGTCAGCCGGCCCGACTCCGTCTTCGGGTACACGTCGGCGGCGCGCAGCGGGGCGCGGGTGGTCCCCTCCCAGGTGACCGGTTCCTCGTCCAGCAGCCGGGAGAACAGGTCGATCTCCTCCTCGAACAGGACGTCGTAGTCCTCCAGGTCGAACCCGAACAGGGGGAAGGACTCGGTGAAGGACCCCCGGCCCAGCACGACCTCGGCGCGGCCGCCGGACAGCGCGTCGACCGTGGCGAAGCGCTGGAACACGCGCACCGGGTCGTCGGAGGAGAGGACCGTGACGCCCGAGGCCAGCCGGATCCGTTCCGTGGCCGTCGCGATGCCCGCCAGGACCGTCTCGGGACTGGAGATCGCGTACTCCGGCCGGTGGTGCTCGCCGAGCGCGACGACGTCGATCCCGACCTGGTCGGCCAGCACCGCCTCGGCCACGGTCGCGCGGATCGCCTCGGCGTGCGAGACGACCTTCGCCCGGCCGTCGCGGGGCAGGTCCCCGAAGCTGTCGATGCCGAACTGCAGCCGGCCGGCGTCGATCACGGTGTTCCCTCACGGCGGTTCCCGCGCGCACCACCTCGTCGCGGAAGTGGTTGACGTGTGCATCATCAGCTTCCTAGGATTCACGTGTCAACGACCTCGGGAGGGACGACGAGCACCGCCAGGCGACGCAGGGTTCCGACGAGTGCGGAACTCGCGGTCTGGCGCGCCCACGTCGAGACGTTCGACGTCGTGCGTTCCCGCATCGAGGCGCGGCTGCAACGCGATGCGCAGTTGTCCAGCGGCGACTACAAGGTCCTGCTGGCTCTCAGCGAGGCGGAGGGGAACTCGCTGCGGCCCTCGGAACTCGCCGCGCTGATCGAGTGGGAGCGCAGCCGGCTCTCGGGGCACCTGGGCCGGATGGAGAAGCGTGGTCTGGTGCGGCGCGAGCCGTGCCCGGACGATGCCCGGGGAGCCTTCGTGGTGCTCACCGAGACCGGCGCGCGAGCCTTCCACGGCAGCACGAGCGCGCACCTGCAGGCCGTGAAGGAGACGTTCGTGGACGCCTTCTCCGACGAGCAGCTCCGCGCTCTGGGTGAGGCGACCGCCGCGTTGCGCGCGCACCTCGGATTGCCCCCGCAGGCAGGTGGTTGACGTGTTCACCACCTGCTCGTAGGTTCCTCCCGACCGCTCACCCGTCGACGAGACCGAGGAGCACTCATGACGGCATCCGGACCGCGAACCCTGACCGGGACGACGTGGCCGGCCCTGCGCGTGGAGGACTGGGGACCGACCCGCGAGACCCTGCACCTGTGGACCCAGATCGTCGGCAAGGTCCGGATGGCCCACGCGCCACTGGTGAACCACTGGTGGCAGGCCACCCTGTACGTCAGTCCGCGGGGCCTGTCCACGTCCGCCGTGCCGTACGGCGCGGGAGCCTTCGACGTGGAGTTCGACTTCGTGGACCACCGCCTGGTCGTGCGCTCCAGCGACGGCCCGACGCGGACGGTGGCCCTGGAGGCGAAACCGGTGGCGGTGTTCTACGCGGAGGTCATGGAGGCGCTGGACCAGCTGGGCCTGCACACCGAGATCCGGGCCACCCCGAACGAGGTCGAACCCGCCGTCCCCTTCGACCAGGACCACGAGCACGCCTCCTACGACCCGCAGGCGGTGAACGCGTTCTGGCGGCAGCTGCTGCAGGCCGACCGGGTGATGGGCGAGTTCCGCGCCCACTTCGTCGGCAAGGTCAGCCCGGTGCACTTCTTCTGGGGTTCCATGGACCTGGCCTGCACCCGCTTCTCCGGGCGCGGCGCGCCGAAGCACCCCGGCGGGGCACCGAACTGCGGCGACTGGGTGATGGAGGAGGGGTACTCCCGGGAGCTGAGCAGTTGCGGGTTCTGGCCGGGCGGGGGTGAGGAAGGGGCCTTCTACGCCTACGCCTACCCCGAACCCGACGGGTTCGCCGGCCACCCCGTCTCCCCGCCGGAGGCGTTCTACAGCACGCAGAACCGGCAGTTCCTGCTGCCCTACGAGGACGTGCGCCGCTCCGCCGACCCGGACGGCACGTTGACGGCCTTCCTGCAGAGCACCTACGCCGCCGCCGCCGACAACGCGCGGTGGGACCGCGCGCAGCTCGAGGACGACCCCGCGCGGTGGGACCACCGACGGTGAGCGCCGTGGCGGTCACCGTCTCCCGCAACCCCGCCGCGAAGCGGTACGAGGCGCACGACGAGAACGGGACGCTGGCCGGGTTCGCGGCCTACGTGACGACCGACGACATGGTCGTCTTCACGCACACCGAGGTCGACCCGAGCTTCGAGGGGCGCGGCGTGGGCAGCGCCCTGGCCAGGGCGGGACTGGACGACGCCCGGGCGCACGGAACCCGGGTCATGCCGCTGTGCCCGTTCATCAACGCCTGGGTCCGGCGCCACGGCGAGTACGCCGACCTCCTCTTCAACGCGCCCCCGAGCCGCGTCACCGACTGAGGCCGCGGGGGCTCGGCGGCGCTCAGCGGGAGGTCCCGCGGCGGGCGGTACCCGGTGGCTGCCCGACCACCCGCGTGAACGCCCGGCTGAACGCCGCCTCGGAGCGGTACCCGAGATCGCGCGCGAGCCCGGCCACGGTGACGTCCTCGGCGCGCATCCGGTCCAGCGCCAGGTGCATCCGCCAGCGGGTCACGTACTGCATCACCGGCTCACCCACGACGGCCGTGAACCGGGCGGCGAAGGCGCTGCGGGACGACGACACCGCCGAGGCCAGCGAGGCGACCGTCCAGTTCCGCGCCGGATCCCGGTGGACCAGCGCGAGGGCGGGACCGACGAGCGGATCGGACAGGGCGCCCAGCCAGCCGGCCCGCGCACCCGGGTCGGTCTCCAGCCAGTTCCGGAGGGCCTGGACGACCAGGACGTCGGCGAGCCGGGTCAGCACGGCCTCCCCGCCGGGCCGGAACTCCTCGACCTCCAGGGCGATGAGCCGCAGGACGTCGCCCAGCCGGCTGGCCGGGGCGGCCGGAACCTGCACGAGGGCGGGCAGCAGGTCGATCAGCGTCCGCGCCGCGGGGGAGTCGAAGCGCACGGCGCCGCAGACCATCGTCGTGGCCTCCCCGCCGCCGCCGGTGCGCAGCACGCCGTAGTTCGCCTGCGAGGTCGCGTGCTCGAGGGTGAGGATGGACGGTGTGGCCGCACCGGGGGAGCCGGCCAGCGTGTGACCCTCGCCGCGGGGAACCAGGACGAGGTCACCGGGCCCGAGTTCCACCGTCTCGTGCGCGGTGACCAGGACGGCGCGGCCCGTGGTCACGACGTGGAACCACAGGCAGCCCGGCATCGGGGGCAGCGCGAAACCCCACGGCTGGGACAGTTCGGAACGGCAGTAGAACGTCCCGGTCATCCGCAGCACGTGCAGGGCCTCCCCGACGGGGTCGGCCACCGCCCACGGGGGGTGCACGGGCGTCTGCGTCACGGCCCCGAGTCTGGGTCCTCGGGGACGCGCGGGTCCACTGCCCTGGACGATCGGGCAGGTCCGCCGGACGGCGGGGCGTTCCCCGTCCGCGGTCGGGCGTCGAGGGTGGACGTACCGACCTTTCCGAGAGGGGAACGCCATGATCACCGTCCTGGGAGCGTCCGGGAACACCGGCCGGGCCGTCGTCCGCACGCTGCTCGCCGCGGGGGAGGAGGTGCGTGCCGTGGGCCGTCGCGCGGACCGGCTCGCGCAGCTGGCGCCCGGTGCCGTGCCGTTCGCCGGTGACGCCGCCGACCGGGGTTTCCTCGCCGACGCCTTCACGGGCGCCGACGCCGCCTACGTCCTCTCGCCCTTCGACGCGTTCGCCGCCGGCTACCGGCAGCAGCAACGCGCCGTGGGCGAGGCGATCGCCGGGGCGCTGGCCGACGCGCGCGTCCGCCACGTCGTCGCCCTCAGCTCGCTGGGCGCCGAGCAGGACGCGGACACCGGGTTCCTGAGCAGCCTGCACGACCAGGAACTGCGGCTGCGCGCCCTCGACGCCGACGTCCTGTTCCTGCGGCCCGGGTTGTTCTTCGAGAGCTTCGCGGTGTCGCTGGACGCGATGCGGGCCGAGGGGGTGCACGCCGACTCCATCGACCCCGACGTCGCCCTGCCCGTGGTCGCCACCGCCGACGTCGCGGCCGTCGCGGCGCAGGCCCTGCTGGCACGCGCCGGATCCGGGGTGCGGGAGGTGCTCGGCCCGCGCGACCGGACGGTGCCCGAGGTCGTCGCGGCCCTCGGCCCGCGCATCGGCGTGCCGTCGCTGCGGTACGTGCGGGTGCCGGACGAGGCGATGCGCGCCGCCCTCGTGCAGGCCGGGCTGCCGGCCGACGTGGCGGACCTGCAGGTGCGGATGAACGCGGCCCTCAACGCGGGGGTCGTGCGCTCGACGCAGGGACGCAGCGCGGCGACGTCGTCGCCGACCGAGTTCGAGGAGTGGGCCGACGCGCTCCCCGCCCCGTCCGTTCCCGCCTGACGGGGCCCGGGGCGGAACGTGCGCGGGTTCGCGCGGTGCGTGCACGCCCACCGCCCGGTTCCCCCGACGCGACCGCACTCACGGCGGATCGTCACGGGTGCGGCCGTGGGACCGGCCCACGGCACGTGGGTGGACCCGTGGGTGTCCCGGGAACGTCGCCGGAGCGACCGGATCGGGACACCGACGCCTCACTCCACGTGGTGACACCGATGGGTGCGACGGAGCGCTCACCGGCGGCGGACCCGGGCGCCGACCAGCCCGACGGCGGCCGCGGCCGTCACGAGTCCGCCGACGATCCCGACGACCAGCGGCAGCGCGCCGGTGGACCCGGCCACGTTGACCACCAGGCCGACGGCCAGGGCGATCCACAGCAGGGCACGGGAGCTCGCGGACGGGGCGGACGGGGTGTGCTGTCCGGACACGGGTTACTCCTGACACGTCGAGGGGACGGGGACGGTTCCAGCCTGGGAGTTCGCGGCCGCCCGTTCGATCCCGTCGGCTACCTGGCCGGTGGTGCAGCAGGCTGTACCGACGGCCGGCCGCGGCGCCGGTAGCGTCGCGGGGTGCCCAGCCTCAGGTCCGCCCGGTGGCTCACCGCCTTCCGCCGGCTGGGCGCGGGACTGGGAACCGCGCTGCCCGCCGTGGGCCTGCTGTGCTGGCTGGTCGTGGTGTTCGCGCTGTGCGCGGTCGGGATCGGGTTCTGGCTGCTGTCCCCGGCGCTGCGGTCGCTGCGCCGTCTGGCCGACCGCGAACGGGCCCGGACCGGTGCGGGGGCGGGGGCGCTGTCGGCCGGGCCGGTTCCCCGCGGCCGGCGGGCAGCGCTGGCCGACCCGGTCGTGGGCCAGGAACTGCGGTGGCTGCCCGTGCACGCGACGATCGGCTCGCTCGTGGGGCTGGTCGGGGTGCTGCTGCCGGTGTACGCGGTACGGGACACCACGTTCCCGCTGTGGTGGCGGCTGGTGCCGGACGGGCAGGACCCCTCCCCGTGGTGGTGGGCCGTGCAGTCCTGGCCCGACGCCTTCGCCGTCACGCTGCTGGGTCTGGGGTGGGCCGTGCTGTCGCTCACCGTCCTGCCCGCGCTGGCCGCCGTGCAGGCGGGGATCGGCCGGCGGTTGCTGCGTCCCCCCGCCGACGCCGACCTGTCGCTGCGGGTGGCGCAGCTGACCGCGACGCGGGCCGCCGCCCTCGACGCGCACGCCGCCGAACTGCGCCGCGTCGAACGCTCCCTGCACGACGGGGCGCAGAACCGGCTCGTCGCGGTGACGGTGCTGCTCGGCGCCGCCCGGCGTTCCCTGACCCGCGATCCCGCGGCCGCCGACGAACTCCTCGACCGGGCGCAGACCGCGGCCGAGCAGGCGCTGGCCGAACTGCGGGCCGTGGTCCGCGGCATCCTGCCGCCGGTGCTGCTGGACCGGGGGCTGGCCGGGGCCGTCAGCGGCCTGGCCGCGGACTGTCCCGTGCCCTGCCACGTCGAGGTGGACGTGGATCCGCGGGCCCCGGCCGCGGTGGAGGCGACGGCCTACTTCGTCGTCGCCGAGGCGCTGACCAACGTCGCGCGGCACAGCGGGGCGCGCACCGCCCGGGTCGTCGTGCACCGCCGCGGCGTGGTGCTGCGCGTCCTCGTCGCCGACGACGGTCGCGGTGGGGCGCGGGTGGGTGCGGGGTCCGGGCTGACCGGGGTGCTGCACCGGGTGCAGGCCCACGATGGCACGCTGAACCTGACCAGCCCGGCCGGTGGTCCGACCGAACTGGAGGTGCTGCTGCCGTGCGGATCGTGATCGGCGAGGACGACCCCCTGCTGCGGGAGGGCCTGGCCCTGCTGCTGGCAGCCGAAGGGCTGGACGTCGTGGCGACGGCCGGTGAACCGGACGAACTGCTCGCGGCCCTGGACGAGCACCGGCCCGACGTGGCCATCGTCGACGTCCGGATGCCGCCCACCCACACCGACGAGGGCATCCGGGCCGCCGTCGAGGCCCGCCGGCGCCGGCCCGAGCTGGCGGTGCTGGTGCTGTCGGCCTACGTCGAGCAGGCCTTCGCCACCGACCTGCTCGTCGGCGGCGCCCGGGCCCTGGGCTACCTGCTGAAGGAGCGGGTCGGCCGGGTCGAGGAGTTCCTGGAGGCCCTGCACCGCGTCGCCGACGGGGGCACCGCCGTCGACCCGGAGGTCGTGGCGCAACTGCTGACCCGGACCCGGCCCGACGCCGGCCTGGACCGGTTGTCCGCCCGTGAGCGCGAGGTTCTCGGGTTGATGGCCGAGGGGCTGGGGAACACCGCGATCGCGGGCCGGCTGGTGGTCACCGAGGGCGCGGTGCACAAGCACATCCGCAGCATCTTCGCCAAGCTCGACCTCGCGCCGACCGACGAGGTCGACCGCAGGGTCAGTGCGGTCCTGCGTTTCCTGCGGGCCACCGGTCCGGGGTAGCGCAGGCTGCACCGCGACTCCGGGCGCGGGCGGGAACGACGGCAGGGGTGCCGGAACGGTGGACTCGAGGTCGAGCGGAACGCATCCGCGGAACCGGGAGGAAACCGTCGTGCCCACCACCGTGCCCACCACCGTGCCCGCCCCAGCGAAGTTGTTCGCCCGTCGTCCCGTCACCGCGTTCTTCGCGCTGGCGTTCGGGTTGAGCTGGTTGTTCTGGACGCCGTACGTGTTGTCCCGCAACGGGATGGGCGTGCTGCCGTTCGAGTTCCCGGCGGTGCTGGGAACGTCGCAGCTGCTCGGCGTCCTGCCCGGCGCCTACCTGGGCCCGGTCACCGCGGCCCTGCTGGTGACCGCACTGGTCGAGGGGCGGCCGGGCCTGCGGGCCTGGCGCGGGCGGTTGCTGAGGTTCCGGGTGGGCTGGCGCTGGTACGTCGGCGTCGCGGTGGCCGTACCGGTCTCCGTGCTGGCCACGACGCTGGTCCTGCCCGGGGCGCTGGCCGCGGCCCGTCCGGTCGGGCTGACCCTGCTGCTGGCCTACCTGCCGATGCTGGCGCTGCAGATCGTCACCACGGCGCTGGCCGAGGAACCGGGGTGGCGCGACTTCGCCCTGCCGCGGCTGCAGCGACGGTTCGGACCGGTCACCGGCACCGTCGTCCTGGGCCTGCTCTGGGGCGCCTGGCACCTGCCCCTGTTCCTCACCGACTGGGGCGGCGAGGACGTCACCTGGGTCCAGCCGGTCGTGTTCACCGCGGCCTGCGTCCCGCTGAGCCTGGTGATGACCTGGGTGTTCAACCGCACGGGGCAGAGCGTGCCGATCGTCATGCTGCTGCACGCCGGGATCAACAGCACCTACACGCTGCTGTGGCCGGCCGTCTTCCCGGGGCTCGACCTGGACGGCAGCGCCCACGTCGTGCAGCTCATCGCCTCCGGGGCCGCCACCGTCGTCCTGCTGGTCGCCACCCGTGGGCGGCTCGGCCTGGGAAGTCCGGCGGCGCAGGCGACACGACCGCGCGCCGGAGCGTCTTCGGGGGCGTGAGCGAACTGCGGAGCCGACCCCGGCCGACCGCCGCGCCGCCCGTGTCGTGACCACCACCGCGAACCCCCGGACGTCCCGGAGGTGCGGATCCTGCCCGGCGCGATCGACGGGACGACGATCGTGGGGTGGACCGTTCAGTTCTCGGGGTTCTTGCGCTCCACGAGGTAGGTGTGGCCGTTGACGGTCACGCGGTCCCACTGGGCGTAGCCGGCGCGCGCCTCCTCCTCGGTGCGCGGCCCGCGCTGGGGGCCCTCCTCGTGGGAGACCTGCGCGGGGCCGGTGAAGCTGAACGCGGCGTCGAGGATGAGGTCGATGAACTTGTTCTTCGACCGCGGGCGCTGCAACGACCGCGGGGTGCGCACCGGATCCGACGACGCTTCGTGCATGAACTGAAGGATACGGGGCGGTGCCGGGTCGCTCAACGCTTGCCGAGTCGGCAAAGGACGTCGACGTGCGGGTGCCGTGACCGCACGATCGGGGCATGGCACGTTTCGACTCCTCCGCCCGCGACGCCCGCGAACTGTGGGAGGGCATGTACTCCGGCAACGAGGGGCACGTCTGGAGCGGCCGCCCCAACGCGGCCCTGCTCGCCGCGATCGACGACCTCACCCCGGGCACCGCCCTCGACCTCGGTTGCGGCGAGGGCGGGGACGTCCTGCACCTGGCCCGCGCGGGCTGGCAGGTCCTCGGCGTCGACGTCGCCGACACCGCCATCGCCCGCGCGCAGCAGCACGCCGACGAGGCCGGGGTCGGCGACCGGGTGCGGTTCGAGCGGCACGACCTGGGCGCGACGTTCCCGCCGGGACGGTTCGACCTCGTCACCGCCTCCTTCCTGCACTCCTTCGCCTTCCTGGACCGCGTGGACGTGCTGCGCCGCGGCGCGCAGGCCGTCGCACCCGGTGGATCGCTGCTCGTCCTGGGGCACCACACGGTGCCCGGGGAGCAGCTCGCCCGCTGGCGCGCGGAGGGTTTCGCCGTCGACCTGCCCTCCCCGGCCGAACTCCTCGACCAGCTCGCCCTGCCCGAGGCCGACTGGGCGGTGGCGCGCAGCGCCCTGGTCGACCGGACGGTCACGCTGGAGGACGGCGGCACCTTCGCGGGATCGGACGGCGTGCTCCGGCTGGACCGCCGCTGACCTGCGGGGATGCCGGTCCGTTCACGAGTTCGTGGTAGTTCTAGCCCCATGCCGACCCCGCGCCTGGCCCTCACCCGCACCTACCTCGCGCCCACCAGCGAGCCGGCGCCGGGCGGCGGCGAACTGCCCGGGGTCGCCGACGTCGGACCCACCGTCGCGGTGCGCAGCGAGGAGACGCACTACGACACCGCCGACCTCGCGCTCGCCGCGGCCGGGGTGTCGGTGCGCCGCCAGACCGCCGAGCGCGCGAGCGACGCGCCCCGCGGCTGGGTGCTCGAACTGCCCGGCCGCGGCCCCCGCACCCACGAGGTGCGGCACGCCCTGGGACGCGCGGTCCGCACGGCTCCGGCTGCGCTGCAACGGCTCACCTGGGCCGCGGCGCGCGGCCGCTCGCTGGGCCCGGTGCTGGCGCTGACCACCACGGCCAGCCGCCGCGACCTGCTGGACGCCGAGGGCCTGGTCGTCGCCCGCCTCACCACGCGCGAGGTGACGGCCCGGGCGCTGTCGCCCGAGGACGCCGCCACCCAGACGTGGGGCGAGTGGCAGGCCGAGGTCGTCGACGGCCGCCGCGACCTGCTCGACGCCATCGCCGACACGTGGGAGGCCCTGGGCGCCGAGGAGTCCGACCGGACCGCGCAGCTGCGCACCGTCCTGGACGGCCCGGACGACGAGGACGGCCTGGACGCGGTGTCCGCCGACGACAGCGCGGGCGCGGTCGTCCTGGGCCGGCTGGCCCAGGACGTCGGCTGGCTGCTGTCGCAGGACCCGCTGGCCCGCATCGACGCCCCCGACGCCGTCCGGTCGCTGCGGGTCGCGGCCCGCCGCCTGCACAACGTGCTGGGGACGTTCGCCCCGTTGTTCGCCGACGGCGCCACCGAGGAACTGCGCGCCGAACTGACCTGGATCGCGACGGTCACCGCCCCCGCGCGCGACCTGGACGTCCTGGCCGAGAAGCTGCTGGAGGACCTGGACGAGGAGGCCGCCGGGTACACGGCGGGCACCGGGACCGGCGACCCGGCCGTCGTGGCCGAGAAGGTGCGCGCCACCCTGACCGACCGCTCCTCGGCCGCGCACGCGCAGGTCCTGGAAGCGCTGGACTCCCAGCGCTACCGCGACCTCGTCGCCGCGCTCGAGGCGTTCGTCGCCGACCCGCCCACCGTCAAGGACGCCCGCCGGGAGGCGACGAAGGTCCTGCTGCCGCTGGTCGCCGAGGCGCACCGCGCCGCCCGCGACGCCTACCGCGACGTCGACCTGGACACCGAGCTGGCCATCGAGCACGACGTCGACCACGCCACCGCCGACGACGCGCAGACCCTCGTCCGGCTGCGGAGCGCGGTGGCCGTCGCCCGCGACGCGGCCGCCGTGGTCGCCCCCAAGGTCGGCGAAGCCGCCGAGGAGTACGTCGACGTCCTGAAGGAACTGCTCGACCTGCTCGACGAGCACGCCGACACCGTGGTCACCCGCGAGTTCCTGGCGAGCCTGGTCGAGGAGTTCGGTTCCGGAGCGTTCGTCCTGGGCCGGCTGCACGCGCTGGAGGAGGTCCGTTCGGCCGTCGCGTTCCACGACGTCGAGACCGCCTGGGACGCCGCCAACCGCAAGAAGCTGCGCCGCTTCATGAAGTGACCCCACCCTCCGCGGTCGCGGGTGGGACGGGCGGGGGTGGCTAGGGTCGGGTGGGTGAGCGAGTTCGCCGACCCCGTGCCCCTGTCCGGTCAGCGCGTGGCGCTGGAACCCCTGACGCACGACCACGTCGAGGGGTTGCGGGCCGTCGTCGCCGAAGGCGACCTGCACCGGACCTGGTACACCCGCATCCCCGCCCCCGAGGAGGTGGAGGCCGAGGTCGAGCGCCGGCTCGGGCTGCAGGCGCAGGGGACGATGGCGCCCTGGGCGGTCCGCCGGCTCGACACCGGGGCGGTGTGCGGGGCGACGACGTTCATGAACGTCCGGCCGCAGGCGCGCAAGCTCGAGATCGGTTCGACGTTCTACGCCCCCAGCGCCCAGCGCACCGGCATCAACACCGAGACCAAGTTCCTGCTGCTCGCCCGGGCGTTCGAGGAACTGCGCTGCATCGCCGTGGAACTGCGCACCCACTGGCACAACCACCAGTCCCGCACCGCGATCGCACGCCTGGGCGCCAAGCAGGACGGGGTGCTGCGCAACAACGACATCTGGCCCGACGGTTCCTACCGCGACACCGTGGTGTTCTCCATCCTGGAGTCGGAGTGGCCGGCCGTCCGCAGCGACCTGACCTACCGGCTCACCCGGTGAGCACCGCCCTGGCCCTGCGGGGGCTGCTCAAGCGGTTCGGGCCCAGGACCGCCGTCGACCACCTCGACCTCGACGTGCCGGCCGGGTCGTTCTACGGCGTCGTCGGACCCAACGGCGCGGGCAAGACGACGACCCTGTCGATGGCCACCGGGCTGCTGCGCCCGGACGCCGGCCGGGCCTTCGTCCTTGGCCAGGACGTGTGGGCCGACCCCGTCGGCGCCAAGCACCGGCTCGGCGTGCTGCCCGACGGGGTGCGGTTGTTCGACCGGCTCTCCGGACTCGAACTCGTGCGCTACAGCGGGTTGCTGCGCGGCATGCCCCGCGACGTCGTGGAGACCCGGGCCCGGGAACTGCTCGACGCCCTCGGCCTGGCCGAGGCGGGGAGCACCCTCGTCGTCGACTACTCCGCCGGGATGACCAAGAAGGTCGCGCTGGCCTGCGCCCTCGTGCACGCCCCGCGGGTCCTGGTCCTGGACGAACCCTTCGAGGCCGTCGACCCCGTCAGCGGCGCCACCATCCGCGCCATCCTCACCTCCTACGTCGCCGGGGGCGGAACGGTCGTGCTGTCCAGCCACGTCATGGACCTCGTCGAGCGGCTGTGCGACCACGTCGCCGTCATCGCCGGTGGCCGGGTGCTGGCCGCCGGCGAACTCTCTGCCGTGCGGGCCGGCCGGACCCTGGAGGACCGCTTCGTCGAACTCGTCGGCGGCGGCCGCGACGTGTCCGGGACCCTGGACTGGCTGCGGTGACCGGCCCCTCGGTCGGCACCCTCGTCCGGCTCAAGCTCACGCTGCTGCGCAACGGGTTGCGCCGCAGCCCCTGGCAGATCGTCGCGTTCGTGCTGAGCGCGGTGTGGGCCGCGGGTCTGGTGTTCGCCGTCGGCGCGGGGCTGGTCGCGCTGCGCTTCGCCGGGATGGACGTCGCCGGCCCCGTCGTCGTCGGGGTCGGAACCCTCGTCGTGCTCGGCTGGGCGCTCGTCCCGCTCGTGGCCTTCGGCGTGGACGAGACCCTCGACCCGGGCCGGTTCGCCACCCTCGGGATCCCGCGGCGGCGGCTCGTGCCGGGGCTGCTGCTGGCCGGGCTGGTCGGGATGCCGGGGGTGGCGACCGCGCTGCTGGCCGCCGCGGCCGTCGTGACGTTCTCCCGCTCGGCCGGGGCGACGCTGCTGGCCGTCCCCGCCCTGGCGATCGCCGTGCTGACCGCCGTCGCCGCCTCGCGGGCGACGACGACGGCGGCCGCTGCGGTCCTGCGTCGCCGGCGCACCCGCGACGTGCTCGCGATCCTCAGCGGCGTCCTGCTCGTCGGGCTCGGCCCGGCGGTCAACATCGCCGTGGAGCGCGCCGGTGGTGGCCTCGCCGACCTCGGCCGCGCCGCCGCCGCCGTCGCGGGCTGGACGCCGCCGGGGCTGGGGTTCGCCGCGGCCGCCGACGCCGCGGCCGGGCACTGGACGCAGGCCCTGGTCCGTCTGGTGCTCGCCGCCGCGGTGCTGGCGCTCGTGCTCCTCGGCTGGTCCGCGGCCCTGGGACCGGCCGGTACCGGCCCGGCCGTGCACACCAGCGCCGCCGGCCGGGCCGACACCCGCGCCCACCCGCTCCTCGACCGGCTCCCCGCCACCCCCGCCGTCGCCGTGGCGTCGCGGTGCGCCCGCTACTGGCGCCGCGACCCGCGCTACCTCATCTCCGCGGCCTCGCTGCTCGTCGTCCCGCTGCTGTTCGTCGTGCTGCCGGCCTCCCAGGGCGGCACCGGCTCCTGGCCCCTCGTCGCCGGGCCCGTCATCGCGTTCGTCATGGGCTGGTCGCTGCACAACGACATCGCCTACGACCACTCCGCGTTCGCCCTGCACGTGACGACCGGGCTGCGCGGCCGCGACGACCGCGCCGGTCGCGTCCTGGCCGCGCTCGTCTGGCAGCTGCCCGTGCTCCTCGTGGTCTCGGTCGGGGGTGCGCTGCTGGCCGGGCGGGCCGACCTGCTGCCGGCGGTGCTGGGCGCGGCGCTGGCCTCGATCGGTGCGGCGCTGGGCGTCTCCAGCGTGGCCAGCGCGCTGGTGCCCTACCCCGCCCCCGCGCCGGGGGCCAACCCGTTCCAGACCCCGCGCGGCGCCGGCGCCGCCACCGTCGCCGTGCAGTTCGGCACCTCGCTGGCCACCTCGCTGCTGGCCGCGCCGGCGCTGGTGCCCGCGGTGCTCGCCCACCTCGGGCTCACCTGGGCGGGCTGGATCGCGCTCGTCCTCGGGCTGGCCTGCGCGGTGGCCTGGCCGTGGCTGGGGATCGTCCAGGGCGGGGCGGTCCTGGACCGGCGGGCTCCCGAGGTGCTGGCCCGGGTCGGCTCCTCGTGACCTCGTGGCAGGACGCGGTGCGCGACGTGGGGCCCGTCGCGCTGGCCCTCGTCCTGCTCGCCGCGATCGCCGTGGGAGCCGGTGCGGCCGGCGGCCTCCGGCAGGGACGCGACGTCGGCGTCGCCGTCGCGCGGGCCGTGGTGCAGATCGTCGTCGTCGGCCTGGTGCTCGCCGTCGTCCTGCGCACCCCGGCCCTGGCCCCGGCCTACCTCGCCCTCGCGCTCGCGGTGGCGTCCTGGACGTCGGCCCGGCGGCTGCGGTTCCCCCGGTCGTGGCCGCTGACGGCGCTCGCGATCGGGCTCGGCGCGGCGACCGCGGCGGCCGTCGTCGTGGGCGTGGGGGCGCTGGAACCCCGCGCCCTGCAGGTCGTGCCGTTCACGGCTCAGCTCATCGGCGGCGCGATGAGCGCGACGACCCTGGCCGGTCGCCGGCTGCTCGACGACGTCGAGGGCGGCTGGCCGCTCGTCGAGGGGTGGCTCGCGCTGGGAGCCACCCCGGCGCGTGCGGTCGCCGACCTGGGACGCACCGCGGCCACCCGTGCGCTGGCGCCGGCGCTGGACCAGACCCGCACCGTGGGTCTGGTGACGTTGCCAGGGGCGTTCGTGGGGTTGCTGCTCGGCGGCGCGAGCCCGCTGGAGGCCGCGCGGGTGCAGCTGCTGGTGCTGGTGGGTCTGGTGGCCGCCGAGACGATCGCCGTCGTCGTGGTGACGGCCGGGATCGGCCGGCGGGTGGTCACGAAACCCCAGCGGCTCGGTTCGTGAAGAGTTTCACAAACGCGAAGGGCCCTCGTCCCGGACGGAACGAGGGCCCTTGTGCGTCACGAGCTGCTCAGAGCGCGCGGACCTGGTCGGCCTGCGGGCCCTTGTTGCCCTGCGTCACCTCGAACTCCACGCGCTGGTTCTCCTCCAGCGAGCGGTAGCCGTTGCCGGTGATGGCGGAGTAGTGGACGAAGACGTCGGGTCCGCCGCCGTCCTGCTCGATGAAGCCGTACCCCTTCTCAGCGTTGAACCACTTGACGGTGCCCTGAGCCATTCCTTCTCCAACACGTTCCAGTCGGTCAAGTCCCGCGCCTGCTGCGGGACTCGGGCTGAGTGGGAACGTCACGCCGGACCGGTCGATCCGGGCGACGCCCGCAACACACTCCGCGGGCGTTCAAAACGATCGAGGAGCTGCGGTGAGCTGCAGCCGTGGGGAAGCTAACACGCAGGGGTCGAGGGTGCGCAAGACCTTCACGGCTCTTGATCAGCCGCGGATCGGTGCAGAACCCGGTGCCGGCGTCGTGCTGCCCCTCCTCGGAGGGACGGGTGACGAGGCTCACAGGGAATCGAGCTCGTCCACCGCGAGAACCACGGCCGCGGCCGACCACCCCAGCGGGGCGGGACCCGCGGGCGTCCCGTCGGCCAGGACCTTCTCCGGGATGCTGCCCCACGACGTTCGGTGGACGTTCAACCAGTCCAGCCACGCGCGGGCCTGCTCCGGTCGCCCGCTGTGCGCTGCGGCGCAGGCGACCAGGGCCGTTTCCGGGGTCCAGGAGATCCCGTCCTGCTTCCACCCCGCCCCCGGGGCCAAACCCCCGGCCGGGCGCGACGCGTCGGCCTGGTAGGCGTCGAACGCGGCCAGGACGGCCGGTTCGGCACGCGCCGTGAAGGGCGGCAGCAGGAACGTCACCGCGGCGTCCATGCCGCCGGAGGGTTCGGACAGGTCGACGTACCGGGCGTACCCGGACGGGGCGAACTGTTCGTGCAGCAACGCTGCGAGTCGTTCGCCCGCGGCAGACACCTGCCGCGCCCGGGTCCGTTGCCCCAGCCGGGAGAACACGGCCGCACCGGCGTGCAGACCCGCCAGCAGCGGAGCGACCGTCCCCAGCGTCAGATCGGCCTCGCGGCGTTCCCAGTAGTCCGAGGACGGCTCGGGCAGCCGCCCGCCCGACGACGTCGCCTCCATGACGAACTCGACGGTCGAGGTGAGCAGGTCCTGCAGTTCCCCGGCCCGCGCGCGGGCCGCGGCCGGGGTCGGTTCGGCGTCGACGACCGCCCGCACCGCCCACAACGCCCAGCCGGCGCCGTCGTCCTGACGACGACGGCCGTCGGGGGTGCCGCCGCCGTCGAGCAGGTAGCGCGCCTCGAACCCGCCGTCGTCCAGGCGCACGTCCGCCAGGAACTGCAGCACGCGGCCCGCGTCGTCGTGGTGGCCGGTGCGGGCCAGCGCGACCGCGGCGAACGCCGAGTCCCGCGGCCACGCGTAGTTCCACTTCGGCGCCGGGCCTGCGGCGACGGCGCCGTTGTCCTGCGTCAGCGCGCGCAGGTCCAGCAACCCCCGCCGGACCATGTCGGCGTACGGGCCGCCCGCGCCCGGGACCCGACCCGCGGCCAGCCAGGCCTCGTCGGCCGCGGGGTCCGGGGTGTGCCACCCGGGGTCCGTCAGCAGCCGGGGGACGGGCGCGGCCTCGGTGCGGCCGGACAGCAGGGTGGAGCCGACGACGCCCAGCCCGGCGATGCTCGTGCCGCCCGCGAACAGCACCCATCGGCGACGCACCGCCCCACCTCCCCGTCCCGGCGACCTCCCTCGACGGTAACCGGAGCGTGTGCGCGGTGGGGGCGCAACGGGAGGACGGCCCGCGCACAGGGCCCGCGGGTTCGGGCGCGCTGTCACCGCGTGCGCGGTGATCGGGCGCGAGCTCACCGCGCGCCCACCCCGCCACGGACGCGCCGACCCCGGGGCGACCTCAGGACCCGGCCGGGCTCACCGCCGGCGGAACGCCTGCACCGCGGCGGCGGTCTCGGCGGCGATGAGGTCGGCGTTCACGGCCGCCCCCGCCATCAACCCCGCCCCGGCGGCCGTGACGACCTGCGCCTGGGGGTCGGTGACGTTGCCCGCCAGGTGCAGTCCGGGGACCGAGGTGGTGCCGCCGGGGCCGGAGGGGTAGCGGTCGCCGATCTCGGTGCCGAGCAGCACGACGGGCTCCTTCGCCAGCCCCAGCGCGTCCAGGACGGGGGAACTCACCCGGACGGGCGCCGAGACGACCAGCGCCTGCCGGTCCACGACCGTCCCGTCGGCCAACCGGACCCCGGTCAGGACGTCGTCCTTCGTGACGACCTCGGCGATCTCGCCGTCGACGATGCGCACCCCGCGGGCCAGGAGCTCCTCGCGGCGCTCGGCGGGCAGTTGCGGACCGGTGTGCGTGAAGTACACCAGGTC
The DNA here is from genome assembly GCF_050871945.1 of Kineococcus deserti. Taxonomy (NCBI): domain Bacteria; kingdom Bacillati; phylum Actinomycetota; class Actinomycetes; order Kineosporiales; family Kineosporiaceae; genus Kineococcus; species Kineococcus deserti. The sequence goes on along the minus strand of NZ_JBJLSI010000008.1, from coordinate 70,179 downwards.
CGCGCTCCACTGCCGGAACAACCACGCGCCGTGGCTGGACAACGGGTTCGCGCCGACGACGCCGATGGCCTGGTCGGCGACCTCGAAACCGTGGCAGTAGGGGCAGTGCACCACGTCGCGGCCCCAGCGCTCGGCCAGGCCGGGAACCGCGGGGAGTTCGTCGACCAGGCCGGTGGCGACGACCAGTCGCCGGGACCGGAACTCGCCGAGGTCGGTCTGCACGGTGAAACCCTCCTCGGTGCGGGTCGCGCCGTGGGCGCTCGCGCGCAGCACCTGCCCGCCGTAGCGGACGACCTCCTGCGCGCCCAGTCGCTGGAGGTCGGCGGGTGCCAGCCCGTCGCGGGTCAGGAAGTTGTGGACCCCGTGGGCCGGGGCGTTGCGGGGTTTCCCGGCGTCGAGGACCAGGACGGTGCGGCGGGCGCGGCCGAGGGCCACGGCGGCGCTCAGCCCGGCGGCCCCGCCGCCGACCACGACGACGTCGTAGGAGTTCGCGTTCATGCTCCCAGGGTGTTCGGGGCCGGCCGACCGGCCCAGCGTTGTTGCCGGAACGGCAACTCCCGTGATCTCGTGGTGCGATGGAGATCGCCGAGGTCCTCGCCGGGGTCGGGCCCAGGCTGCGCCGGTTGCGCACCGACGCCGGGCACACCCTCGCCGAGGTGGGTTCGGCGACCGGCATCTCCGTCAGCACGCTGTCGCGGCTGGAGTCCGGCGGCCGCAGGGCGACGCTGGAACTGCTGCTGCCGCTGGCCGAGCACTACGGGGTCGGGCTCGACGACCTCGTGCGGCCTGCGCGCAAGCCCGGGCGGCGCGCCGGCGGGAAGGGCATGACGTACGTCCCGCTGTCCTCCGTGCCCGGTGGCCTGCGCGCCTACAAGCAGGTCCTGGAACCCGGCGCCGGGGAGGACTCCGACGAGCAGAACGTCCACGAGGGCTACGAGTGGGTCTACGTCATGTCGGGACGGCTGCGGATGCGGCTGGGCGCCGACGACTTCCAGCTCACCGCCGGGGAGGCCGCGGAGTTCGACACGCGGTTGCCGCACCGGGTCAGCAACCCCGGCCTGCAGGTGGCCGAGGTCCTCGTCCTGTTCGGCGTCCAGGGTGAGCGCATGCACGTGCGCGCCCGGCCGAGGAAGGCCCGGTGAGCGTCAGGTCGCGGTGAGTTCGCGGACGACGATCGGGTGCAGCGGCCGGTCCGCGTAGAGCAGCCGCACCGCCTGCGGGTCGGGGTTCCCGGCGTCGTGACCGGTCCAGACGAGTTCCAGCCCGGCCCGCTCGGCGGCCGCCCTGGACCGCGTGTTGTGCTCCAGCAGGTAGGCCGTGACGGCGACGTCCGCACGCACCTGGTGCGCGGCGGCGGTCGCCGCCCGGATGATCTCCTGTGCGAAACCCCGGCCCCAGGACTGCCGGGCGAGCCGGTAGCCGAGGTTCCAGGCCAGACCCATCCGCAGGTCGCAGCCCCCGGTGCCCACGAGGTCGCCGGTGACGGCGTCGCGGGCCACCCAGCTGCCCAGCCCGATGACCCGCCAGCTCTCCTCGATCAGGTCCAGCAGCTGGACCGTCGAGGCGCGCTCGGTGTGCCGGCGACTCGGGAAGTGCTCCCACACGGCGGGGTCGGAGTACAGCGTGAACACGTCGTCGACGTCGGCGGCCGTGGGGCGGGTCAGGACGAGGCGCTCGGTGCGGACCGTCCCGAAGTCGGTGCCGACGGCGTCGGGCTGGGCGGGGTCCGAGGTCACCCCGCCAGGGTCGCACGACGCCGTACCGGGCCAGGACGCAACAGATCCGGCGCGCACCGCGTCCTACCGTGTCAGGACACCACGGGAAGGACCGACATGAGCACCGCACCGACCCTCCGGCGGGCCGCGACCCTCGCGCTGAGCGCCACCGCCCTGGCGCTGACCGTGGCCTGTTCCGGCGGGGGGACCGCGACCGCCACGGACACGGTGACCAGCAGCACCACGACCACGACCACCACCACCAGCCCCGCGCCGTCGGCCGCCGCGACCAGCGCGAGCCCCGCCACCGTCCCGGCCGGCGCGGGAACCGCCACGACGGTCGACCTCGACGGCGACGGCGCGCCCGACACGCTGTGGCTCGCGGACGTCGACGGGACGCGGGAACTCGGCGTCCGGACCGCGACCGGAGGTTCCTCGGTCGAGTTCACCTCCGCCGCGCCGCAGGCCGCCTCGGCCTCGGCCGCCGTCCTCGCGTCCCGTGCGCCGGTGGTCCTGCTGGACACCGGGCGCTCGGTGCAGGTGTACGTCTACCGCGCCGAGTCCGGGCTCGGTCCGGTGCGCGGGGTGGAGGGGCAGCAGTACTCCTTCAGCCTGGGGTTCACCGGGTACGGAACGGGGCTGGTCTGCGAACCGGAGGCCGACGGCCTGCACCTGTACGGCGAGAACGCCACCTCGGACGATGCGGACCTGTTCACCGTCACGCGCACCGAGGTGACCGTCAGCGCCGAGCACTCGACGGCCACGAACGGCGACACGCAGACCCTCGGCGCGGGCCTGTCCGCCGACGACCCGCTCGTGCAGGCCGCGCACGGGACGACCTGCGGCGACGGGGGAGTGGCGTCCGAGCCGGCGTGAGCAGTCGCGGCACCTCCCGCCCCGCTGCCTCCCGGTGCGAGGGTGGGTCCCGTGACGTGGGGCCCCGACGATCCCGGTGTCGTCCGCTTGCCCGGCGGCTCGCTCGTGCGGGGGCGCGCGCTGCGCCGCCCGCTGCCTCCCGGCGCGGAACCGGAGTTCGGGCTCTACCTGCTGGGGCGGTCACCGTCAGTGCCGTGGCCGTCCCGGTGGGTGCGCTGGCCCGACGTCCGGCTGCCCGCCGATCCCGCCGACCTGCGCGACGCGCTGACCGAGGTGCTGCGGCGTGCGGCGACCGAGCGCGTCGAGATCGCCTGCGGTGGCGGGCGGGGCCGGACCGGGACGGCGCTCGCCTGCCTCGCCGTGCTCGACGGGGTACCGGCGGACCGGGCCGTGGCCTGGGTCCGCGAGCACTACGACCCGCGGGCGGTCGAGACGCCGTGGCAGCGCCGGTTCGTCGCGCGCCGGTGACCGGCGCGGGTCAGGAACCCGATCACCGGCCCGGTCAGGGGCGGGCGTAGCGGCGGCGGAACTTCTCGACGCGGCCCTCGGTGTCCAGGACGCGGGCGGTGCCGGTCCAGAACGGGTGGCTCGCGGCGGACACGTCGACGTCGACGACGGGGTAGGTCCCGCCGTCCTCCCACTCGATCGTCGGCAGGTCGCGCGTCACCAGCGTGGACCTCGACAGGAACGCGGTGCCGGCGGACTTGTCGCGGAAGACGACGTCGCCGTAGGTGGGGTGGATCTCGCTCTTCACGACGGCTCCTAGATGGGAATGATTGTCGGTCGCGGTAGTGTTGCACGGACCGTACGGCGATCAGAGGGAGTGGACGTGTCGGCTCGTTGCCAGGTGACCGGGGCCCGACCCGGGTTCGGGAAGTCCGTCTCGCACTCGCACCGCCGGACCAACCGGCGCTGGGACCCCAACCTCCAGCGCAAGAAGTACTTCGTGCCCTCGCTGGGGCGCACGGTCACGCTGACCGTGTCGGCGCGGGGCATCAAGACCATCGACCGCCACGGCCTCGAGGCCGTGGTGGCGCAGATCCGAGCGCGAGGGGAGCGCATCTGATGGCGAAGTCCGCCGACGTCCGTCCGGTGATCAAACTCCGGTCCACGGCCGGGACCGGGTACACCTACGTGACCCGCAAGAACCGCCGCAACGACCCGGACCGCATGGTGGTCCGCAAGTACGACCCGGTCGCCCGGCAGCACGTCGACTTCCGCGAGGAACGCTGATGGCCAAGACGTCGAAGATCGCCCGGAACGCCCGGCGGCAGGCCGTCGTCGACCGCTGGGCGCAGCGGCGTCGTGAGTTGAAGCGGACCGCGGTGGGCCCGCACGTGGGTGCCGGGGAACGCGCGGCGGCGCAGCTGGCGCTGCAGAGGATGCCGCGCGACGCGAGCCCCACGCGGCTGCGGAACCGGGACGTCGTGGACGGCCGGCCCCGCGGGTACCTGCGCACGTTCGGCGTCTCACGCGTGCGGTTGCGGCAGATGGCGCACGCCGGGGAACTGCCCGGCGTCACGAAGTCGAGTTGGTGAGGGGAACCCCGTGAAGGTCGTCAAGTCCCTGAAGTCGCTGAAGCAGAAGGACGGCTCGATCGTCGTCCGCCGGCACGGCGAGGTGTTCGTGGTCAACAAGCGCAACCCCCGGTGGAAGGCCCGCCAGGGCTGAGAGGCACCATGGCGGCGTGAGCGAGGTGCAGTTGCGCGAGGAACCGCCCGGTGGTGACGCCGGGCGGTTCCTGCGTTCGGCGTTCTGGTCGGAGGTCTCCGAGATCGCGGACCTGCCCGCGGACGAGGACGGCGCCCCGCCCGGGGACCTCGTGGACCTGGTGCCGCCGCGCGGTGCGTTCGTCGTCGCCGTCCGCGGTGACGAACCCCTGGGGTGCGTCGGGGTCCGCGAACTGGCCGACTCCTCGGTCGAGGTCAAGCGCCTCTACGTCTCGGGTGCGGCGCGTGGTCTCGGCGTCGGCCGACGGTTGCTGACGTGGTGCGAGGACTGGGCGCGCAGCCGCGGCGCCGCCCGACTCGTGCTGGACACCCACGGGGCGCTGACCGCGGCGCGCGGCCTGTACGGATCCGCGGGTTTCGTCGAGGTCGAGCCGTACAACGACAACCCGCACGCCCAGCTGTGGTTCGCGAAGGCGCTGACCTCAGGGGACCGGTGACACGTGGGGGAACCCACGGTGCACGGCAGCACGGTGCGGGTGACCGGCCGCCCTCGGGACCGGCCGGTCACCCGACCCCGGGCTCTTCGTGGTGCAGTCGCCGAGCGAGCCCACCTGCGGACGGTCACGCCGCCGTGAACGCCGGGGTGGGGGGGACCCGGGCGGTCCGCCGAGGCTGACGGCGGCAGGGAACAGGAGTAGGAAGGGCGGCGTGCGCATCGAACTGAACGGGAAGTCGGCCCTCGTCACGGGGTCGAGCCAGGGCATCGGGCTGGCCATCGCGAAGGGTCTCGCCGCCTGCGGCGCGTCGGTGGTCCTGACCGGCCGCGACGAGGACAAGCTCGCGCAGGCGGCCGAGGGCGTCGACGGCGAGGTCAGGACGGTGGTCGGGGACATCACCACCGTGGCGGGGCACTCCGACCTCGTGGCCGCCGTCCCCGAGGTCGACGTCCTGGTCAACAACCTCGGCGTCTTCGGGGCGGCCGACCCCCTGCAGATCAGCGACGACGAGTGGCGGCGCTACTTCGAGACGAACGTCCTGACCGCCGTCCGGCTCACCCGGCACTACCTGCCGGGCATGACCGCGAAGGGCTGGGGACGGGTCCAGTACATCTCCAGCGACTCCGCCGTCGTGACGCCCGCGGAGATGATCCACTACGGCGTCTCCAAGACGGCGCTGCTCGGCGTGCACCGGGGTTTCGCCAAGGCCGTCGCCGGAACGGGCGTGACGGTGAACAGCGTGCTGGCCGGGCCGACGCACACCGGTGGCGTGGAGGACTTCGTCCGCGAACTCGTGCCCGGCGACCTGCCGTGGGAGGAGGCGCAGCGCGAGTTCATGACGAAGCACCGGCCGCAGTCGTTGCTGCAGCGGCTCATCGAACCCGAGGAGATCGCGAACATGGTCTGCTACCTCGCCTCGCCGCTGGCCTCGGCGACGACGGGAGCCGCCGTCCGGGTGGACGGCGGCTACGTCGACGCGATCGTCCCCTAGAGGGAGTTCGCGAGTTCGCGGGCCTTCGCCGTCGCGGCCTCGAACTCCGCCACGCTGCGGTCCTTCAGCCCGGCGAGGTCGGGGAGGCGGTCGGCCAGCGTGGCGCTCGTCTGGACGACGTGCACCTGCATGCCCAGGGAGTTCCCGAGGATGATCTGCAGGACGGGAACACCGTGGTCCCAGCCCTCGGTCGGGCTGCCCGCGTCGTAGGTCGCGCCCCGGGAACTCACGACGACGGCGGGCCGGCCGGCCAGCGGCTGCGAACCCTCCCCGGCCAGCGCGCCCGGGATGTGCATGTGGTCCAGCCACACCTTCAGCGTGGACGGGACCGTGTAGTTGTACAGCGGCGCCCCGATGACGACGACGTCCGCGGCCAGGATCTCGGCCTGCAGGGTGGCGGTCAGGGCGTCCTGCTCGGCGGGCACCTGTGCGCCGGGCAGGCGGTCGGCCGCCGGCCAGTGCTGCTCGTTGGTCGCGAAGTGCGGCAGCGGATCGCGCTGCAGGTCGCGGTAGGTGACGGTGAAGTCGTCGCCCCGCGCCTTCCACGCGTCGGCGAACGACGCCGTGATGGCCCGCGATCGCGACGTCGCGAGGTCGGCGGAGGAGTCCAGGTGCAACAGGTGCGGCATGGCCGCAGGCTACTCAGGCCCCCGGCAGCGGTTCCCGTGCGGTGAGCCGGGTGGTGCCGACCGCCGGGGGGACCGGCAGGTACCGGCCGGCGTACTCCTCGGCGGGCAGGGGTTCGGAGAACAGGTAGCCCTGCCCGTAGCGCACCCCCAGCCGCAGCAGGTGCTCGCGCTGCGGCTCCGACTCGATCCCCTCGGCGAGCACGTCCAGGCTCAGCGCACCGGCCATGGCCTGCACGGCGGCCACCAGCGGGGCGTCCTGCTCGGTGACGGTGGTCACGACCGACCGGTCGAGCTTCAGCAGCCGGACGGGGAAGCGGTGCAGGTAGTCCAGGGACGTGTACCCGGTGCCGTAGTCGTCGAGGTGGATGCCGACGCCCGCGGCGTCCAGCAGGGACAGCGTCTCGGTGGTGGGGCCGTTCTCGTGCAGCCGCTCGTGCTCGGTGATCTCCAGGTGCAGCAGGCGCGGCGGAACTCCGGCGCGGTCGAGCGCGGTCAGCACGCGGTCGGCCAGGTCGGGTTCGGCGAGGCTGTCGGGCGTGAGGTTGACGCTGACCGGCAGCACCGGCCGTCCCTGGTCCAGCCACCGCGCCACCTGGCCGAGCACCGCGTCGAGGACCGTCGCGTCGAGCAGGCTGTCCAGGTCGTTGTCCGCGACCAGCCCGAGGAAGTCGGCCGGCGCCAGCAGCCCCCGCGCCGGGTGGCACCAGCGGACGAGGGCCTCGGCGCCGACGGCCCGGCCCGTGCCCAGGTCCACCAGCGGCTGGTAGTGCACCACCAGCTGCCCGACCTCCGGCGAGCGCCCGTCGAGCAGCCGGCGGATCTCGCTGCTCAACGTGTACCGGCGGGCCACCTCCACGCGCATGCTGGGGTGGAAGGTGACCGCACGGGTCCCGCCGGCGTGCTTGGCCGCGTACATGGCGACGTCGGCGTGGGTGAGCAGTTCGGCCAGGGTGCCGCTGGTGCCGTCCTGCTCGAGGGCGGTGCCGATGCTGGCCCCGACGCGCAGGACCAGGTGGTCGACGACGACGGGCGCCTCCAGCGACCGCAGCAGCCGCTGGGCGACGGCGTCGGCGCCGGCCGCCGACGTGAGCACGACGAACTCGTCACCACCGAGCCGCGCGACCACGCCGGACGTGCCGGTGGCCCCGAGGAGCCGGTCGCGCACGGCCAGGAGCAACGCGTCACCGGCGTCGTGGCCGTGGGTGTCGTTGACCTGCTTGAACTCGTCGAGGTCCACGAGCAGCAGGGCGCACGCCTGGTCGGGGTCGCGGTCCTCGTGGGCGCGGGCCAGGCCGCGGCGGTTGGCCAGGTCGGTCAGGGGGTCGTGCTCGGCCAGGTGCTCGCTGGAGCGCAGGGCCGCGCTGGCGCGCAGCAGGCACAGGCCCGCGACCACCGCGCCGGCCACCGGGACCGTCCAGCCGGGCAGCCCGGCGGCTCCGCCGGCCCCGGCGACCCACCACGTGCCGGCGGGGACGAGGACCAGCGGGAGCATGCCCAGCAGCGCGCCGGAGGGGCGTCGGCGCCGGGCGAACGTCTCGGCCGTGAAGGCGGCCGTCATGGAGGGGTGCACCGCCGCCAGGCCGATGACCAGCACCGCCAGTGCGCCGAGGCTCTGGGCGGGTTCCCCCGGCAGCGCCAGCCGGCGACCGTGCAGGGCCGACGTCAGGTCGTAGCAGATGGTGAGCAGGGCGCCGACGAGCAGCAGCCAGGAACTCGCCCGCAGCCCGCGCCGGGTCAGCGTGAAGCGCAGCAGGACGCCGAGCAGGGCGACGTCGACCGTGGCGACCACGATGGCGGTCGCGGCTGCCCGGCCGGAGGCCAGCGTGGCCAGCAGCTGGGCGGCGACCAGCCCCAGGACCGTCACCACCACGACGAGGTCGAGCCGGCTGGCGCGGGTCCTCTCCGCCTGCTGGCGGCCGCTGCGGCCCACGTGCAGGACGACGACCACGGCGACGGCCTGACCCGCCCACACCAGGGGGGTGGTCACGTCGTCCAGGACACCGCGGGCCTGCACCAGCACCCCGGCCGTGGCCCACAGCGCGAGCATCAGCCCCACCAGCGGCCAGGCCGGCCCGCGCGGCCGGTGCCACAACGAGCCGGCCACCACGAGCAGGACCGAGACCACCGAGGCGACCGTCACGGCGGGCGAGCGCCAGCCGGGGACGAGCGCACTCAGCACGCACAGCAGAACGGCCGCGGCCGACAGCAGCCACGTCCACACCGCAGCGGGACGCCCCTCAGTGCTCACGTCCGGTTCTCGGCGGCGGGCACCGGCCGCTTGAGGAACCCGGTGCCGCGAACGCCCGGGTGGCCCAGTCGGCAGGCGGTGGCCCTCCTCCTCGGCGAGCATCGGAGGATGGAGGACCGCACCGGCCGCGTCACCGTCTTCGCCCCCTCGCCCGTGCTGCGCGTGCTGGTGGAACCGACCACCGCGGACCAGCCGGAGATCCACCTGCACCCGGGCGGGCAGGGCACCTGGGTGGCGCGGATGGCGGCCCGGCTGCACGCCGACGTGTCCCTCTGCCTGCCCGTCGGCGGCGAGTCGGGCACGGCCCTGGTCGCGCTGCTGTCGGCCGAGGGGGTGCGGCCGCTGCCGGTGGCGACGGCGGGGACGACGGCGACGGTGGTGCTGGACCACCGGGACCACGCGGACAGCGCCGACGCCGAGGAGGGGCACCGGGTCGCCGCGTCGACGTCCACCCTGACCCGCCACGAACTCGACGACCTGTTCACCACGACGATCTCGGCCTGCCTGGACTCGGCGGTGCTCGTCCTCACCGGTTCCGAGCACGGTGACGTGCTGCCGGCGGCGACGTTCACCCGGCTGGCCGCCGACGCCCGCGCCCAAGGGGTCCTCGTCGTCGCGGACCTGTCGGGTGACGAGCTCGCCGCGGCGCTCGAAGGCGGGGTCGACGTCCTGAAGGTCTCGCACGACGAACTGCCCGGGGAGGAGGCCGACGCCGCCGACGCCGGCGAACTGCTGGCCCGCGCCGGGGAGCTGCAGGCGCAGGGCGCTCACCACGTCCTGGTGACGCGCGCCGCGCACCCGCCGCTGCTGCGGACCGAGGCCGGGGAGGTGCACGAGCTGCAGGCCCCGCAGTTCACCGCGGTGCAGTTCCGCGGTGCCGGGGACGCCATGAGCGGAGCCGTCGCCGCCGCCCTGGCGAGCGGCGACGACGTCGTGCGGGCCGTCCGCACGGCGGCGGCCGCCGGTGCGCTCAACGTCACCCGGCAGGGCTACGGCACCGGGAGCGCGCACGCGGTGGAGGCCGTGGCGCAGCGGGTGCGGGTCGTCGACCCGGGCTGAGGGCCGCCGCTCAGGCGACCTCCGCCACGACCGGGCGCGGTGCCTCCGGCCGGGCCGGGGGACGGCGCCACCGTGCGACCAGCCGGCACACCAGGTAGATCGTGAACGAGACCGTCGTCACGTAGGGGCTGATCGGCACCGACGAGCCCAGCGCCAGCAGCATCCCGCCGACCATCGCCGTCAGCGCGAAGGCCACCGACAGCAGCGGCACGACGAAGGGGGAGTGGCTCACCCGGGTCGCCGCCGCGGCGGGGGTCACCAGCAGCGCCAGGACCAGCAGGGCGCCCACGACCTGCACGCTCATCGCGACCGCCAGGCCGAGCACGAGCATGAACAGCGGCGACAGCGCCCGCACCGGAACCCCGCGGGCCGCGGCGACGTCGGGGTCGAGGCTGGCGAACAGCAGCGGCCGCCACATCACCAGCAGCGCCACCAGCACGATCGCGGCCAGCACCGCGAGGGACACCAGCTGCGGGTTGTCGACCGCGACGATCTGACCCGTCAGCAGGCCGAACTTGTTGGCCGCGCGGCCTTCGTACAACGCCAGGAACAGCACGCCCAGGCCCAGGCCGAAGGGCATGAGCACGCCGATCGCGGAGTTGTGCTCGCGCGCCCGGCTGCCCAGGACGCCGAACAGCACGGCCGCCAGCACCGAGCCGAACAGCGACCCGACGACGACGTTCACACCGATCAGCAGCGCGAACGCGGCCCCGGCGAAACTCAGCTCGGCGATGCCGTGCACCGCGAACGGCAGGTCGCGGGCGACGATGAAGACGCCGACGAGGCCGCCGATCAGGCCCAGCAGCGCCCCGGCGTACAGGGAGTTGTGGACCAGGTCGAGGAGGGCGCCGTAGTCGGAGAAGTCGATGATCTCCTCCCACGCGATGTTCGTCACGATGCTTCCTCGTGTTCGTGGGAGTGCGGGTGATCGCTGGGCGCGGCGCCGCCGGCGACCAGCAGCCGTCCGTTGGAGCGCAGGACCTCCACGGGGGAGCCGTACAGGTCCGACAGCGTCGCGGAGTTCATGACGGCCTCGGGGGTGCCGATGCGGAACCGCCCGTTCGCCAGGTAGAGCACCCGGTCGGCGTAGGGCAGGACCGGGTTGACGTCGTGGGTGACGAACAGGACGGCCGCGCCGGTGCGCACCCGGCTCTCGTGGAACAGGGCGCTGACGGCGCCGGAGTGGTTCAGGTCCAGGGACAGCAGCGGCTCGTCGGCCAGCAGCAGTTCCGGGTCGCCGACGATGCTCTGCGCGACGCGCAGCCGCTGCTGCTCGCCGCCGGACAGCCGCCCGACGGGGGCGTCGGCGTAGTCGGTGGCCCCGACGGCGGCGAGCACCCGGTCGACGGAGGCCTTGGCCCTGCGCGACGGCAGCAGCGGTCCCCAGCGGTGACCGTCGAGGCCGAGGCGGACGAAGTCGCGCGCCCGCAGCGGGGTGTCGCGGTCCAGACCCTTCTGCTGCGGCACGTAACCGATGCGGCGGTCACCGCGCTGGACGGGACGGCCACCGACCTCGACGGTGCCGCGCTCCAGCGGCTGCTGACCCAGGACGACCTTCAGCAGGCTCGACTTGCCCGCGCCGTTCGCGCCCAGGACGGCGATGAACTCGCCGGGGGCGACGTCGAGGTCGAGGCCGGACCACAGCCGGCGGGCGCCGTAGGCCAGCGACGCGCCCGCCAACCGCAGGGCCGGGGTGCTCACTGGGACAGCGCCGCCGTGATCGCGTCGACGTTCTCGGTCATCCACGTCGTCCAGTCCTTGCCCTCGGGGAGCGTCTCGGTCACCGGCACCACCGCGATGCCGTTGTCCCGCGCAGCCGCCAGGACCTGCTCGGTCTGCGGGCCGGTGGTCTGCTCGTTGTGGACGAGGGCCTGGACCTGGTGCTGCGTGAACAGGGCCAGTGTCTCCTGCAGGACGTCGGCCGGGACGTCGGTCTCCTCCTCGATGGCCTCGGAGAACGCCTCGGGTGTGGCGTCCGTGGCGCCGAGGGCCTCGAGCAGGTAGCCGGGGACGGGCTCGGTGATCGCGACGGGCCGGCCCTGGACGGTGGCGGCGGCGGTCTGGATCTTCTGCTCGAGGGTGTCCAGGCCGGCTTCGAAGGTCTCCAGGTTGGCCTCGAAGGTGCCGGCGTCGTCGGGGGAGGCCTTCGCCAGCTCGTCCTCGAGGGCCTGGGCGACCTTGCGGACGGTCTCGACGTCGTACCAGACGTGCTCGTTGAGCTCCTCGCCCGCCTCCGCCGTCCTGCCGGAGATCTCGACGGCGTTCAGGACCGTGGCCTGCGAGTCCGCGGCGTTCAGCATGGTGTCGACGAAGTCGTCGTAGCCCCCGCCGTTCTCGATGACGACGGTGGCGCGGGAGAGCTCCAGCTGGGTGCGGGTGCTGGCCTCGTAGCTGTGCGGGTCGGCGCTGGGGTCGTCGATGATCGAGGTGACCGTCGCGGCGTCGCCGGCGATGGACGAGGCGATGGAGCCGTAGACGTTCGTCGACGCCACCACGCTCAGGCCCTCGGGCGCCTCCGCCGAGGCGCTGCCGTCGTCACCGCAGGCGCCCAGCGCGAGGGTGGCGGCCAGGGCGGTGGCGAGGGCGAGGGACGAACGGCGCGACAGCATGCGACGGCTTCCTGACGATGGGAACGATTCGCAACAACTGTACCCCGGTGTCGAGCCCGATCGACCGCGTGAAGCTGCGAGCAGCCTCCGGGTGCGCTGCGGGGAGGTGTCCAGCACTGCTGGACGTTCAATGTCCTTGGACGTTCGTGCGGTGGCTGGGCGACCGGCAGGCGCGGATCGTGGAAGGTCCTTGACCTCCAGCTCGCTGAAGGAGTCCTCGGCGCTGCCGTCGCACCGGTGATCGCGGCGCTCGACGGAGCACCCGTCCGGCTCGTGGTGGTGGGTGCCGTTGCTCGCGACGTCCTCCACGTCGGGTCGCCGCCCGTGCGACGAGGATCGGGCGAGGTCGTCCGGAAATTTCCGGAGACTGGCAGACTGCCTTCGGACCCGAGGAGGCACAGTTGGCGGATCAGGTGACGGAACCCACGGCGAAACGGACCACCATCCAGGACGTGGCCCGGGAGGCCGGCGTCTCGGTGGCGACGGTGTCGCGCGCGCTCAACGAGCGCAGCGACGTCGCGGCCCAGACCCGCGAACGGGTGCGCCAGGTGGCGACCGAGCTCGGTTTCCGCTCCAACCGCCAGCCGCGTCGGTCCGACCCGACGGCCCTGACGGTGGGCATCCTCACCAGCGACACGGTCGGGCGGGTCAGCATGCCCGTCCTGCTCGGGGCCGAGAACGCCCTCGGTGCCGGGCGGGTGGCCGTGCTGCTGTGCGACGCGCGCGGCGACGCCATCCGCGAGGCGCACTACCTGCGGATCCTCCTCGAGCGCCGCGTCGACGGCATCGTCGTGGTCGGCGAGCATCCCGAGCCGCGGACCCCGCTGGCCGAGGGTCTGCCCGTTCCGGTCGTCTACGCCTACGCCCCCTCGACCTCCCCTGAAGACCTGTCGCTGGTGGCGGACAACGAGACTGCGGCCTACGAGGCCACCCGGCACCTCGTCGCGCTGGGACGGCGGCGGATAGCGCACGTGACCGGCCCGCACGGCCGGGCGGCCGCGCTGGAGCGCGAGGCCGGCATGCGCCGAGCACTGACCGAGGCGGGTCTGGACGTGCACGGCGACGTCCTGCACGGTGGGGACTGGTCGCAGCGGTGGGGCCGGCAGGCGGCGGCCATGGTGCTGACCGGGCGCCCCGACGTCGACGCGGTCTTCTGCGGCAGCGACCGCATCGCCGCCGGCGTGCTGGACACGCTGCGCGAGCAGGGGCGGCGGGTGCCCGAGGACGTCTCGGTCGTCGGCTTCGACAACTGGGACATCGTCGCGGCGGAGACGCGCCCCCCGCTGTCCAGCGTGGACATGCAGTTGGAGCAGCTCGGCGCCGAGGCCGCGCGCCACCTCGTCCGGGCCATCAACGGCACGTCGGAGCGAGGCCTCCGGCGGCTTCCGTGCCGCTTGGTGCTGCGGGAGTCGACGACCTTTGCGCCGTAAAAAGACCGGAAATACCGGAAGAACTTGACGAAGTTCCGGGGCTGCGACAGGCTCTGAGCACTGCCTGCAGCACGTGGGGTGGTGATGACGGTCGCAGCCCCGCGGAGATGCGGGCCGGCCGTCGACCCTGGCCGGCCCCGTGGCCGTCAGGGGTTCAGACCGCCGGTGGTGCGAGGACGCACCCCAGTCCGGAAGGACGTCCGATGCTCCGATCGACCCGTCGCACCCTCGTGGCCGTCGCCCTCACGGGCACCCTCGCCCTGACCGCCTGCGGCGGAGGCAGCGAGGACACCGCCGCCGAAGGTGGGGACAGCGTCACCATGTGGGCGCGCGCCGCCACCTCCAGCCAGAGCCAGGCCCTCGTCGACGCCTACAACGCCTCGCACGACACCCAGGTCCAGCTCACCGTGGTGCCCACCGACAACTACCTGCAGAAGGTGGGGGTGGCCGCGGGCTCGCAGGACCTGCCGTGCCTGCTGGCCTCCGACGTGGTCTACGCGCCGGACTTCATCTCCAAGAACCTCTTCCAGGACCTCACCGACCGGGTCGACGCGCTGCCCTTCGCCGGTGACCTGGCTCCCGCCCACATGCAGCAGGGCACGGTGGACGGCGCGAAGTACGTCCTGCCGCACACCATCGGCATGTCCGCGGTGTTCCAGAACGACGTGCTGCTCCAGCGCGCCGGCATCGACCCCGCTGTGCCGATCACGAGCCTGGAGCAACTGGCGGAGAACGCCACGAAGGTCGCCGCGCTCGGCCCGGACGTGACCGGCCTCTACTTCACCGGCAACAACGGCGGCAGCATCGCCTTCACCCACTTCCCGACGGTGTGGGCCTCGGGCGGACAGGTCCTGTCCGAGGACGGCGAGTCCGCCACCCTCGACGATCCGAAGACCGCGGCTGCGTTCCAGGTGTTCAACGACCTGTACAAGGCCGGGGTCGTGCCGGACAGCGCCCGCAACGAGACCGGCGCCACCCGCAACGAGGTGTTCGCCGGAGGGAACGTCGGCTACATGCTCGCCAGCAACTCCGTCCTGGAGACCGTCGACGAGACCGACCAGCTGAAGATCGGCGTCCAGGGGATTCCCGGCGTCGACGGCGGCGTGAGCACGTTCGTCGGCGGCGACGTCATCGGCATCTCCTCCTCGTGCGAGCAGGCCGATGCCGCCTGGGACTTCCTGGAGTGGTCCGTGGGTGACGAGGCGCAGGTCCAGGTGTACGCCAAGGCCCACCAGCTGACCGTCCGCACCGATCTGGCCGCCAACGAGTTCTCCGCCGAGGACCAGCGCGTGCAGAAGCTCAACGAACTCGTCGCCGACGGGCAGACGCCGAACTCGGTGAAGTTCGGCCAGACCTTCAACGACCCGCAGGGGCCGTGGCTCGCCGTCGCCCGTGACGCGCTGTTCGGCGACGCACCCGCCGCACAGTCGCTGGCCGCCGGCCAGGACGCCGTCACCGAGTCGCTGGCGCCCTGATGGCCGTCATCCCCGGAACTCCTGCGCGGGCCGTCCGAGCCCGCGCGGGTGGAGCCGACCCGTCGGCCCGCCTGCGGCGCAGGCGCTCGCTCGTCGGGCTGGCCTACGCGCTGCCCACGGCCCTCGTCGTCGTCCTGCTGTTCGCGCTGCCGCTGGTGCTGTCGGTGTGGATGTCGCTCAACGACTGGCCGCTCATCGGCGAACGGTCGTTCAACGCTCCCGAGAACTACGCCGCGATCGCGGAGAACGACCTGTTCCTGTCCTCGATCTGGTTCACGGTGAAGTACACGGTCGTCGTGACCGTCCTGTACTTCGTCACCGCGCTGGGACTGGCGTTGCTGGTCCAGCAGTCGCGGCCTCTCGTCGGATTCTTCCGGACGGCGTTCTTCCTGCCCGCGGTCGTCGGGCTGGCCTCGGCGTCTCTGCTGTTCTACGCTTTGTACAACAACGAGTTCGGGCCCGTCGACGACGTGTTGCGGGCCCTGGGCCTGGCCTCCGGTGACGTCGACTTCCTGGGACAGCCGGACAACGCCTTCGTCTCCACCGTGGTCATGGTCACCTGGCGGTTCGCCGGGTTCAACATGCTCATCCTGCTCACCGGCCTGCAGGCGATCTCACCGGACGTGTACGAAGCGGCCCGCATGGACGGCGCGAACTGGTGGCAGACGCTCCGGTCGGTCACGTTGCCGCTGCTGCGGCCGACGATCGCGCTCATGCTGATCCTCAGCGTGACGGGTTCCCTGCTGGCGTTCGAACCGTTCTACGTCCTGACCGCGGGTGGGCCGAGCAACAGCACCGTGACGATGGTCATGGCGATGTTCCGCGAGGCGTTCACGCTCTTCGACCTCGGGTCGGCCGCCGCGTTGGCCCTGGTGCTGCTGGTGGTCCTCGTCCTGCTCAACGTCCTGCAGTTCCTGCTCGTGAAGAAGGGCGACGACTGATGGCAGTCCTGACCGCCGCGCGTACCGGCACCGGTGCCCGGACGCGTTCCGTCGCCTACTACGGCACGACCTCCGTCCTCGCCGTCCTGTTCATCAGCCCGCTGGTGTGGTCGCTGTTCAGTTCCGTCCACGGCTCCCGCGCCACGGGTGGTCGGGGCGGGTACGGCGTGGACAACTACCGGCGCCTCGTCGACTACGGCGAGGGGCTGAGCGTCTACGCCTGGAACAGCATCGTCATCTCGGTGCTCACCGTCGTCGGCGTCCTGGTCGTGACGGTGCTGGGCGGGTACGCGTTCGCCCGGTTCTCCTTCCCGGGCAAGAACCTGCTGTTCCTCGGGACGCTGGCGATCCTCATGATCCCGCACCCGACGATCCTCATCCCGCTGTACGAGATCCTGCGGACCGTCGGACTGCAGAACTCCCTCGTGGGGGTGGCCCTCGTCATGGTCATGTTCCAGCTGCCGTTCTCGCTGTTCATGATGCGCAACGCCTTCGAGGCCCTCCCCAAGGAGCTGGAGGAGGCGGCGATGCTGGACGGTTGCTCGTCGTTCGGGGCGCTGGTGCGCATCCTGCTGCGGGCCGTCGGTCCCGCGATGATCACCGTCGGCCTGTTCGCCTTCCTCGCCTCCTGGAACGAGTTCATCGCCCCGCTGATCTTCCTGTCCGAAGGATCGAAGTTCACCTTGCCGGTCGCACTGGTCAGCCTGCGGTCCGGCGAGCTCGGTGCCATCGACCTCGGCGCCCTGCAGGCAGGGATCGTCGTCACCGCCGTCCCCTGCCTCATCCTCTTCCTCCTGCTGCAGCGCTACTACGTCCGCGGCATCACCGCCGGCGCCGTCCGCGGCTGAACCGCCTCCCACACCTTCCTGGAGCACCGCCATGCCCACTTCGCGTGCCGTCCCCGTCCACCCGCGGCGCGGGCGGCTGCAGCCCCTCGCCCTCGACCAGGCCGCCGTCACCGGTGGCTTCTGGGCGCACATGCAGCAGCTGAACCGCGACGCCGTCATCCCGCACTGCGACGAATCCCTCGAGAAGGTCGGCTGGATCGGCAACGTCCGCGCCGCCATCGAGGGAACCCTGGCCACCGAACGGGTGGGGCGGCTGTTCACCGACTCCGAGATCTACAAGCTGATGGAGGGCATGGCCTGGGAGCAGGCCCGGACGTCCTCCCCGGAACTGCGGGAACGGCTGACCGAACTCACCACGCTGCTCGCCGCTGCCCAGGCCGACGACGGGTACCTCAACACCTTCTACGGCTACGACGGCGGTCCGGCCCGCTACAGCGACCTGGAGTGGGGCCACGAGCTCTACTGCGCGGGGCACCTGCTGCAGGCCGCCGTCGCGATGCTGCGCACGGGTGTCGACGACGGGATGGCGAAGATCGCCGGTGCCGTCGCCGACCACGTCTGCGCCGAGTTCGCCGACGGGGCGCGCGAGGGGATCTGCGGCCACCCGGAGATCGAGACGGCGCTGGTGGAGATGTTCCGGCTCACCGGTGAGGAGAAGTACCTGGAGCAGGCCCGGTCGTTCGTCGAGCGCCGCGGCCGGCGCAGTCTCGGCGACACCATGTACGGCGGCCGCGACTACTACCAGGA
Source organism: Kineococcus deserti (assembly GCF_050871945.1). NCBI lineage: Bacteria > Bacillati > Actinomycetota > Actinomycetes > Kineosporiales > Kineosporiaceae > Kineococcus > Kineococcus deserti. Next base: position 52,444 of record NZ_JBJLSI010000008.1, on the reverse strand, counting down.
CAACGTCCCGGTGCGCGAGGCCGACGTCCTCGTCGGGCACTCGGTGCGCGCGCTCTACCTGACCGCCGGTGTCGTCGACGTCGCCGTCGAGACCGGTGACGAGGAGTTGCTGACGGCCGCGAAGCGCCAGTACGACCGGACACTGGAGCGCCGGACCTACCTGCACGGCGGGATGGGCTCCTACCACCACGGCGAGGCGTTCGGCGCGGACTTCGAACTTCCCGCCGACCGCGCCTACGCCGAGACCTGCGCCGGCATCGCCTCGATCATGGTGGCGTGGCGGCTGCTGCTGGCCACCGGTGAAGAGCGCTACGCCGACGTCATCGAGCGCACCCTGCACAACGTCGTCGCCGCCTGCCCCAGCGAGGACGGGCGCGAGTTCTTCTACGTCAACACGCTGCACCGCCGGACCCCCGGCGTCGACCCCGAACCCGGGGTCCCGAGCCTGCGGCGCACCGATGGCCGCCGCGCCTCGTGGTTCACGACGTCGTGCTGTCCGACGAACGCCGCCCGTACGCTCTCCAGCCTGGGCGGATACCTGGCCACGTCGGACGAGACCGGTTTGCAGATCCACCTCTACGCGCCGTCGACGTTGTCCGCGGAACTGTCGACCGGGCGGATCGCCGTCGAGGTCGACACCGAGTACCCCGCGAACGGTTCCGTGCGGGTTCGCGTCCGCGAGACCGTCGCCGGGCCGTGGACGCTGTCGTTGCGTGTTCCGGGCTGGAGCGGTTCGACGTCGATCACCGGTGCCGTCGAGACGAGTGCCGACCCCGGCCGCGCCGACCTGACCCGTGAGTGGGCCGTGGGCGACGAGGTGGAACTGCACCTCGACTGCTCGCCGCGGCTGGTGCGGGCGGACCCGCGGGTCGACGCGGTGCGCGGGTGCGTCGCGGTGGAGCAGGGGCCGCTGCTGCTGTGCGTGGAGTCCGTGGACCAGCCGGACGTCGACCTGGACCTCGTCGAGGTCCTCGGGGAGCCTGCCGTCGGCGGGTCGGTGCGGATGGCTGCGCGCGTCCGGCCGGAACCGTCGGCTTCCTGGCCGACCGCGGATGCGTGCGACGGTCAGGCCGTTCCGGTGACGTTGGAGTTCACGCCCTACTACGCGTGGGCGAACCGCGGGCCGTCGACGATGCGGGTGTGGTTGCCGGTCGCGGGTTCCTGAGGGGGTCGTGCCAGCGCGGCACCCATCACCCGGCACGCCGTTCGTGGACCCCGGGGTCCGGCGTGTCGCCGGACGGCTGCAGCGCTGGCACGACCCGCCGGTTCAGGATGCCCGGGACACCTCGGGCGCGGCCGACCCGACCGGCTCGTCCGCCAGCACCCGCGTGCAGCACGCGATGAGCAGCGGCACCGCCAGCATCGCCCCGACCGCGGGAACCGCGGCGCCGGAGTCGTTGACGGCGAAGCCGATGCCGAGCAGCACGACCAGGCACGCCAGCCCCGGCTTCAGGACCGGGTGGCGGTCGTAGGCGCGCTGCAGGACCGACACGCCCAGCACCTTCGGCCGCGCCAGGACGAAGGCGGTGAAGGCGGCCGCGAGCGCCAGGACCAGCGAGAGCATCCAGTTGCTGTAGAGGATCCGCAGGTTCTGGGCGGCCTTGCGCTCCACGACCTGCCAGGCGCCGCCGTCCAGCAGGGTCTGCACGAACCGGCCCAGGTGCGTCTGGTCGTCGACGGGCCGCAGCCAGTCCGCGACGGAGATCGCCGCCAGGGCCAGCACCGTGGCGCCGAGGATGAGCACGACGCGCCGGGTGGTGATCCGGACGCCGGCGACGACGAGGGCCAGGAACCCGAACGCGGGCAGGATCGCGGGCGGGCCGCCGAAGTCGCTGCCCAGCACCCCGTCGACGAACGTCGTCAGCAGGCCGAGGGCGGCCACGACGGCGACGGCCACCCGGCGGCGCCCGGTGCGGACCAGCCGGTCGGCGACGGCGATCGTGAACAGCAGCGAGCCCGTGGCGAAGAGCGCGAACTGCTGGTTGCCCAGCCCGTAGAACCGGCCGGCCACGACGGGCTGCAGGCCGTTGAGGCTGGAGGTGATGAGCCGCGAGCCGGTGGCGGTGTCGACGGCCAGCACCGCGGCCGTCACGAAGCCGACGAACCCCAGCGGGCCCAGGGCGGTCCGGCGCCACGGACCCAGCAGCGCGAGCGCGGTGATGACCGCGACGTACAGGGCGACGGCTCCGCTGACGGCGAGCAGGTGGCTGCCGGTGGTCTCGCCGTGGCGCCACCACGGGAGGGTGTTGGCCAGGAAGGTCGAGGCGCACACGGCGCCGAAGACGACGGCGATGCCGCGCAGCCAGGCCAGCACGCGCCGGCGGCCCGCCGGCCCGCCCCAGGCCTTGCGCAGCGCCAGCGTCGCCACGGCGTACAGGACGATCTGGGCCGAACCCCAGACGGTGAAGAACGGGCCGACGAGCGGCTGGACGGCCTGGGCGGCGGCGTCGAGGTCGCGGACCTTCTCCTCGCGGGAGGCGGCGTCGGCCCCGGGGTCGGTGGACGTCACCGGAGCCCCGACCAGGCCGGGCGTGCCGTGGTCGCTGCCCAGGGCCAGGGCCAGGACCGTGGGGGTGAGGTCGGTGGTCTGGACGATCGCGGTCTGCCGCGTCGAGCGCGACCCCAGGAACCCGTCGTAGCTGCCCGACCCCGGCTGCGGGCCGGTCGCGGCGCCGAACTGCAGGTGGGCGGTCTTGCCGGCGTCGGCCAGGGAGACGGCCAGCAGGGTGGTGTCCTGCGTGCCGGTGGAGTCGGCGATCGCGCGCTGGACCTGCGCGAGCACGGCGTCCACGGCGGCGACCTGCTCGGCGCGCGAGGCCGTCGGCGGGGTCTCCGCCGACGGCAGGTCCTCGGGGTCGCGGACGGTGCCGGCGTCGACGACGACCACCTGCCTGCCCGTCTCCAGGGCGTCCTGGACGTAGCCGCCGACGGCGACCGGGTCGTCCGCGGACGCGTAGGCGGGGACGGTGCCGGCGGTGTCGGCGAGCGCCACCGCGGCGCCCGGGCCGACGGCGAGGGTGCTCGTCCCGGCGTCGGCGAGGGCCTGGCCGAGGGTTCCGGGGACGGCGCTGAAGGTGTCGCCGTCGGCGATGCGCTGGTACTCGGCGAAGTCCGGTTGCACGCCGTCGACGGGTTCGGCGACCGGCGCGCACGGGGCGTTGACGTGCTGCGCCGACGTCCCGTCGAAGGCGGTGGCGCGACGGCCCGCGGACAGGCCCAGCCACCCGTCGGCCGGGCAGGCGGCCGTGAAGACGCTGCGGACGGCGACGGTGCCGATGGCGCCGGAGGTCATGGAGGCCAGGGCGGGGGTCGCCTCGGGGGACACGTCGCTCCAGCGGACCCCGGAGAACCCGACGACCACCAGGGGTGCCCGCTCGCTCGCCGCCTGCGCGGGCCCGGCCCCGGCACCCACGAGCACGACCAGCACCCCGAGGAGGGCGCAGAGCGCGCTCACCGCCCGGGGGAGGTGCTTGCGGGGGGCGGAGAGCCTGCTCTCCGCGGGCAGGGCGGGCGCGGTCGGGTGGGGCACGCCCTCAGGCTAGGGGCGCGGGTGGTCGGGACCTGTGTGGCGCTGGGGGAGGATCGGGGGGTGCTGACGGAGAGGACCGCCCGCGTTCCGGCCGGGGTGTGGCGGTGGCTGGGTGTGCTGGTGCTGCTCGTGGCGGTGGCGCCGATCGTGCACCGCTACCTCGTGGCCTACCCCGACGACCAGTGGCAGGTCGACCTGGAGGTGTACCGGGAGGCGGGGCGCTCGCTGCTCATCGGGCGGCCGGTCTACTCGTTCGCGACCGAGGTGCCGCAGCTGCTGCCGTTCACCTACCCCACGTTCTCGGCGGTGCTGTCGATCCCGCTGGCGCTGCTGCCGTGGTCGGTGGCGGGCTGGGTGTGGACGGCGTTCCAGCTGTTCCTGCTGTGGGTGGTCGTGGGCCTGGCGTTCCGGCCGCTGCTCGAGCGCGCCGGCACGGGCGCGGGGCTGGTGCAGGGGCTCGTCGCGGCGGCGTGCGTGTGGATCTCGCCGGTGGGGGAGAACATCCGCTTCGGTCAGGTCAACGCGGTCCTGGTGACGCTGTGCCTGCTGGACCTGGTGCGCGGCGCGGACGGCGTGCGGATCGGCCGGTTCACGGTCCGCTGGCCCCGGGGCGCCCTCGTCGGGGTGGCGGTGGCGATCAAGCTGACGCCGGGGGTCTTCCTCGTCCACTTCGCGATCACCCGGCAGTGGCGCGAGCTGCGCAACGCGGTCGCGGCCGCGGCGGGGGTGACGGTGGCGACGTTCGTGGTGGCGCCCGAGGCGTCGCTGGAGTTCTGGACGTCGGCCCTGCTGAACTCCGACCGGCTGGGGCCCAACGCGGGGTCGTCGAACCAGTCGCTGCGCGGGTTCGTCCTGCGGCTGTACCTGTCCGAGGGGACGACGACGCTGGTGTGGGGGCTGCTGGCGCTGGTGGCGGCCGTCGCCGGCTTCGCGCTGGCCCGGGCCCTGCACCGGCGCGGGTCGCTGGTCGGGGAGGTCGCTGCGTGCGGCATGGTCGCGGTCCTGGTCTCCCCGGTCTCCTGGCTGCACCACCTGTTGTGGGGTGTGGTCGTGCTCGGCGCGGTCGTCGGCGACGGCCGGGTGCGCCGACGGGTCGTGGCCGGGGTCGTGGGACTGCTGCTGCTGTGGATCGCGTGGCCGTGGTGGGGGGCGAACCTGCTCGCCGAGCGCAGCGTGCCCACGGTGCTGGCCCGGATCGTGCAGAACGGGGACTTGTGGTGGGCGTGTGCGTCGCTGCCCGTGATGTGGGTACTGGTGGGTCAACACACCCAGTCGAGATCACGGCTAGTGACTGAACGGTCGCATAGCGTTTAGGTTCCTTCTCCTCAGGGGATTGGTCCTGACACGCGACCACACACCGAGGGGGATCCGTGAGCGAGACGAGCCGAGGCCTGCGGCCCACCGTCGAGGCGTGGGAGTGGCAGCTGCTGGGTGCCTGCCGCGAGGCCGACCCGGAACTCTTCTTCCACCCCGAGCTCGAACGGGGCGCAGCCCGTCAGCACCGCGACGCCGCGGCCCTGGCGATCTGCGCCGAGTGCCCCGTGCTGCGCCAGTGCCGGCAGCACGTGCTGACGCACCGGGAGAACTACGGGGTCTGGGGAGGCCTGACCGAGGACCAGCGGGAGGCGATCTGGAGCGAGCGCACCGAGAAGCGCAAGCTGCGCCGCGCCGGCTGACCGGACCCGGCCGGCGCGATCTTCGCCACCGGCCGGGCTACTGTGCTCGACCGTGCTGCGCTACGCGTTCTTCGGCCCCGTCGGGACCTTCTCCGAGGCGGCGTTGCGGACCGTCATCGGTTCCGACGACCGGCAGGCCCCCGCCGTCGCGATGTCCAGCGTCGACGCCACGATCGAGGCCGTGCGCACCGGAGCGGCCGACGTCGGGTGCGTGCCGATCGAGAACTCCGTCGAAGGCGGCGTGCCCGCCACGCTGGACGGTCTGGCCACCGGTGACCCGCTCGTGGTCGTCGCCGAGGTCGTCATCCCCGTCTCGTTCGTGCTGGCGGTCAAGCCGGGCGTGCGGCTCGAGGACGTCACGCGCGTCAGCACCCACTCGCACGCCTACGCGCAGGTCCGGCACTGGCTGCACACCCACCTGCCCGAGGCGCTCTACGTCCCCGCCACGTCGACGGCCGCCTCGGCGCAGTCGCTGGCGGCCGAGCTCGACGGCGGTGAGCCGGCCGGCTTCGAGGGGGCCATCTGCGCGCCCTTCGCCGCCCGCCGCTTCGGCCTGGACGTCCTGGCCGAGCGCATCGAGGACCGCGAGGGCGCCCAGACGCGGTTCGTCCTGCTGTCCCGGCCCGGCCTGGAGGCGATGCCCGCACCCACCGGCAACGACAAGACCTCGCTCGTGGTCTTCCTGCGCGAGGAGCGGCCCGGTGCCCTCGTCGAAGCCCTCGAGCAGTTCGTCACCCGCGGGATCAACCTGACCCGCATCGAGTCCCGCCCCGCCGGCGACGCCCTGGGCCGGTACTGCTTCTCCATCGACTGCGACGGCCACGTGGCCGACGCCCGGGTCGGGGAGGCGCTCATGGGGCTGCACCGCGTGTGCGAGCAGGTCCGGTTCCTCGGCAGCTACCCGCGCTCGGACGGCGGGCGCACGATCACCGGCCACGGGCCCACCGAGACCGACTTCACCGCCGCCCAGGGGTGGCTCGACCGGCTGCGCAACGGCTCCGCCTCCTGACCGGGGCCAGCGCGTCCGGGACGCCGGTCCGCCCCTCCGAAGGGGGCGGTGGACACGTCCGTTGGAGTGGCGGGCCCACCCGATCCCGGTCGTGCTCTCGAGGAGCCGTCCGAGGCGGCCGATGGTGCTCCCGTGACCGAGAGCGCCGCGCCGACCGGAGCCGCCGTCGCCGCGGCCGTCCCGGACGTCGGCGCGCCCGCGGCGCACCGCCCCGCGCCACCGACGCCGACCGCAGCTCGTCCCGTCCCACCGGATCCGGTGGGGGTGACGAGGTGAGCGCACCGCCGTGGCGTCGTCCGGACCTGCTGCTCGTCGCGGCGCTGGTCCTGTTCGCGCCGGTCTACCTGTCCTTCGACAGCCGGTTCGCGATCGACCTGGGCCTGGTGATCGGCTCGGTGCTGTGCTGCGCCGTCCTGGTCCTCGCGGGCCTGCGCCGGCGCCCGTTCTCGCGCTGGCTGCCGTGGGTCCTCGCGCACGCGCTGTTCGCCGTCGTGCAGGTGCTGTTCTTGCGGCTGTCCCACCTGGGCCTGTCGACGTTCCCCACACCCGCCGACGCCGTCTACCTCGTCGGCGACCTCGTGCTCTTCGTCGCCATCGTGCGGCTCGTGCCCGGCCCGGCCGGCGGCCGCAGCCGGGGCCTGGTCCTGGAGACCGCCGTCGTCACCGCGAGCGTCACCGTGCTGCTCTTCGTCTTCTCCGTGCTGCCCGCGGCGAACGGTGACGGCCCCGTCCTCGCCCGGCTGGTCTCGATCGCCTACCCGGTCGTGGACCTGGCGATCATCCACCTGCTGGCCCGCTCGGCCGGCGGCGGCACGCGCCCGCCCGCGTTCTGGCTGCTCAGCGCCGGTCTGCTGGCCACGGTCGCGGCCGACGTCAGCTACACCGTCGTCACCTACCTCGGCACCTACTCCGCGCCGGCCTGGATCAACTACCTGTGGATGGCGCGCTACGCCCTCGTCGCGGCCGCGACACTGGCCCCCTCGGCCTCCCGCCTGGGCCTGCGCCCGGCGGGCGAGCGCGCCGACGACGCCCAGCTGCGGCTGCCCGTCCTGGCCCTCGCCGCCGTCCTGCCCTCCGCGGCCGTCGTGGCCGAGGTCGCGATCGCCGGCGAGGGCCCCGAGCGGCTGCCCCTGCTGCTGCTGGCCACCGGATCGGTCCTCGTCCTGGCGTTGCTGCTGGCCCGGGTGGGGGACCTGCTGCGGGTGGTGCGCACCCAGGCCGCCGTCGTCGAGCGTCTCGCCGACACCGACCCGCTCACCGGGTTGCCCAACCGCCGCGCCTGGGACGCCGAGGTGGCCCGCACCTTCGTCGCGGCTCGCGCCACCGGCGCACCCGTCCAGGTCGCCATCGTCGACCTGGACCACTTCAAGGAGTTCAACGACACCCGCGGCCACGACGGCGGCGACGCCCTGCTCGTCGCCGCGGCCGCGGCCTGGCGCGCCGCCCTGCCGGGGGCGTTCATCGCCCGCTGGGGCGGTGAGGAGTTCACCGTCCTGCTGCTGGGCGCGGACGCCGAGCAGGCCGCGCTCCGGCTGCGCGGCGTGCACGCCGGCGTCCCCGACCACCAGACCTGCTCGATCGGCGTCGCGCAGTGGAACGGCTCGGAGGTCCCGCCGGCCGCGCTGGCCCGGGCGGACAAGGCGCTGTACCGCGCCAAGGGCGAGGGACGCGACCGCACGGTCGTCGACGACGGCCGGCGGGCGACGCTCAGCGCGCTGCCCGCCTGATCGCGCCCGGGCCGGGCGCGGGGCCTCAGCGCGAGCGGTGCAGCGGGGGACAGCGCACGAGCAGCGCCCCCGGGTCCACCGAGAGCGTGACCCGGTGGGCGGCGCCGATCGGGTCGCCGTCCAGCTCCACCTCCTGGGCCTCCTCGCAGGTGACCTCGAACCGCTTGCCACGCAGGTGCTCGACCCGGCGCTGCCCGCGCCGGTCGCGGGTGGCGATCGCCCACGCCACCTCGCCCCAGCCGATCCCGCCGCGCGGGGAGAGCACGACGGCGTCCAGGAACCCGTCGTCGATCTCGGCGTCCGGCATGAGCACCAGCTGCCTGGTCAGCTTGCCGCAGTTGCCGACGATGACGGCCCGGGTGCGCGCCGACGTCGGCGCCTGCCCGTCGACGGAGATCCGCACCTTGGCCTGCGGCCCCCACAGCGCCCGCGCGCCCGAGACGACGTAGGCGCCGTAACCCAGCCGCTGCTTGAGCCGGTCCTCCACCCCGGCCATCATCGCCGCGTCGAAGCCCAGCCCCGCCATCACCAGGAACGCGTGCCGCTCCGGCTCGGCGTCCCGCCCGGTCCGGTCGACCTCCAGCCAGCCCACGTCCACGGCGTGGTCGGACTCGGAGAACACCAGGTCCAGCGCCGCGGCCAGGTCGGTGAACGGCACGTCCAGGTTGCGGGCCAGCAGGTTCCCCGTCCCGGCCGGCAGCAGCGCCATCGGCGTTCCCGTCCCGGCCAGCCCCTGCGCGACGGCCCGCACCGTCCCGTCACCGCCCGCGGCCAGCACCACGTCGACGCCCTGCGCGGCGGCCTGGCGGGCCTGGGTGGTGCCGTGCTCGGTGGGAGTCGTCTGCAGCCACAGCGGGTCGCCCCAGCCGTGCGAGCGGAACACCGCCGCCACGTACGCCTGGCGGCGGCGCAGCGCGTGCTCGTCCAGGGTGAGGAACTTCGTCGGGTTCACCACGATCGCCGCCCGGCGCCGCCGTTCCGGGGCCGTGGCGGGATCCTCGTGCGGGCTCGTCGGCGGCACCTGCTGGGCGCGCAGCCGGGCGGTCGCCCGGCGCTCGCGGGCCAGCAGCGAGAACGTCACGACCAGCGCGACGGCGAGCAGGACGGCCAGGGCGCCGGTGCCGAACAGGTCCGCCAGCGTCATCCGGTCACGCTACCCGCCGGGGAACTGGGGCGAGCCGGCGACCGGCGACCCGTTAGTGTCGTGGCGTGATCGACCTGCGACAGCTGAGGGACGAGCCGGACGTCGTCCGCGCCAGCCAGCGGGCCCGTGGCGAGGACGAGGGCCTCGTCGACCGGGTCCTGGACCTCGACGTGCGGCGGCGCACCGCGATCGCCGAGTTCGAGCGGCTGCGCGCCGAGCAGAAGTCCCGCGGCAAGGAGGTCGCGGCCGCCAAGGGCGAGCAGAAGCAGGCGCTGCTGGCCGGCGTCAAGGAACTGGCCGAGCAGGTCAAGGCCGCCGAGGCCGAGTCGAACCGGATCGGGCAGGAGTTCGAGGCCGCCATCCGCTCGATCCCCAACGTCGTCGAGGACGGCGTCCCGTCCGGCGGCGAGGACGACTACGTCGTCCTGCAGGAGTTCGGCACGCCACCGCAGCTGCCCGAGGGCCTGGACGCCTGGCGCGACCACCTGGAACTGGGCGAACTGCTCGGCGCCATCGACGTCGAACGCGGCGTCAAGGTGTCGGGTTCGCGGTTCTACTTCCTCACCGGGGTCGGCGCGCGCCTGGAGCTGGCGTTGCTGAACCTGGCCGTGTCCAAGGCCGTCGCGGCCGGTTTCACCCCGATGATCACCCCGACGCTGGTGAAGCCGGAGGTGATGGCGGGCACCGGTTTCCTCGGCGCGCACGCCGCCGAGGTGTACCACCTCCAGGAGGACGACCTCTACCTCACCGGGACCTCCGAGGTCGCCCTGGCGGGGTACCACGCCGACGAGATCGTCGACCTGTCGGCGGGTCCGAAGCGGTACGCCGGCTGGTCGGCCTGCTACCGCCGCGAGGCCGGCTCCTACGGCAAGGACACCCGCGGCATCATCCGGGTCCACCAGTTCCACAAGGTGGAGATGTTCTCGTACTGCCGCGCCGAGGACGCCTCGGCCGAGCACCAGCGGTTGCTGGGTTTCGAGCAGGAGATGCTGGGCGCGATCGAGGTCCCCTACCGGGTCATCGACACCGCGGCCGGCGACCTGGGGACGTCGGCGGCGCGCAAGTTCGACTGCGAGGCGTGGATCCCCTCGCAGAGCGCCTACCGCGAACTGAGCTCGACCTCGAACTGCACGACGTTCCAGGCCCGCCGGCTCGGGGTGCGCGAGCGCCTCGAAGAGGGGTCGGGCACCCGTCCGGTCGCGACGCTGAACGGCACCCTCGCGACGACCCGCTGGATCGTGGCCATCCTGGAGAACCACCAGCAGGCCGACGGCTCGGTCCGGGTTCCGGCTGCCCTGCAGCCCTTCCTGGGCCTGGAGGTCCTCACCCCGGTCGGCTGAGCGGCCGGTCGGGACTGCTCAGTGCAGGCTCGGGCCGTAGGCTGCGGGACGTGAGTGGTGGCCTGCAGGGCGTGCTGGTGGCGCTCGACGTCGACGGGACCGTCGTCGACCTGGACGAATCGATGTCCGACCGTGTCCGCGAGGCGGTGCACCGGGTGGTGGCCGAGGGGGCCCACGTCGTCATCGCGACGGGGCGCTCGCTGCACGGGACGCTGCCGATCCTGCAGCGCCTGGGCCTGCGCTCGGGGTTCGCGGTCTGCTCCAACGGGGCCGTCACGGTCGAGCTCGACCCGGACGAACCCGAGGGGTACCGCGTGGTCTCCCTGCACACCTTCGACCCCTCCGGGGTGGCCGAGGCGCTGCGCGAGCACCTGCCCACCGGGCTGTTCGCCGTCGAGGTCCTGGGGAAGGGTTTCAAGCTCACCGCCCCCTTCCCCGACGGCGAGCTGACGGGGGAGATGGACGTCGTGCCGTTCGCCGAGCTGTTCGACGAACCCGTCATGCGCGTGGTCGTCCGCAGCCCCGAGCACACCTCCGCCGAGTTCTCCCGGCTCGTCGAGCAGGTCGGCCTGCACGGTGTGGCGTACTCCGTCGGCTGGACGGCCTGGCTGGACCTGGCCCCCGACGGGGTGACGAAGGCCAGCGCGCTGGAGGACGTCCGGATGCGCCTGGACGTGGCCGCGACCTCCACCGTGGCCGTCGGCGACGGACGCAACGACGTCGAGATGCTGCGCTGGGCCGGCCGGGGGGTCGCCATGGGCAACGCCCCCGCCGAGGTGCAGGCCGTCGCCGACGCCGTCACCGCGACGGTCGACGACGACGGCCTCGCGCTCGTCCTGGAGGACCTCGTCGACGCCGGCCTGCCGGCCGCCTGAGGGTCCCGCCTGCGCGGAACCCGCGACGTCGCGCAGCCGGCCGACCGGTGCAGCCGAACCGTTGCGGCGCAACCCGTCGCGCCGGGCGTGCGCTGGTGCCGCCGGTCCCTCCGCGATCCGTTCGCAGGAACGAGCCGGGATGGGAGGATGGGCGGGTGAACCCCGAAACCCCCGCCGGAACCCTCGACCACGAGCTGGAGGCGCAGGAGGCCGAACGGGACTTCGCCCGCGCCTGGCGCCTGGTGGCCACCGACCTGGACGGGACGGTCATCCCGCGCGACCGCGGCCTGTCCGCCCGCACGCTGGCCGCCTTCGCGGCCTGTGACCGCGCGGGCATCCCGGTCGTCCCGGTGACCGGCCGCCCGCCGCGCTGGGTGACCCCGCTGGCCAGCGAGGCGGGACTGCGGGGGCAGGTCGTCTGCGCCAACGGGGCGGTCGTCTACGACCTGGACTCCGACGAGGTGGTGCGCCAGCACGCCATCGCGGTCGACGTGATCCGCGAGGTGGAGGCCCGGCTGCGGCCGTTGCTGCCGGGCATCGGGTTCGCGCTGGAGGCCGTCGTCGGGTTCCGCCGCGAGGAGGCCTACGCCACGCGCTTCGACACCGGTCTGGAACAGCGCGTCGCCCCGTTCGAGGAGCTGCTGCTGGACTCCCCGCCGGTGGTCAAGGTCCTGGCCAAGTGCCCCGGCGTCGACAGCGACGCGATGCTCGAGGTGGCCGACGGCGCGCTGGAGGGCGTGGTGAACGTGACGCACTCCAACGCCGCCGACTCCCTCATCGAGATCATGGCCGCCGGGATCAGCAAGGCCTCCACGCTCGCCGAGGTCGCCGCCGACCGCGGGATCGGCGCCGAGGGGGTCGTCGCGTTCGGGGACATGCCCAACGACCTGGAGATGCTGCGCTGGGCCGGCCGCTCCTACGCGATGGCCGACGGTCACCCCGACGCGCGGACCGCGGCCGACGCCCTCGCGCCGGCGTGCGGGGACGACGGCGTCGCCCAGGTGCTGGAGAGGTTGCTCAGCTCGCGCTGATCCGGCCGATGGCCCGCACCACGACGCGGACGCCGTCGACGGAGTCGGGCAGGTCCAGCCCGTCCGGTCCGTCGACGACGTTGACCTTGACGGCCCACTCGGCCCCGACGTGCGTCAGCCCGACCCCGTTGACGCGTGGATCAGCGCCGACGAGGTCCTGGACGTGCGACTTCGCGGCGCGCGCGGCATCCCGGTCGCTCAAGGTGCCCCCTCGGTCGACTACGCCGCAGCGGCCCGCCGCCGGACGTCGTTCAGACCACCAGTGTCGCACCGAGGCGCTCGAGCACAAGGCCGATCGGGTTGCAGAACGTCAGCCCCGCGCCGTTCGCGCCGCCGCGCTCGCTGCCCGCGAACAGCAGCCCGACGGCCTGGCGGGTGTCGGGGCGGAACACCAGGGACCCCGAGTCGCCGCCGGCCGAGAAGGCCCCGACCTCGCCGGTGACCTCGAACTGGCCGTCGAAGCTCACCACGCCCACCGGGTACTGCACGGCGACGTCGTCCAGTTCGATGGCGCTGATGCGACCCCTGGTCCAGCCCGTGGTGCGGCCGACCTTCTCCACGGCGACCTCGTCGTCGGGTTCGGCCCAGCCCGTCAGCCGGCCACCGGGGTAGTCCAGGTCCACGCCCGAGGCGTCGGCCACGTCCTCCAGCAACGCGATCGCGGCGTCGACGGCGTTGCCGCCGCCGGCCTCCAGCGCCACCGCGCGGGCCAGCCGGCCGACGCGGTCGGCGGCCGAACCGCCGTCGTACGGGCCCGGCTGCAGCACCGGGTCGTCGAGCGCGGCCTGGTCGGAGTTGGCCAGGACGTGGTTGTTGGACAGCACGAACAACCCGTCCGACCCCTCGACCGTGACGAACCCGCCGAGGGTTCCGGCGGTGACGTCCCGCTGCGCGATCGACAGGCCGGGGTGCAGCGGACGCACCCTGCGCTGCATGGACTCCGCCGACCACGTGCCGGGTTCGGCGGGTGCGGTCAGCGCCTGCACGAGACCGATCTCGCGGATGTCCACCTCGTCGCCGGCGGTGCCGTCGGCCAGTGCACGGGCGCTGTCGGCCAGCACCTCACCGCGGGTGCCGGAGTAGCGCACGGCCAGGCCGTAGCGGGGCCCGTCCCCACCGTGCCCCAGGACGCTGATCCCGACGCTGGCCACCCCGGTGGGACGTTCGAGCGAGGAAGCCTGCACCACCCCGGCGAGCAGCCGGGCCTTGAGTTCGCGAGCGTTGTCGATGTGCACGAGACATCCCCCTGACGGTCGATCCGATCACCCGGCTGTGAACCGGACTGAGCACACCGTGACAGCGCCCTCCGACACAACCCCCGGGGAGGGGGTTTCGGGACGCGGTTTCGGACCGTTGACGCATCGGGCCGGTAGGTCCGGCCCATCGTCACAACGGTCCGCCCCGTCCGGCCCGATGCGTCAACGGTCCGCGACCGGCGGCAGGTCGGCGAGGTCCTCGGCCTTCTCCACGGCCCGCTCGACCGCGGCCAGCAGCTCGGGGTCGGCCGTCCCCGAGACCCGCACCATCGCGGCGGCCTCGGCGACCTGCGCGCACGCCGTCGCCGTCCGCGTCATCCGCCGGTGGACCTCGGGGTGCTGCCCGTCCGGTCCCCGCGGCACGAGCATCGTCTCGGAGGGGGCGACCTCCTGGGCCCGCAGGCACTGCGCGCGCACGGCTCGCGCGACGAGGTCGACGCGCGGCAGGAACTGCTCGAGGGCCTCGCGGGCCGGGCCGGGCGGGGTGCCGTCGACGACCTGTTCGACGCGGCGCACCGCCCGGTCCACCGAGTGGTGGGCGCGCTGCCAGACCCCCTCGCCGAGGGGGTCCGGCGCCCGGCGCCAGAACGCGAGCTTCAGAGGTACTGCCCGGTGCCGGGGGTGTGCACCCGGGGCATCCCGTCCCCGCTGCGGGGACGACCCTGCTGCTGCGGCGGCCCGGCGACCCCCGGCAGCGCCCGGCGCATCTCCTGCAGCTGCGCCTGCGCGGCCATCTGCTGGGCCACCAGGGCGGTCTGGATGCCGTGGAACAGGCCTTCGAGCCAGCCCACGAGCTGGGCCTGGGCGATGCGCAGCTCGCTCTCGGAGGGGGTCTGGCCCTCGGCGAACGGCAGGGCGATGCGGCGCAGCTCCTCCACGAGGTCGGGCGAGAGCCCGTCCTCGAGCTCGGACAGCGACCGTTCGTGGACCTCGGCGAGCCGGCTGCGGCCGGCCTCGTCCAGCGGAGCCGACCGGACCTCCTCGAGCAGCTGCTTGATCATGCTGCCGATGCGCATGACCTTGGCCGGCTGGGACACCAGGTCCGCGGGACCGGGCTCACCCTCCTCGAGCGGTTCGGCGATGCCCATGCCCTGCGGGGTCACCACGACGACCCGGGGGTCCGGGCCGTCCGCGGTCTCTCGCGGCGCGTCGGGCGGGGTGGGGTCCTCGGGGGCGGCGGAGCCGGAGGTGGAGTCGGACATGCGCCCATCCTGCCCTCAGGCCCGGCGGCGCACCTCCCGCGGGAGGGCCCGGGCGGCCAGCAGGACCGTCAGCGCCACCGCCGCGCCCGCGACGACGTACGACGTGGTCAGCGGCGCCGAACCCGCGTAGACGACGACCAGCGCTGCGGCGCAGGCGATCGGCACGACGACGGCCAGCGTCGTCAGCCGGCCCCGCAGCCGCACGTCCCGGCTCGGCAGCACCTGCACCAGGCAGAAGACGATCGAGCCGACGAGCGCGGAGGCCAGCACGTCGCTGACCCGGTGCCAGCCGTCGGCGATGACGAAGGCGCCCATCGCCCCGGCCGCCGCGGCACCGGCCAGGGCCACGGGGAACCGCAGCCAGCGCGGCGCGACGACCAGCGCCCCCAGCGCCAGTCCCAGGACCGCGGCGGTGTGCCCGCTGGGCAGGCTGTTCGAGGCGTAGCCGCCGTCGACGAGGTCGGGACGTTCGAGCAGGACGAGCTTGAGCAGCTCGGTGAGCCCCAGGGTGCCGGCCGAGACCACCACCCCCCGCACGGCCCGCCACGGTCGGCCGAACAGCAACCCGGCCACGCCGACCACGGCGATGCCCAGGACGAGGTGGAGCGGTTCCAGCCGCTCCACCAGCTCGAACGCCCGGCCCAGCCAGCCCGTGGCCGAGCCCCGGGTGGCGACCGCGTCGGCGTGCAACCGATCCTCGTGGGCCTGACCCGTCGCCGTGCGGACGCACACGTAGTAGAGGACGGCCAGGGCCAGGAGCTGCCAGAACGCGCCGTTCAGCGCCGCGAGGGACCAGGTCCGCCGGCCCGGCCGGGACCGCGGGGCTGTGACGTGCTGGGAGGGGGCTGCCGCGCTCACCCTCCCACTGTGCGGCACGCGCGGTGTCCGCGCGCACCGCACGCGGTGCAGGGAACGTGAGGTTCCTGTGATCCGTCAGGTCCCCGCGGGATCAGCGCGAGGCGTGGTCCAGCGCGGTCAGCTCGTCCGCGCTCAGCTCCAGGTCCATGGAGGCCAGCAGCGCGGGCAGCTGCTCGACCGTGCGGGCGCTGGCGATGGGCGCCACGACCGTCTCCTGCTGCCGCAGCCACGCCAGCGCGACGCTGGCGACCTCGACGCCGTGGTGGGCCGCCGCCGCGTCCAGCGCCTCCAGCACCTTCGGGCCGCGCGGCTGCTCGAGGTACTTCGCGGCGTTGGCCTGCCGCTGGGACTGCGCCAGCTGCCCGGGCCGGTACTTGCCGGTGAGGAACCCCGAGGCCAGCGCGTAGTAGGGGATCGACGCCAGGCCGTTGGCCGCCACGACCGGTGCGGCGTCGCGCTCGTACTCCTCGCGCTCGACGAGGCTGTAGTTGTTCTGCAGGGCGACGTAGGCGGTGAAGCCCTCCCGCCGGGACACCTCCAGCGCCTCCTGCAACCGGGCGCCGGTGTGGTTCGACGCCCCGATCGCGCGGACCTTGCCCGCCCGGACCAGCTCGTCGTACGCCCCCAGGGTCTCCTCCAGCGGGGTGTTCCGGTCGTCCTGGTGCGACCAGTACAGGTCGATGCGGTCGGTCTGCAGCCGCTGCAGGGACTCGTCGACGGCCTTGCGGATCGTGTCGGCGCCCAGGCCCTTGCGGTCCTCCTTGCTGGCGACCTTGGTCGCCAGGACGATCCGGTCCCGCTTGCCGCTGCGGGCCAGCCAGGTGCCGATGTACGTCTCGGAGATGCCCGCCCCGCCGTCCGACCACGCCGAGTACACGTCCGCGGTGTCGACGAAGTCGCCGCCGCCGTCGACGAACGCGTCCAGGACGCGGTGCGACTCCGCCTCGTCGGCGGTCCAGCCGAAGACGTTGCCGCCGAGGCTGAGCGGACGGACGTCGAGTTCCGAGGTGCCGATGCGTGTCATGCCGTCAGGCAACCACCCGGCACGGGGGGACGCGACCGCAGACCCCGCCTCAGACCTGCGTGTCCGGCTCCTCGGTCACCCGTCGGGTGCGCAGCCGCGCGGACAACGGCATCCGCCGCGGCTGCACACCCCGGGCGCGACGGCGGATCAGCGCGGCGCGACGTTCCAGGAGGAGCGCGGTCCGGCGCCAGGCACGGTCCCGGTCTTCCCGGTCGTCCCGGTCACCGGGTCCACCCCGGTCCTGCGTCGGCAAAGCTGCTCCTCGATCGGTTGCGGCGCTTCGGTTGCCGCACTCTGGCACGACGTCCGGCGCCCCGCACCCCGGCTACGCGAAGTCGGTGCTCGTGCTCAGCTCGCGCCAGACGTTCACCTCGGCCACCCGCTGCTCCAGCACCGAGTCGATGGCGCTCAGCGCGTCGCTGCCCAGGAAGATCGACGACGGCGGGTTCTCCGCCTCGGCGATCGCGATCATCGCCGCGGCCGCCTTGGCCGGGTCGCCCGGCTGCGTGCCGTGCACGGTGTCGTTCTCGATGCGGCGCTTGCCGGCCGTCTGCGCGTAGTCGGCGATCGGCTCGGCCGACTGCGTCAGGGACCGGCCCGCGAAGTCGGTGCGGAACCCGCCCGGCGCCACGATCGTCACCGAGATCCCCAGCGGCGCCAGCTCCTGGCGCAGCGAGCGGGACAGCGCCTCCAGCGCCGCCTTGGCCGCCGCGTAGTACCCCGAACCGGGCGGGCACACGTGCGCGCCGATCGAGGACACGTTCAGCACCGAACCGCTGCGCCGGGCCCGCATGCCGGGCAGCACGGCCTTCAGGACCGACGTCGCGCCGAAGACGTGGGTCGCGAACAGCTTCTCCACGTCGGCGTCGTCGGCCTCCTCCACGGCCGCGCGGTACCCGTACCCGGCGTTGTTGACGACGACGTCGATGCCGCCGAAGCGCTCCTCGGCCCGACGCACCGCCTCGGTGACCTGCGCGGGGGAGGTGACGTCGAGGGACAGCGCCAGGGCGGAGTCGGGGTGCGCCTGCGCCAGGTCCTCGACCCGCGCGGCGTCGCGGGCGGTGACGACGGCGTTGTGACCGCGTTCGAGGACGGCCTGCGCGAGCGAACGCCCCAGACCCGTCGAGCAACCGGTGATGAACCACGTGGACATGACCCGACCCTCTCAGCCCCGCCCCGCCCCCGCCAGGTGCTGCCGGTCACCCCCTCGATCGGGTAGGACTGATCGGGTGACCACGCTCCCCGAAGGCGGCAACGCACCCCTGTCCGGACGGTCCGTCCGGATCCGTGTCGAGGGCCCGGTCGACGTCACCGCCCTCGTGGTGAACCCCGACGGCAAGGTCGGCGGCGACGCGGACATGGTGTTCTTCAACCAGCCCTCCGCCCCCGGTGTCCGGCTGGACGGCCGCGCGCTCGCGGTCGACCTGGGCGCGTTGCGGGCCGGGGCCGACCGGGTCGTCGTGGTGGCCAGCCCCGAGGCCGAGGGGTCGACGTTCGCGGGCACGACCGTCCGGTTCGCCGCCGAGCACGACGGCGGCTCCCTGGAGTTCGTCCCGTCGCGGCTGGGGGCCGAGACCGTGGTCGTCCTGGCCGAGATCTACCAGCGGGCCGGCGCCTGGAAGGTGCGGGCGGTGGGGCAGGGGTACGACAACGGCCTGGCCGGCCTCGCGAGCGACTTCGGCGTCGTCGTCGACGACCCCGGCTCCGCTCCGCCGGCGCCGGCGGTCTCGTTCACCAAGGGCGAGGACAGGCTCCCCGTCGACATGCGCCAGAAGCTGAACCTGCGCAAGCAGCAGGTCGCGCTGACCCTCACCAAGCACGGGATGACCGGCCTGCGCTGCCGGGTGGTCGTGGTGCTCGACGTCTCCGGCAGCACCAGTTCGCTGTACCGCAAGGGCGTGTTCGCCCGCGCCGTCGAACGGGTCGCCCCGGTCGCCGCCCAGGTCGACGACGGCGCCGAGATGCAGGCCTGGGTCATGGGGTCGCGGGCCGAACGCCTGGAGGACATCACGATCGGCACGCTGCCGCAGTGGCTCGCCGAGTACGCCGCCAAGCGGTACTCCGGTGCCGGCGGCGCGAACAACGAGAAGGCCGTGATCGAGGACGTCGCCCGGTACGTCGCGCGCGAACCCCTCGACCTCCCCACGCTCGTGCTGTTCTTCCACGACGGCGGTGTCACCGACAACAGGGGCACCGAGAAGGCGTTGCGCGCCGTCGAGGGCGAACCGGTGTTCTGGCAGTTCATCGGCATCGGGCGCAGCAACTACGGGATCCTGGAGAAGCTGGACACGCTCACCGGCCGGCAGCACGACAACACGGGGTTCTTCGCCCTCGACGACATCGACGTCGTGTCCGACGCGGAGTTGTACGACCGGATCCTGCAGGAGTTCCCGAACTGGATGCGGTCCTACTACCCGCCGGGATCGGCTGCGCTGCGCGGGCTGGGCTGAGGAACTCTCAGAGGTAGGGGTCGGTGATCGTCCGCAGCTTCGTGAGCGCCTCCCGCAGTTGACCCCACGCCCGCGGGCCCAGGTGCTCGCGCCACTCGGCCTCCACGGCCGCGAGGGCCTGGGCGGCAACGGTTTGCGCGGCGGCACCGCGTTCGGCGATGCGTACCAGCCGGGCCCGGGCGTCGGTGGGGTCCGGGGTGCGCCGGACGTAGCCCGTCCTCTCCAGCTGGTCCACGAGGAAACCGGCGGTCTGCTTGGTCACCTGGGCGGCTTCGGCGAGTTCGGTCAGGCGCGTCCCGTTCGGGCCGATGCGCTGCATGACCCGCGCCTGCGCCGGGGTGAAGTCGTCGAAACCCGCCTCCGCCAGCGCGGCGAAGATCCGCGCCTCCATGGCCCGGTAGGGGATGAACAGCAGCAGGCCCGTGGTGAGCGGGTCGTCCTCGTCCGGCATCCCGGCCCCCCTTGCGGTCGTCAGAACGTCGTACTACTTTGGTCAGAGCACCTTACTACTTCAGGACGAGGTGATGACGGTGGACGACGCGACGTGGCGGATGGTCACCGGGGAGAGGCTGAGCCTGGCCGACCTGCTCGAGGGGTTGACGGCCCGGCAGTGGGAACACCCCTCGCTGTGCAGCCGGTGGCGGGTGAAGGACGTGGCGGCGCACCTGGTCATGACCCCCGCGCGCGAACCGCCGGTGGGAACGCTGGCCGCCGCGCTGCTGCGCAACCGGGGCCGGCTGTGGGACGCCGGGTGCGACGTGGTCGTCGCCTACGCCGCCCGGCCGAGCGGGCGGATCACCGCCGAACTCCGGTCGCTGGCGTGCTCACGGGAACGCCCGGTCTTCGTGCGGGACGAGAACATCCTGCCGGACCTGGTGGTGCACGGTCAGGACATCGCGCTGCCGCTGGGGATCGACCGCACGGTCCCCCGCGAGGCGGCGGTGGTCGCGCTGGAGAGGTTCTGGGGCCTGGGCTGGCCCTTCCACGCCCAGCGCCGGCTGCGCGGGACGCGGTTCGAGGCGCCCGACTGCGGCTGGAGCGCGGGGGAGGGGGAGCTCGTCACGGGCGACGCGGCCGCCCTGCTGCTGCTGTTCACCGGACGCACCGCAGCCGCCCTCGAACGGCTGCACGGCCCGGGACTGGGGTGGCTGCGGGAACTCAGCCCGCGGTGACGTCGCGCAACGTCGCGCACGTCTGACGGTAGATCGCGACGAGGTCGGCCTCCTCGCCGCGGTCACGCCGCCCGGCCCAGTCGTCGAGCGCGGCCCGCAGACCGGCCCCGAGGGCCTCGGAGATCACCCGGGTCCGCAGGTCGACCGTGGCCGACCCGGTCGCGCTGGCGATGCGGCGGAAGAACGCCCGCGACTGCTCGGCGTCCAGGCGCAGCAGGGCGCCGCGCAGCCCCGCGTCCTCCATGACCAGGCAGCGCACGCGCAGCATCCGCCCGATCGAGCCGGACTCGGCCGACATCTCGCCCAGCACGTCGGCGACGGCGTCCTCGAGGTCGCGCAGCGCGGTGGCGTCCCCCACACGCGCCTCGACCCGTTCGGCCAGGGCGGCGTCGAAGGCGCGGTTGGCGCCCAGCGCCGCGTCCTCCTTGGTCGCGAAGTAGCGGAAGAACGTGCGCTGGGAGACGCCGGCCGCGGCCGCGATGTCGTCGACGGTGGTCCGCTCGGAGCCGTGCTGGGCGAACAGCTCGAGCGCGGCGTGCTCGATCTCGGCCTGCGTGGCCAGGCGCCGGCGCTCGCGGAGGTCGGGTACGGCGTGCGGGTCGAGCGCTGCGGTCCCCGGGGCGGTCATGGGAATGAGGATAACGACTGTCGAGTTGGCAGTGGCTGCCACTAGGGTCGTGACTGTCACCACTGCGAGGAGTCCCCACCCATGTCCACGAACGAGGACGCGACCTTGAACCCCGTCGGGTCGACCGCTCCCGTCCAGCCCGCGAAGGACCGTCTCGCCCCTGGCGAGGCGACCGTCATCGGGATCCTGCTCGTCTCCGCCTTCGTCGTCATCCTCAACGAGACGATCATGGGTGTGGCCCTGCCACGGCTCATGTCCGACCTGGGGATCACCGCCGCCACGGGTCAGTGGCTCACGACCGGTTTCCTGCTCACCATGGCCGTGGTCATCCCGGCCACCGGGTTCATCGTGGAGAGGTTCCCGCTGCGGCGGATCTTCGCCGTCGCGATGGGCCTGTTCAGCCTCGGCACCGCGATCGCCGCGTCCGCCCCGGGTTTCGAGCTGCTGCTCGTCGGCCGCATCGTGCAGGCCGGCGGCACCGCGGTCATGATGCCGTTGCTCATGACGACGGTCCTGACGCTCGTCCCGCCCGCCAGTCGCGGCAAGACGATGGGCATGATCTCCGTGGTCATCTCCGTCGCCCCCGCGATCGGCCCGACGGTGTCGGGGATCATCCTGAACTCGCTGTCCTGGCGGTGGATGTTCCTCATCGTCCTGCCCATCGCCCTCCTGGCGCTGGGGCTGGGCGTGTGGAAGGTCCGCAACGTCACCACCCCGCGGCACGCCCACCTGGACGTGGTGTCGCTGCTGCTGTCCGCCGTCGGGTTCGGCGGGCTGATCTACGGCCTGTCGAGCATCGGCGAATCGGCCGGCGGGCACGCCCCGGTGGCGCCGTGGATCCCGGTGGCCGTCGGCGTCCTGGCGCTGGCCGTGTTCGTCCGGCGCCAGTTCCGGCTCATCGACGGCACCGGCCCGCTGATGGACCTGCGGGTGTTCGCCAACCGCTCGTTCACGGTCTCCACGATCGTCCTGGTGACGAGTTTCATGGGCCTGTTCGGCACGCTCATCGTGCTGCCGATCTTCCTGCAGACCGTCCTGCAGCTCGGCTCGCTGGAGACCGGTCTGCTCCTGCTGCCCGGCGGCGCGGTCATGGGTGTGCTCTCGCCCGTCGTCGGCCGGCTGTTCGACGCGTACGGCCCGCGTCCGCTCGTGACGCCCGGCGCGGTCGCCGTGAGCGGGGCCCTGTGGCTGCTGACGACGCTGCACCCGGGCACCCCGGCCGGCATGGTCGTCCTGGTCCACACGCTGCTGAGCACCGGCCTGGCGTTCATGTTCACACCGCTGTTCACCTCCTCGCTGGGCTCGCTGCGCGCCGAGCTGTACCCGCACGGTTCGGCGATCGTCGGCACGGTGCAGCAGCTGGCCGGGGCGGCCGGGACGGCGCTGTTCGTCACCGTCCTGGCGACGACGTCCGCCGACAGCCTGGCCGCGGGCGCGTCGGCCCTGGACGCGACCGCCGACGGGGTCCGGAGCGCGTTCCTGTGGGGCGGGATCATCTCGCTCGTCGCGCTGGCGCTGTCGCTGCTGGTGCGGCGTCCGCCGCTGGTCCCCGGGCCGCGCACGCCCGTGCACTGAGGTTCCCCGCACGCCACGGCCGGTCCTGCGGGGCCGGCCGTCGCGCGTTCGGGACCCGTTGCGGGAACCCGTCGACCGGGTGACGCTGCTTCTCGTGGCGGAAACCCTCCTCGTCCTCGCCGTCCTCGTCGCCGTCCTCGTCGGCGTCCTGCTGGTGGCCGCCCTGGTGCGGCAACGTCCCCGGCGGTCCCGCCCGCACGACGACACCCTGCGCGTCGGGCGCGAGGAGGAGGTCGACGGCGGGGACGCCGCGCTGCGCTCGATGGGCCGGAACTCCTGGATGCGCCCCGGAGGCGGCGGTGTCTGAGGAGTCACCCGGAGGCATCAACTGCACTTGACGCAAAGTCTGCACTGAGTGCAGCCTGAGGGGGTGACCGAGCCCTCCCTGCGTGAACGCCGTCGCGCCGAGACCACCGTGCTCGTCGCCGAAGCGGCCCTCGACCTCGCCCTGGAGGTCGGCTGGGACGCCGTGACGGTCGACGACGTCGCGGCCCGCGCGGGCATCTCCCGCCGGACGTTCTTCAACTACTTCGCCACCAAGGACGAGGCGCTGTTCCACAACGCCATGGAGTGGCGTCCGGACGTCCTCGCGCAGTTCCGCGCCTCGCACGAACCCCTCGTCGACGCCCTCGAGGACCTCTTCCTGGCGCAGACGAGCACCGAACCGCACGACCGCGACCGGGCCTCGCAGGTCCTGCGGCTGGTCGAGGGGTCGCCAGAGCTCCTGCCCGGTCTGCTGACGCGGATCGCGGCCATGGAGGACGTCCTGGTCGAGGCCATCACCGACCGCGGCGACGTCGACGAGTTCACCGCCCGCACCGCCGCCGCGATCGCCGGGTCCCTGGCCCGCGTCAGCGGCCTGAGCTGGCTGTCCGGACTGCAACCGGACCCCCTGACCTCCACGCGCGCAGCCTGGGCCGCGCTGCGATCCCTCACCACCGCCACGGACCGGAGCAACGCATGAGCACACCCGCGCACGCCGTCGAGGCCAGGCCCCGCATCGGCTGGATCTTCACCAGCCTGATGCTCGTCATGCTGCTGGCCTCCCTCGACCAGACGATCGTCGGCACCGCGCTGCCCACGATCGTCGGTGAGCTCGACGGCCTGGAGCACATGAGCTGGACGATCACGGCGTACACCCTCGCGCTGACGATCGCGATGCCGGTCTACGGCAAGCTCGGCGACCTCGTCGGCCGCAAGAACCTGTTCCTCGTGGCGATCGCGCTGTTCCTCGCCGGTTCCGCGCTGTGCGGGATGTCGCCGGACATGCTCTGGCTCATCGTCTCCCGCGGGATCCAGGGCCTCGGCGGCGCCGGCCTGATGATCATGTCGCAGACGATCATCGCCGACGTCGTGCCCGCCAAGGACCGCGCGAAGTACATGGCCCCCATCGGTGCCGTGTTCGGTGTCTCCTCCGTCGCCGGCCCGCTGCTCGGCGGCTGGCTCACCGACTCCGCGCACTGGCGCTGGGTGTTCTGGATCAACCTGCCGCTGGGCGTCGTCGCGCTCGTCGTCGCGGCCGTCACCATCAAGCTGCCCCAGCGCAGGAACACCGCCAGGATCGACTACCCCGGCATGGTGCTGCTGGCCGTCGCCATCACCGGCCTGGTCCTGGTCAGCAGCTGGGGCGGTTCGCAGTACGACTGGACCTCCGGCACGATCGTCGGCCTGACGATCGGCACCGTCGTCGCCGCCGCCGCGTTCGTGCTCGTCGAGCGCGCAGTCTCCGAGCCGATCCTGCCGATGCGGTTGTTCCGCAACCGCACCTTCGTCGTCACGACCCTGCTCGGCCTCGTCGTCGGCGCCGGCATGATGGGCGCGCTGGCCTACCTGCCGACCTACCTGCAGATGTCCTACGGCGTGGACGCCACCGAGTCCGGCCTGCTGCTCATCCCGATGGTCGTCACGCTGCTGGTGACCTCGATCGGTTCCGGAGCCGTGGTCACCAGGACCGGCCGCTACAAGTTCCTGCCGGTCGTCGGCACCGTCGTCGCCGCCGGCGGCATGTTCCTCATGTCCACGCTCACGCTGGACACCCCGCTGTGGCAGTTGTGCGCGTACGTCGCGGTCCTCGGCGCCGGCCTCGGCCTGTTCATGCAGATCATCGTCCTGGCCGTGCAGAACGCGGTCGACCCGCGCGAGATCGGCACCGCCACCTCCGCCAACAACCTGTTCCGCGAGTTCGGCGTCACCGTCGGCATCGCCGTCCTGGGCACCCTGTTCAGCAGCCGCCTCACCGAACGCCTCGGCGGTGCGCTCGGCGGCGACGTCAGCGCCGGCGGCCACGGCGGCGCCAGTTCCCTGACCCCCGCGGCGCTGGAGCAGCTGCCGCCGCAGGTCGCCGACCTCGTCGTCGACGCCTACTCCGACGCGCTGGTCCCGATGTTCGCCTGGATGGTCCCGATGTTCCTCGTCGGCACCGTCATCGCCCTCTTCCTGCCCGAGATCCCGCTGTCCTCCACGACGGCGCTGAGCGAGGGTGAGGCCGAGGCCGCCGGCCAGGAGGGGAGCGCCCACGGCGCCGTCCCCGCCCAGCCCACCGGCCCCACCACCCCGGCGGGCGTCAAGGAGTAGCCCGCTTCCGGACCCCGCGGAAACAACAGTCTCCGTCGCCCCAGCAGGCCTGTGGCGACGGAGACTGTTGTTTCCGCGGGGTGGGGGAGCTCAGGACAGGTCGACGGCGACCGTCCGCCCCTCGCGCGCCGACACCTCGGCGGCGTCGGCGAGCAGCAGCGCGGCGCGGCCGTCCTCGAAACCCGGGCTGCCCGCGTCCTCACCACGCACCGTGGCGACGAAGGCGGCGAGTTCGAGCTCGTAGGCCTCGCGGTAGCGCTCCAGGAAGAACCGGCGGTACGGCTCACCCGTCGAACTCGACGCCGCCGACGAGGCCCGCACCAGCGTCGGCGTCACGTTGCCCACCTCCAGCGCCCCGCCGGGGCCGAACGCCTCCAGCCGCTGGTCGTACCCGTAGGCGCTGTGCCGGGAGTTCGTGATCGTGATCGACTCGCCCCCGGCACCGACCAGCGTCGTCACCGCGGCGTCGAAGTCGTCCTGACCGGCGATTCCGGCGTCGAACTGCCGCAACCCGACGGCGGTGACCGCCACGACCTCGGGCACGAAGGAGCGGGCCGTGTCGAAGTCGTGGATCGCCATGTCGCGGAAGATGCCGCCCGAGACGGCGACGTACTCCGCCGGCGGTGGTTCGGGATCGCGGCTGGTGATGGCCAGGTGCTCCAGGCGGCCGATCTCCCCGGCCTGCACGCGGCGACGCAGTTCGGCGAAGTGCGGGTCGAACCGGCGGTTGAACCCCAGGACGACCCTGCCCCTCGCCGCGCGTTCGCGGATCGCGTCGACGCGGGTGATGTCCAGGTCGATCGGCTTCTCGCACAACACCGGTTTCCCCGCGTCCAGGCACGCTGCGATCAGGTCGACGTGCGTGGGGGTGGGGGAGGCGATGACGACGGCGTCGACGTCGTCGGCGGCGATGGCCTCGAACGGGTCCGCCGTCGCCCTGCCGCCGTGCTGCCCGACCGTCCGCTGCGCTCCCGCGAGGACCGCGTCGGCCGCGACGGCCAGGACGGCGTCCTCGCTGCGGTGGATGGACGCGGCGTGCACCTGGCCGATGCGGCCGGTGCCGATGAGCGCGAAGCGCACGGGGGACATCTGCGTCCTCTCGGGAACGGGGCGGTGGACCGGTCCAGAGAGTAGGGACGGGCGCACCCACGGTCAACGAGTGCTCAGCCGTCCCGGCCGCTCCACCGCACGCCGGCCGCGCCGCGAGCGGCGCGCGGTGACCTCGCGCGCGTTCACCGCGCACGCGGTGACGTCGCGCTCGAACACTGGCGGGCGCGCGGTGACCTCGCGCGCGTTCATCGCGCACGCGGTGACAGCGCGCTCGAACCGGGGCGCCCGGCCGCCCGCCGACGTCACAGCAGCCGGCGCGCCGCCGCCCACCGGGTCAGCTCGTTCCGGTTCGACAGCTGCAGCTTGCGCAGCACCGACGAGACGTGTGTCTCGACCGTCTTCACCGAGATGAACAACTCCTTGGCGACCTCCTTGTACGCGTAGCCGCGGGCGATGAGCCGCATGACCTCGCGTTCACGGGCCGACAACCGGTCGAGCTCGTCGTCGGCGGCCGCGACCTCCCCGGCGCCGGCGCCGAAGGCGTCGAGGACGAAACCCGCCAGCCGCGGGGAGAACACCGCGTCCCCCTCGGCGACCCGGCGGACCGCGGCGGCCAGTTCCTCACCGCTGATGGTCTTGGTCACGTAACCCCGTGCGCCGCGGCGGATCACGGCGATGACGTCGTCGGCGGCGTCGGAGACCGACAGCGCCAGGAAACGCACCGGCGGGTCGGCGGTCAGCAGCTCGGCGCACTGCGCGAGGACCTGCGCGCCACCGGAGCCGGCACCCGGTGCGGGGTTCTCGTCGGGCCCGGTGGGCAGGTGGACGTCGAGCAGGACGACGTCGGGACGCCACCGGGTCACGGCCGCGACGGCCCCGGCCACGTCCGCGGCCTCGCCGACGACCTCGAGGTCGGCCGCGCTGGACAGTTCCGCCTTCACCCCCGAGCGGACCATCCGGTGGTCGTCGACCACGACGACCCTGATCACGACGTACCGCCCGGCAGCCGCAGCGAGACCTCGGTGCCGCCGTCGGCGGGGCGGCGGACGGTGGCCGAGCCACCGGCCCGCTGCATCCGACCGATGATCGACTCGCGCACCCCGAGCCGGTCGCCCGGGATGTCGTCGAGCTCGAAACCAGGACCGCGGTCGCGCACGAAGACCTCCACAGCCTCGCCGACGGGTTCGGCGTACAGGGACACGGTCCCACCGGCGTGCCGGCCGGCGTTCAGCAGTGCCTCCCGCGCCGCCTGCGCCAGCGCCGACGTGGACCTGTCGAGTTCGCGGGAGTCCAGGTCACCGACGAGGACGACCTCGACGACCGCCCCCGACACGTCCTCGACCTCGGTGGCCGCGGCCCGCAACGCCGCTCCCAGCGTCCCGGCCGTCGTACCGTGGTCGCCGTAGAGCCACTGCCGCAGTTCGCGTTCCTGCCGGCGGGCCAGCCGGGCGACCTCGGCGCCGTCGGCCGAGCGCTTCTGGATGAGGGCCAGCGTCTGCAGGACCGAGTCGTGCACGTGCGCGGCGAACTCCGCGCGCTGCTGCTCGCGGGCCAGCGCCGCGCGCTCGGCCCCCAGGTCCTGCCACAACCGGACGACCCAGGGGGCCAGGACCAGCCCGATCCCGCCGAGGGTCACGACCCCGGCCAGCGCCGAGCGCCAGAACTGGGTGACGTCGCCGACGACGACGAGGAACAGCACCGCACCGGCGACCACGAGCGAGGCGCCCACGACGACCCGCAGCACGGCGCCCCGGCCGTCGGCCGACTCCTCGACGAACCGCCGGCGGCGGGTGGCGTCCAGCTGGCTCCAGGCCAGCACGACCCCGGCACCGCCCACCAGCAGCGGCACGACGTACCGGGCCGAGCCGTCCACGAGGTTCATCGCCGGGACCAGCCCGAAACCCACCACCACGGCCAGGCCGACGAGCGTGTTGCGGTGCGCCACGACCCAGCCGGACGGGTCCGCCCGCTGCTCGGGCGGCAGCGCGAGCTGCCGCCCGTCGGGCAGCAGCAGCCACAGCGCGGCGTAGAGCACGACGCCGAAACCGCCGAGGAAGGCCGCGGCGGCGAACACCGTCCGCACCCGCGACAGCGGCACCCCCGTGTGCGCGGCGACCCCGGCGGCGACGCCGGCGACGCGGCGGTGCTCGGTGGCACGGACCAGGGGTGGCCGCGTTCCCGGCGCCTGCCCCTCGTCCTGCCCGACGGCAGTCTGCGTGCTCACGGCCCGATCGTGGCACGCGGGCCGGGGCCGGGGGATCCCCCGAAGGGCAGGTTCAGGGTCGGCTCAGGGTCAGCCCCTGATGTGCCCGGGGGTGCCCGGCGGCCAGTCTCGGGACATGACTTCGACCGACCACCTGAACCTCGACAAGACCCCTTCCCGGAACACCTACGACCAGGAGAACCCGATGGACGAGACCGTGACGACGAACGGGACCAGGCCCAGCGCCGCCGACCGCTTCTTCGGCGCCATCCGCCGCTCCGGACTGGTCCGCAGCCGTGACCGCTGGATCGCCGGTGTCGCCGGCGGCATCGCCCAGCGCACCGGGATCGACCCGACGGCCGTGCGGATCGGGTTCGTGGTCCTCAGCCTCTTCGGCGGCATCGGGATCGGCCTCTACGGTCTGGCCTGGGCGCTGCTGCCGGACGGCACCGGCCGCATCGAGGCGCAGGCCGCCCAGCGCGGTGACGTCTCCGGTGCGCTGGTGCTGGCCGTCGGCCTCGTCGTGCTCGACCTGATCGTCGGCAACGGCCTGCTGGGCCTGGGCTGGATCTTCTGACACCGCACCACCTGAGACTGGGAGGGTCGGGACCGTGAACACCACCGGTGACCAGGGAGCGAAGTTCTTCGCGACCATCCGGTCCGCGGGCGTCGTGCGCTCGCAGGACC
Organism: Kineococcus deserti; assembly: GCF_050871945.1. NCBI lineage: Bacteria > Bacillati > Actinomycetota > Actinomycetes > Kineosporiales > Kineosporiaceae > Kineococcus > Kineococcus deserti. The sequence continues at coordinate 23,434 of NZ_JBJLSI010000008.1, read as the reverse complement.
GGTGGTTCGCGGGCGTCTGCGGCGGGATCGCGGCCCGGCTGGGTCTGGATCCCCTGCTGGTCCGCGGGGTCCTGGCCGCGCTCACCGTCGTCGGCGGGCTGGGCCTGGCCGTCTACGGCCTGTGCTGGCTGCTGCTGCCCGACGGCCGCCCGGAGGCCGGCGGTCGCCTCGAGGCCGAGGCCGTCCTGCGCGGCGACGTCTCGGGAGCGGCCTGGCTCGCCGGTGCCCTCGTCGTCGCCGACCTCGTGCTGCCCCGCGCCCTGGTCGGCCTGTTCTCCGGCGGACTGTCCGGTCCGGGCTGGGGTTTCCTCGTCACCGCCCTGGTGGCGCTGCTGGGCTGGTGGCTCCTGCACGACTACCCGTTCCCGAAGTGCGCCACCCGGCCGGCTGGACCCGAGGTCACCACGCCGCCGACCCAGCCGTTGTCGCTGGTCAAGGAACGTCCCGCGCCCGCGCCCGAACCCCCGGCCGAACCCGTGGCGGGTTTCGGTTCGCCCACCGAACGTCGCGCCGCGGCCCGTGAGCAGGCCCGCGAACTCGCCCGCGAGAAGGCCCGGCTGGCCGCCGAGCAGGCCGCGGCGAAGGCGGAGCTCGCGAAGGCCCACCGGCGCCCCGGGTCGCCGTTGTGGACCTCGGCCGTCCTGGGGCTGGCGCTGCTGTCCGCCGGAGCCGTGCTGGCCGCCGGGCTGGTCGTCGACCTGCCGGGGGCCTCCTTCGTGCTCGCGGCCTGCGCCGCGCTGGCCGTCATGGGTGCCGGGGCCGTGGTCGCCGGGCTGCGCGCGCGCCGCACCGCCCTCGTCGGGATGGCCTGGCCGGTGGCGTTCCTGGCCGTCGCCGGTGCCCTGCTGCCGCCCGCCTCGGACTGGAGCTGGCAGGTCGACACGACCTGGCGGCCGACGACGGACGACGCCCAGAGCGCGGCCGTCGGGTTGCTGCGCGTCGACCCCGCCCGCCTCGACGCCGGACCGGCCACCGCCACGATGGGCGCCGGCCGGCTGGACGTCCTGGTGCCCGCGGACGCGACCGTCCTGGTCGACGTGAGCGTGCTGACCGGGACGGTGCGCTGGCAGGACGACGCCGACGTCGTGGTGATCGGTGATCCGCAGCACACGCAGGGCCGGCCCGAGGACGGGGAACTGATCTCCGGCGGGTGGAACCTGCACCGCACCTTCGCCGTCGGCCCCGGCGCCGCCGCCCTGGCCGAGCAGGTGCAGGTCCGCGGGACGGACGTGGAGGACTGGACCGTTCCGGAGGGGACCGCCGAACTGCACGCCTCGACGTGGGCCGGTGAGGTCCGCGTCGGCGCCGCCGACTCGACCACCCTGGAGCAGCAGTGAACGAGAACGCCCGCCCGGAACCCGTCAGGCACGGCCCCGACCTCGGCGCCGTCCTCGGTGGCCTCGTGGTCCTCGCCCTGGCCGCCGCCGTGGCCGTGCACGAGGTGGCCGGGCTCAGCTGGGACTGGCGGTACTGGGCGGCCGGGATCCTGCTGGTCGCCGGGCTGGCCGTCGTCACCAGCGCGGTCGCCGCCGCCGTGTCGGCCCACCTGGCCCGCCTTCGCGGGGACGGGGAGGCCTTCCACCGGTAGCGTCACCGAGGTGGATCGCTCCGTGGGATCGGTGGACGTCGAGGAGTCCTGGGGTCAGCTCGAGGACGGGACCGCGGTGGGCAGGTGGGTCCTCGACGACGGCACCGTGCAGGTGGGCCTCGTCGAGCACGGGGCCCGCATCCAGTCCGTCCTGGCCCCCGACCGGGACGGCCACCGCGCCGACGTGGTCCTGGGTTTCGCCGACCTGGCGCCCTACGCCGGGAAGGGCCGCTCGTTCGGGGCGACGATCGGCCGGTACGCCAACCGCATCGCCGCCGGCACGTTCACCCTGGAGGGGCAGACCTTCACCGTCCCGCCCACCGACCGCGGCAACGCCATCCACGGCGGCCCGCACCCGTTCTCCGAACTGCGCTGGACCGCCCACCGGGTCGAGGACGCCTGCGGGGTGCGGTTCTCCCTGCTCAGCCCCGACGGCGACAACGGGTTCCCCGGCGCCCTGTCGGTGCACGTCACCTACGTCCTGCACCAGGGCCGGCTCACGGTGGAGTCGCGCGCCACGACCGACGCCACCACGGTCGTGAACCTCACCAACCACGCCTACTGGAACCTCGCCGGGGAGGGGTCGGGAACCGTCGACGCCCACCTCGTCCAGGTCGACGCGGACACCTTCCTGCCGGTGGACGAGTCGGGGGTGCCGACCGGGGAGTTCCGACCCGTCGAGGGCACCCCGTTCGACCTGCGCGAGGCCGTTCCCGTCGGCTACCGCGTCGAGCTCGACGACGAGCAGCTGCGGCGCGGCCAGGGGTTCGACCACTGCTACGTGCTGTCCCGGCAGGCGGGTGGAACCCGCGAGCCCACCCTGGCCGCGACCGTCACCGAGCCCGTCTCGGCCCGCACGCTGCAGGTCTGGACCGACCAGCCGGGCGTCCAGTTCTTCACCGGTGGGTCGCTGGCCGGGACGCTGGTCGGCAAGGGGGGCGCGACGTACGGCCCGCGCGCGGGTCTGGCGCTGGAGGCGCAGGGGTTCCCCGACGCCCCGAACCGGCCGGAGTTCCCGACCACGGTGCTGCGCCCGGGCGAGGAGTTCGACTCCGTCACCGAGTTCCGGTTCGGTCTCGCGTAGCGGCCGGTGCCCGCAGGACCAGGGCGGCGGCCAGGGCCGTGGTCAGCGGCACCGCCAGCGCCAGCGCGATCCCGCCCACCGCGGTCCGGACGACCTCCTCGGCGATCGCGGGGGTGTTCAGCAGCTGCCCGGTGGGCTGCTCGTACAACCGCACGAGCAGCAGCGTCGGCAGCGCCGCTCCCGCGTAGGCGAACGCCACGGTGTAGACGGTGGAGGCGAGGTGGTCGCGGCCCACCCGCATCCCGGCCGAGAGCAGGACGCGGAACCCCGCGCGGGGGTCGGCGGCCCGCACCTCCCACACCGCCGCGGCCTGGGTGATCGTGACGTCGTTGAGCAGACCCAGCGCGGCGACGAGGGTCCCGGCCAGGACGACCCCGCGCAGGTCGATGGCCCCGGTCAGCAGCGAGACGGTGTAGGAGTCCTCGTCGCCCAGGCCGGTCAGGTGCGCGGAGTCGACCGCCAGCACGGCCGCGACCGCCGTCACGAGCAGCCCGGCGACGGTCCCCAGGTAGGCCACGGTGGTGCGGGTGGAGAACCCGTGCGTGAGGTAGATGACGACCCCCATCACGGCCGTCGCCGCGCTCAGGCTCACGACGACCGCGTTCTCCTGGGCCAGCAGGGCGGGCAGGACGTAGAACGCGATCGCCGCGCCGCCCAGCCCCAGCCCCACCAGGGCCGCCAGGCCGCGCCGCCGGCCGATCGCGACGGTCAGCACCACGAACACCCCCACGACGACCGCCAGCGGAACCCGCCGGTCGAAGTCCTCCCAGGCGTACTCCACGCTGCCGCTGACCTCCGGCGGGTAGCGCAGGAGGACGACCCGGTCGCCGGGGGCCAGCCCGCCGTGGAACACCGCGGGGGGAACGGTGACCGTGACGTCCTGGCCGTCGACCCGGACGGTCGCCTCGGGGCAGTCGACGGTGGCGGGCATCGAGCCGTCGGGCAGCCGCTCCTCGGCGAGCTCGGCCGGGCAGGTGCGCAGCTGCGTGGCGGTGACCTCCCCGCGCACCGACTCCTCCCCGACGTACGACGTCGAGGCCGAGGGCACGTCCTGCGGCCAGGTGGCCCAGATCCCCACGACCGCGGCCAGCACGACGGCCACGACGGTCGCGGTCAGGACCCGCCGGGTGGTGTCCGGCAGCGGAGCGGGGGGCCGGTCGGGATCGGGGTGCACGTGGTCCACGGCCCCACTCCACCACGATCCACACGTGCAGGACCGGTCCGGGCGGGGTAGGAGGAATCCCATGTCGACCGACCTGAACGCCGTCCACCGGCGGTTCCACGAACTCGCCACCGCCTACTCGCCCGAGGAGGAACGGCCGCTGGGCGGTTTCGTCGGGCTGGCCTCGGTCTACGTGGGCGCCATCGGCGGTGTGAGCCTGCTGGCCCGGGCCCGTGGTCGGTCGCTGCCCGACCGGATCTCGCCCGCCGACCTCGCGTTGCTGACGGTCGCGACCCACAAGCTCTCGCGCATCCTGGCCAAGGACGCCGTCACCTCGCCCCTGCGCGCCCCGTTCACGTCCTTCGCCGGCAACTCCGGCGAGGGGGAGGTCATGGAGGAGGTGCGGGGCACCGGCTGGCAGCACTCCGTGGGGGAACTGCTCACCTGCCCCTTCTGCCTCGGCGTCTGGGTCGCGACGGGTTTCGCCGCCGGTGGGGTGCTGGCCCCGCGAGCCACCCGGACCGCCGCGACGGTGCTGACGGCGGTGTTCGGCTCGGACCTGCTGCACCTGCTGTACGACAGCGCCAAGCAGCTGCCGCAGCGGGCGCAGCCCGACTGACGCTCCGGTCGCCGGACGCCGCGAACGGTGTGAAGGTCGGACCATGGGAAGCGCTGATCGGGGAGTCGCCGTCGTCACCGGAGGCTCGGCGGGGCTGGGGCGCGCGATCGTGCGCGAACTCGCCGACCGCGGCTGGGACGTGGCCGTCCTGGCCCGCGGCGCCGACGGCCTCACCGGTGCCGTCGCGGACGTCGAGGCACGCGGCCGCCGTGGGCTGGCCGTGCCCTGCGACGTCGGCGACGCCGACCAGGTCGAGTCGGCCGCCGCGCGCGTCGAGGCGGGCCTGGGGCCGATCGAGTTGTGGGTGAACAACGCCATGGGCAGCGTGTTCGCCCCCTTCTGGGACGTCGACCCGCACGACTTCGACCGCGCGACGCGGACGACGTACTTCGGGTTCGTCAACGGCACCCGCGCCGCGCTGGCCCGGATGCGGCCGCGCAACCGGGGCGGGATCATCCAGATCGGCTCGGCGCTGGCGTTCCGCGGGATCCCGTTGCAGTCGGCCTACTGCGGCGCCAAGCACGCCGTGCAGGGCTTCACCGAGAGCGTCGTCGCCGACCTGCTGCACGAACGCAGCGCGGTGACGGTCTCCCTGGTGCACATGCCCGGGATGAACACCCCCCAGTTCGGCTGGGTGCGATCGAACCTGCCGAAGCACCCGCAGCCGGTCGCGCCGATCTACCAGCCGGAACTGTGCGCGGCCGTCGTGGGCGACGTCGCCGAGCGTCCCCGCCGGCAGACGTGGGTGGGGGAGGCCACCATCGGGACCATCCTGGGCAACCGGATCGTCCCGGCCCTGATGGACCGCTACCTGGCCCGCACGGGGGTCTCCGGTCAGCAGACCGACCTGCCGCGGTCGGCCATGACCGGTGACAACCTGGACACCGCGGTACCGGGCGACCACGGGGCCCACGGGATCTTCGACGACAGCGCGTGGACCCGCAGCCCGCAGATCTGGGCGTTGCGCCACCGGCGGCAGCTCGGGGTCGCCGCCGGTGTCCTCGGTGCCGGTGCGGTGGTCGCCGGACTGCTGCGGCGCTAGGAGTTCTCGGCGGCGCGGCGTGCGGCGTCCAGCCGCCGGTCCCACGCCCCGGCGAGGGTTTCGAGCCAGCGCGCCGTCTCGGCGAGCGCCTCGGCCCGCACGTCCCAGTGCAGTTCCCGCCCGGCCCGCAACGAGTGCACCAGCCCGGCCCGCTCCAGGACCCGCAGGTGCTTGTCGACGGCCTGCCGGGAGATGCCCAGCGGACCGGCCAGCGACGTGGCCGACGTGGCCCCGCCGGCCAGCGACTCCAGCAGCCGTGCGCGGTTCTCGTCACCGAGCGCGGCGAACACCTCGGTGCGCGAACTCACGCGACCCGCACCTCCTCGCACACCGTGCGGGCGAGGTCGAGTTCCTGGACCCAGCCCTCGGTGTTCTCCGCCAACCGCTCGCGCCGTTCGACGTCCGTCCCCGGCAGCGAGTCGAAACCGCTCTCGACGACCCGCAGCAGCACCCCGCCCTCGCGGTCGGCGACGTGGAACTCCACGAGCGTCGAGCCTCCGTCCTCGCCGAGCCAGCGGAAGGCCGCGTACCGCGGAGGTTCCAGCGTCTCCGTCCGCAGTCGGAACTCCCCGTGCACCGGGTCGACCACCACGGTCACGTCACCTTCGACGCGCAGTTCGTGGTCACGCAGCTCCCCGTCGTTGACGAACCACCCCGGCCGGCTGACGAGCTCCCACACCCGCTCCGCCGAGGCCGCGATCGTGATCTCCCGCTCGATCCTGTCGGTGTCTGCCACGTCGCCAGCCAAGCACGGGAACCCGTGAGGCGCAACCGCCTGGTTGCTCAACCGCGCGCCGAGTCCCGCGCCCAGTCCGGAACCGCCAGGACCCGCTGGAGCGAGGCCCAGCGCCGCCGCAACCCCGCACTGGCGGAAACCGCCGTCAACGCCCCCACGACCACCAGCGCGAGCCGCAACGGCAACGGCCACGGACCGCGATCGACCTCGGTCGCCTGCACCGTGACGGCGTGGGGGAGCAACGCCGTGGCCAGGGACAGGTCGCTCACCGCGTAGCTCCCGCCACCGGTGGGGATGCGCAGGTAGGGCGTGGCCGAGCCGTCGGCGAGGTCGGTGCGCAGCACCCGGAAGTCCGTGCGGTGGCCGGGGCCCTGCGCCGGCGCCTGGTGCAGCACCGCGTCCTCGGCCACCCACCCCAGCACGTCGCCCCGGCCCGGGACCGGGCGCGGAACCTCCCGGCCGGGGGTGGTGGCGACGAACAGCAGGTGCCGGTCGCCGTCGCGCAGGGCGAGCAGTTCGCCGTCGGGCGACCAGGCCGCAGCGCCGGCCAGGCGCATTCCCGCCGGCACCGGCACCTGCCGTCCCGCCCCGCCGACGGGGTCGACGATCCGGACCGCCGCGGCGGTGGTGCCCTGCACGGCCAGCCGGGAGCCGTCGGGGGAGAAGGCCGCCGCGACGACGTCCGCGGCGCCCGGAACGGCAGCGGCACGGTCGGTGCGGGTGTCGAAGACGAACAGCTGACCCGAGACCTGGTCCGACGAGGGGCCGGACGTCGAGCCGGACGTCGGGCCGGACGTCGGGCCGGACGACCGGCTGGACGGGGCCGGCGGCCGGTCCGGGGCGAGGTAGGCCAGCCGCCCGCCGTCGTGGCTCCACGCCAGCGGCACGGCCCCGGCGACGGGTGGCACCGGGAAGACCCGGGTGGCTCCGGTGCCCAGGTCGACGAAGGCCAGGTCGGAACTGCTGCGCGCGGCGTTCCAGTCGCCGATGGCGGCGGTGCGGCCGTCGGGGGACAGGCGCACGGGGGCGGGGACCTCCCGGACGTCCGGAGCGCCCCGGCGCACCGCCTGGTCCAGACGCCGGGTGCTCGCCCCGTCGGCCCCGACGACGAGCGCCTGCGGAACACCGGCCACGTCCAGGCCGGACCCCTGCCGGTACAGGGCCAGCGCAGCCCCGACCGGGTGCCGGGCCAGGTCGGCGGTGAGGCGGCTGTACCCCGGCATCTGCTGCGGCACCGTCGCCCGGGCCGGCGCCTCGCGCCGGTCGGACACCGTTGCGGTGGCCAGGACGGCCGCGATCCCGAGCAGCAGGACGACGCACCCGACGAGGAAGGACAGCCGGCGCGAGCTCATGCCCCAGCTTCGGCCCCGCGTCCCGGGTGCGACCACCCCCGCCGGCCGGGGCATCCCTGCCACTTCCTCCCCGCCCCGGGGAGCCGCTGCGCTGCCCGGATGGCCGGGTGGCGGGGCGCCGACGGCGCGGGCACGGTGGTCCGGTGCCCGAAGGCGACACCGTGTACCGCTTGGCCCGGCGCCTGCACGCGCAGCTGTCCGGGCGCGCCGTCGTGCGCAGCGACCTGCGGGTGCCCCGGTTCGCCACCGCGGACCTGAGCGGGGCGACGGTCCTGGGAACGGCCTCGCGCGGCAAGCACCTGCTGACGCGGTTCGCGCCCGGCGGCGCGGTCGAGGTCCCCACCACCCTGCACACCCACCTGCGCATGGACGGGGAGTGGACGGTGCTCGGACCCGGCAAGCGGCCGCCGGCCAGGCTGTGGCCCGACGTGCGGGTCCTGCTGGCGACCGACGGCCCGACCGCGCTGGCGCTGCGCATGCCCGTCGTCGAGCTGCTGCCGACGGCGGACGAGGCGCAGGTCGTGGGGCACCTGGGGCCCGACCTGCTCGACTCCACCAGGAGCGTCGACGACCGGGTGGCGGCCTCCGTGGCGAACCTGTCCCGCCGGCCCGAACGCGGCGTCAAGGCGGCGCTGCTGGACCAGCGGAACCTGGCCGGCATCGGCAACCTGTGGGCCGACGAGCTGTGCTACCTGCGCGGGCACTGGCCGTGGACGCCGGTCGGCGAGGTCGACCTCGAACCCCTCGTGCGGCTGGCGGTGAAGATGCTCACCTTCTCGGTCAGCCCGACCGGGGCGATGCAGGTCACCACGGGGGACACCCGGCCCGGCCGGCAGCACTGGGTCTCCGGTCGCGCCGGCAAACCCTGCCTGCGGTGCGGGACGCGGATCGAGGTCCGCGCCGAGGTGCCCGGTGACCCCGAGCAGCGCCGGACCTGGTGGTGCCCGCACTGCCAGCCCGCGGGTGAACGGGCGGTGACCTGAAGGGTCGCGACCGCGGGGACAGGTGAACAGTCGATGACCGTTGGCACGCACCGGGCAGGAGTGGTCCGGAACGGTCGCCGGCGCGACTTAGTGTTCCTTCGTCCAGCCCACTCTTCCCTGGGAGGAGGTCGCGTTGACGACCCTCCACCAGGTTCCCGCGACACGCCAGTCGAGTTCTCGCCGCAGAACGCCCTGGAAGTCGTGGGGAACCTTCCTGCTCCTCGCTGGGCCCAACGTCGCGCTCCTGGTCCTGTTCGTCTACAAACCCCTCGTCCAGAACCTGCAGTACTCGCTGCTGCACTGGAACCTCGGGTCCGACACCGCGACCTTCGTCGGCCTGCAGAACTACGTCACCTACTTCGACGACCCCAGGACGCCGACGGTCCTGGTGACGACGCTGGTCTTCGCGGTCGTCACCCTCGGTGGCTGCATGGGCCTGGGGCTGGCGATGGCCCGGCTGCTGGACCGCACGCTGCGCGGCCGGACGTTCGTGCGCGCCGTCGTGTTCGCCCCGTACGTGCTGTCCGGCGTCGCCGTCGGCATGTGCTGGCTGTTCGTCTTCGACCCGCAGTACGGCCTGGTCTCCGGCCTGCTGCGCGCGGTCGGGATCGGCTCGCCGAACTGGTACAACGACCCGGACTGGGCGCTGGCCATGGTCTGCATCGTGTACCTGTGGAAGTACGTCGGGTACGTCGCGATCATCTACCTGGCTGCGCTGCAGTCGGTCCCCAGCGACATCCTGGAAGCTGCCCAGATCGACGGGGCGTCCCCGTTCCGCACGTTCTGGTCGATCGTCTTCCCGCTGCTGTCGCCGACGACGTTCTTCCTGTGCGTGACGGTGTTCATCGAGTCGAACTCGGGTGGGTCGTTCGACATCATCCGCGCGATGACGAAGGGCGGGCCCCTGGAGGGGACGACCACGATGGTCTACCAGGTCTACCAGGAGGCGTTCGTCGACGGCTCGGCCGGCTACGCCTCCGCCATCGCGACGCTGTTGTTCCTCGGCCTGCTGGCCGTCACGGTCGTCCAGATGGTCGTCGTCGAACGGAAGGTGCACTACCGGTGAGCCTCGACGAGAAGACCACCGCGGGCGCGCCGCGGGTCCCCGCCCCCCGCGCGGGGCAGCAGGAACTGCGCGTGCCGAAGCGCCGCGTCGACGTCCTCGGGTACGCCGGTCTCGTCGTCGCCGCGCTCATCATGGTCGTGCCGATGCTGTGGATGGTCCTGGCGAGCTTCAAGCAGCGCGACGAGATCTACACGATCCCGTCGCAGTGGTTGCCGGGCGCGCTGCAGTGGCAGAACTACGCCGACGTCTTCGCGACCGTCCCGTTCGGCCACTTCCTGCTCAACAGCGTCCTGACCACGGTGCTCGGTGCGGGGTTCAAGGTGGTCCTGGGCCTCATGTGCGCCTACGCCCTGGTGTTCGTGGAGTTCCCGGGCAAGCGGATCGTGTTCCTCGTCGTGCTGGCCGCGCTCATGGTCCCGCCGCAGGTGACGCTCATCCCGAACTACACGCTCATCGCCCAGATGGGGTGGCTGAACACCTACCAGGGGATCATCGTGCCGGGGCTGGCCAGCTCGCTGGGGACGTTCCTGTTCCGCCAGCACTTCCAGACCCTGCCCGTCTCGGTCCTGGAGGCGGCGACGCTGGACGGGGCCGGGCACTGGCGCCGGTTGTGGCAGTTCGTCGTGCCGTTGTCCGCGCCGACCGTCTCGGCCGTCGCGCTGGTCTCGGTCGTCAGCGAGTGGAACCAGTACCTCTGGCCGCTGCTGGTCACCGACCGCGCCGGCATGATGACGCTGCCGGTGGGTCTGACCATGCTGCAGAACAACGACGGCATCACCAACTGGGGTGTCCTCATGGCGGGCACCGTCCTGGTCATGCTGCCGATCCTGCTCGTCTTCCTCTTCTTCCAGCGTCGACTCGTGGCGGGCCTCGCCGCGGGCGCGCTCGCGAACTGACGCAACGAATCCAAGGAGAACCGTGAACACCTCGTCCTTCGTGCTGCCCCGGCGCGGCGCCCTCGGCCTCATGGGCCTCGGTGCGGGCGCCCTCGGCCTGGCCGCCTGCTCGGGCCCGTCGACCGCGTCCGACTCCACCGGTTCCTCCGAGCAGGAGGCCACGGACTGGAGCAGCGTCACCCCGGCCGACACCGTGACGATCTGGACGAACCACCCCGGGTCGTCGCAGGCCGTCGAGGAGGAGTTCCTGGCCCGCTGGGCGAAGGTGAACCCCGACATCACGGTCGAGTTCGTCACCGCCGGCTCGAACTACGACGAGATCTCGCAGAAGTTCCAGGCCGCCCTGACCGGGTCGGACCTGCCCGACCTGGTGCTGCTGAGCGACGTCTGGTGGTTCCGCTACGCCCTCAACGGCCAGCTCGCCCCGCTGCAGGACCTGCTGCCCGCCGCCGGCGTCGACGTCGACAACTACCAGCCGGGGCTGTACGCGGACTACCAGTACGAGGACTCCCAGTGGGCGGTGCCGTACTGCCGCTCGACGCCGGTCTTCTACTACAACAAGGCGCACTGGTCCGCGGCCGGCCTGCCCGACCGCGGCCCGGAGACCTGGGCCGAGTTCGAGCAGTGGATGCCGAAGCTGCAGGCCGCGGGCACCGGCGCGCAGGCCGCGTACGGCCTGGGCAAGGGCACCGGCAACGCCACCTGGATCCACCAGAACCTGATCTGGGGCACGGGCGGTGCGCTGAGCGACGAGTGGAACCTGACGGTGGACAGCGCCGAGGTCCTCGCCGCCAGCGACTACCTGCGCTCGTTCATCACCAACGGCTGGGCGGCGGTGTCCTCCTCCGACCAGGCCTCGGACTTCGGCGCGGGCCTGTACTCCTCGGTCATCGGCTCCACCGGGTCGCTGTCCGGCATCCTGGCGGCCGCGAACTTCGAGGTCGGCAACGCGTTCCTGCCCGCCGGCGAGGCGGGGCGGTTCGTCCCCACCGGTGGCGCCGGGTTCGCGATCCCGGCCAAGCGCACCCCCGAGCAGCAGCTCGCCGCGGCGACGTTCCTGGCCTTCCTGGCCGAGGACGACAACACGGCCTACTTCTCGCAGAACACCGGGTACATGCCCGTCACCACCGGCGCGGTGAACTCCGCTCCCATGCAGGAGGTCTACGCCCAGACCCCGCTGTTCAAGACGGCGGTGGACCAGCTGGCCGAGACCCGGACCCAGGACTACGCGCGCGTGTTCGTCCCCGGCGGCGACCAGTCCACCGTCACCGCGTGGGAGAAGGTCATGCTGGCCGGCCAGCCGTCGGCCGACGCGTGGGGCACCGCGGCCGCCGAGATCGAGCAGTCCTACACCGCCGACGTCGAGCCGCTGCTCTGATCCGAGGGTGAAGACCATGGGACGCCCACTCGTCATCGCCCACCGCGGGTACTCCGCCGTGGCGCCGGAGAACACCCTCGCCGCGTTCGAGTCGGCGCTGCGCGGGGGTGCGGACCTGCTCGAACTCGACGTCCGGCTCGACGCCGACGGTGTTCCCGTGGTCGTCCACGACGACACCCTCGACCGGACCTCGAACACCGCCGGTCCGGTCGAGGAACTGCGCAGCGCGGCCGTGCGCGCCGCCGACGCGGGGGCCTGGTTCGCCCCCGCGTTCGCCGGCCAGCACGTGCCGACGCTGCGCGAGGTCGTCGACGTCGTCTCCCGCTCCGGCGCGGCCGGCCTGCTCGTCGAGTTCAAGGGCGCCTGGACGCCGGCCGCCGCCGCGGGGGCGGTGGCCACGCTGCGCACGGCCGGGGTGGCCGAGCGCAGCATCGTCCAGAGCTTCGAACGCAGCACGGTCGCCGCGCTGCGCGACGTCGCTCCCGACGTCCGCCGCGCCTTGCTCGTGCTGCACCCGGGGCCGCCGATCGCCTGGGAGGAGCTGGAGCAGTCCTTCCGGGCCGTGGCCCAGGACCCGTTCACGGCGCTGTCCACCCCCGCCGGGGTGGCCCGCGAGCAGGCCGCACTGGCCGTCGCGGAACTCGGTGTCGTCGCGGTCAACCCGTACGCCGCGAGCCTGGTCGCCAGCCCGCACGTCATCGCCGAGTACCACGCCGCCCGGGTGGCGACCTACCCGTACACGGTCGACGAGCCGCGGTTGTGGGCCGACCTGCTGCGGCACCGGGTCGACGGGATCATCACCAACGACCCCGCCCGGCTGCGGGGTTTCCTCGACGCGCGCGAGGTCCGCTCATCGCAGGACGAGGCCCTCGAGGACCGGCAGCAACTGACCCTGGCCGCGACCCGGCAGGGGCACGCCAGCCCGCGCCTGACCCCGGCCTGACCGCCTCGCCGTGATCGAGCACCCGTGCCCGTGGGCGAGTGCGCGATCACGGCGTCGTGGGGTCCGGCGCGGTTCAGGCGGACACGGTGGCTCCGCCGTCGACGACGAGGGAACTGCCCGTGACCCACGACGAGGCGTCGGACAGCAGGAACACCACCGCACTGGCGAGGTCGGTCGGCACACCGATGCGGCCCAGGGGTGTCGCGGCCGCGAGCACCTCGTCGGACGGTCCGCCGGCGCGGGCGAAGTCCTCGCGGATGAGGTCCGCACCCGGTGTGGTGACGTTGCCCGGGACGACGACGTTGACCCGCACCCCGCGGGGTGCGAGGTCCTGGGCGAGAGTGCGGCTGTACTGCTCCAGAGCCGCCTTCGCCGCGGCGTAGTGCGCCAGCGGGCCGACGTTCGCGAGCGTCACCGCCGACGACACGTTGACCACGGCGCCGCCGTGCTCCAGCAGGTGGGGCAGGGCGGCGGCGGTCGTGCGCACCGCGGTCAGGAAGTTCGCCTGCAGGGCGTCGACCCACTCCGCGTCCGGGATGGCCGTGATCCCGGCGGGGTGGCCCGTGGCTGCCCCGGCGTTGTTGACGAGCAGGTCGAGGCCACCCATCTGCTCGACCGCTCCGGCGACGGCTGTCGCCGCGCCCTCGGCCGTGCTCACGTCGGCGCGGACGTGGCCGGCGCCGGCGGGGGGTTCGACCTGCGACCGGCTCGTGGTCACCACCTGGGCGCCGCCGGCGAGCAGGAGTTCGGTGATGGCAGCACCGATGCCGCGGGTTCCGCCGGTGACGAGTGCCCGGCGGCCGTCGAACGAGCTGAAGTCCTTGAACATGGGGCTACTGGACCACGATCTGGACCGATCGGTCAAGAACCCCTCCCGCGATGTGTACTCATCGGTCAAGAACGGTTAGGATGAGGTGTGGCCAGGCCCAGATCCTTCGACGAGGCGACCGTCGTGCGCGCGGCCCGCGACACCTTCTGGACGAAGGGCTACGCCGCCACCTCCCTCGACGACCTCACGGCCGCAACGGGTCTGGGCAGGGGGAGCCTCTACAACACCTTCGGCGACAAAGAGCAGCTGTTCCACCGCGCCCTGGAGGACTACTGCGCCGCGGCGGACGAGGGCCTGCGGGCGGACCTGACGGGACCGGGCAGCGGACGGGCCAAGGTCGAGGGGTGGCTGCGGGCGTCGGCGGAGTCCGTCGCGGCCGACGAGGAGCGCCGCGGCTGCATGCTGGCCAAGTCCACCGCCGAACTCGCCAGCCGCGACCCCGTCGTCGTGGCCCGGGCCCACGCCACGCTCGACCTGTTCCAGGATCTGCTCACCGACTGCCTCGAGCAGGCGCGTCGGGAGGGGGAACTGCTCGCCGACGCCGACCCTCGCGGTCTGGCGGGGATGGTGCTGGCCGTCGGGCGCGGGATGGAGGCGCTGGGCAAGGCCGGCGCCTCGGCCGAGGAGCTGCGCCGCATCGCCGAGTCGACGATCGCCGCCCTTCCCCGTCCCTGACCCCGCACCCCGGGCGCGGGGTGCGGGGTGCGGGACGTGAGGGTCAGGAAGCGGTGAGGGGAGAGGGGTCGGAGAACTCCAGGACACCCTCGTCGTCCACCCGCGCCCGCACGACCTGCGAGTAGCCCTCGGCCACGAGCGCGTCGAACAGCGGCTGCATCCGCTTGGCCTGCCGCACCAGCGCGACGCGCGCCCCGCCCGCCTGCAGTTCTCGCTGCTTGCGCAGCAGTTCCCCGGCGTCGGCGCCCGCGGGGTGGACGAGCGCGATGGCCCCGGCAGCGTCCTGGGGGACCGAGATCTCGTCGATGATCCGCTCGAAGCCGATGGAGAAACCCGCGGCCGGCAGGTCCCGTCCGGAGAACCGGCCGACCATGTTGTCGTAGCGGCCACCGCCGGCGATCGAGGAACCACCGCCGGGCAGGGACATCTCGAAGATCGGCCCGGTGTAGTAGCCCATCCCGCGCACCAGGGTGACGTCGAACCGCACGTCCAGGTCGGGGGCGGAGACCGCCAGCGCCCGGGCGATCTCCTGCAGGTCGGCGATCGACCCGGCCGGAATGGCATCGGGCAGGACACCGGTGCCGAGGGCGGCGACGTCGGTCAGCGGGAGCAGTTCGGTCAGCGACTTCTCCAGCGCCGTGACCGACTCCTCGGCGAAGCCCTTCGCACGCAGTTCCGCCAGCACCCCGTCGAGACCGATCTTGTCGGCCTTGTCGACGGTGATCAGCACGCTGCCGTGGTCGTCGGCGGCGAAACCGCAGCCGGTCAGCAGCCCGGTCAGGACTCCCCGGTCGTTGATCCGCAACGTCGTGCCGGTCAGTCCCAGGCGGGTCAGCGCGGTGTGCGTCGCGGTGACGAGTTCGACCTCGGCCAGCGTCCCGGCCTCACCGACGATGTCGATGTCGCACTGCACGAACTGGCGGTACCGGCCCTTCTGCGGGCGTTCGGCCCGCCACACCGGCCCGATCTGCAGCGCCTTGAACGGCATCCGCAACGAGGCCGCGTTCGAGGCGACGTACCGGGTGAGGGGAACGGTGAGGTCGAAACGCAGACCGAGGTCGGCCACGTCGGCCGGCAGCAGCGGCTCGTCGGCGGCCAGGCCCCGGCGCATGACCTTGAACAGCATCTTCTCGTTCTCGCCGCCCTGCCCGGACTCCAGGCGGGACAGGTCCTCCATCGCCGGCGTCTCGACCTCGTCGAAGCCGAACGAGCGGTAGACCTCCCGGATCACGTGCAACGCGTGCTCCCGGCGGGCCTTCTCGACCGGCAGGATGTCACGCATGCCCCGTGCGGGGACCACCTTGGAAGCCATGCCTCCATGGTAAGGGGCCACCGAACGCGCCCAACCCGCTCTGGAGCCGGCGCGAAGCGCCGCAGATCAAGCACAACGCCTTCGCGGGCAGGTGCGGTGCACGACCAGGTGTTGTGCTTGACCACGAGGGGTGGCGCTACGCGCTGACCCGCCTGGCGACGAGCTCCTCGAGCGTGGCGCGGGCGCCCTTGGCGTGCAGCGAGGCGAGCGTGGCGGTGTACTCGGCCACGAAGCGCTCGTCGTCGACGAGGTCGCCGAACAGGCTCCGGTCGGAGATGAAGGCCGTCGGCTCCTCCTGGTTGCGCTGCGCGGTGGCGACCAGCTTGTCCGCCAGCCGGTCCGAGACGTCGATCGGCTCGCCCTGCTCGTCGACGCCCTCGGCGTAGCGGGCCCAGCTGGCCACGACGGCCGCGGCGCGGAAGAACTCCCCACCGTGCTCGAGCTGGTGCCGGACCACCGGCAGCAGCCACTTCGGGATGCGGTCCGAGCTCTCGTTGCACAGTCGTGCGACGGTGTCGCGCACCTCCCCGTTGGAGAACCGGGCGATCAGTTCGTGCCGGTAGGCGTCCAGGTCGATGCCGGGAACGGGCGCCAGGGTCGGGGACCCTTCGCGTTCCATGTAGCCGAGCAGGAACTTCGCGAACAGCGGGTCCTGCGCGACGTCGTGCACGAGCCGGTACCCGGCGAGGTGGCCGAAGTAGCACAGCGCCTGGTGGCTGGCGTTGAGCAACCGCAGCTTCATCAGCTCGTACGGCTCGACGTCGTCGACCACCTGCACGCCGGCGTCCTCGAAGGGCGGCCGGCCCAGGCCGAAGGAGTCCTCCAGGACCCACTGCGCGAACGGCTCGCAGACGACGGGCCAGGCGTCCTCGATCCCGAACCGGTCGCGCACCTCGGCGCGGTCGTCGTCGGTCGTGCCGGGGGTGATCCGGTCGACCATGCAGTTCGGGAACCGCACGTTCGCCGAGATCCACGCGCCCAGTTCGGGGTCCTTGGCCGTGGCGAAGGCGACGAACACCTTGTGCGCCACGTGCCCGTTGCCCTGGATGTTGTCGCAGGACATCACGGTGAACGGCGGGACGCCGCGCTCGCGGCGGCGGCGCAGGGCCTCGGTGACCAGCCCGAAGGACGTCCGGGGGACGGCCCCCTCGACCAGGTCGGCCGCGACCCCGGGCTCGCCGAGGACGAACTCCCCCGTCACCGCGTCGATGTTGTAGCCGCCCTCGGTGACCGTCAACGACACGATCCTGATCCGCGGGTCGGCCATCGCCTCGACGGCACCCTCGGGGTCCTCCGGAGCCAGGACGACGTCGAGGATCGAGCCGATGACGCGCGGTTCGCGCGAGCCGTCGGGGGCCTTCAGCACCAGGGTGTACAGCCCGCCCTGGGCGTCCATGACCTCCTTCATCCGCTTGTCGTGCGGCAGGACGCCGATCCCGCGGATGCCCCAGTCCAGCGCCTTGCCCTCGTTCATCAGCCGGTCGAGGTACATGGCCTGGTGGGCGCGGTGGAAACCGCCCACCCCGAGGTGGACGATCCCCGGGGTGACCTGCGAGCGGTCGTAGGTCGGGACGGGAACGGTCCTGCCGATCTCGTCGAGGTTCTCCGGGGTCAACTGGGTCACTCGGTCACTCCTTCGCGTGCTGGGCTGGGGATCGTCACTTCACGGCACCCATGGACAGACCCTGCACGAGCTTGTCCTGGGCGGCGAACCCGGCCACGAGCACGGGCAGCGAGACGACCGTGGCCGCCGCGCACAACTGGGCCAGGAACAGGCCCTGGCTGGTCACGAAACCGGTGAGGAACACCGGGGCCGTGCCCGCGACCGTCGCGGTGAGGGTCCGGGCCAGCAGCAGCTCGTTCCAGCTGAAGATGAAGCAGATCAGCGCGGTCGCGGCGATGCCCGGCATCGCCACCGGCGCGACGATGGTCCGCAGCGTCCGCAGCAGGCCGGCGCCGTCGATGGAGGCGGCCTCGAGCATGTCGACGGGTACCTCGGACAGGAACGACTGCATCATCCACACCGCGATCGGCAGGTTCATCGAGGTGTACAGCACGACGAGCAGCCAGATGTTGTCGACCAGCCCGGTGTTGGTGGCGAACAGGTACAGCGGCAGCAGCGCGGCCACGACGGGCAGGAACTTGGTCGACAGGAAGAAGAACATCACGTCCGACCACTTGCGGACCGGCCGGATCGACAGCGCGTAGGCCGCCGGGATGGCCAGGCAGAGGACGATCGCGGTGGACACCACGGAGGCCCAGAGCGAGTTGAGCAGCGGCACACCGGGGTTGGCGTCCAGGAACGAGCGGTAGCCGTCCAGGGTCAGGCCCGCCGCGAGGGACGGCGGGTTGGTCGCCGCGTCGGTCTCGGAGTGCAGGGAGGTCAGGACCATCCACAGCACGGGGGCCACGAACAGCAGGCCGACGATCCAGGCGAGCAGGCCCCACACCGGGCTGGAGCGCTGCATCTCCCGGCGGCGGCGTTCGCTGCGCGAGGTGGGGACGTTGGTCCCGGGGATCGTGGCGGTTCCAGAGCTCGTGGCGGTGCTCATCGGCCGACCTCCTGCTTGAACATGGACGAGACGGTGCGCAGGGCGAAGGTCGCCACGATGATCGTGCCGATGACGACGACGACGCCCATGGCCGAGGCCAAGCCGTAGTCCTGCGCGGAGAAGAACGCCTGGTAGATCGTGTACGGCAGGTTCGCGGTGCCCTGGGCGCCGGAGGTGATGGTGAAGACGGCGTCGAAGTTCTGGACGATGTAGATGGCGCCCAGCAGACCCCCGAGTTCGAGGTACTGCCGCAGGTGCGGCAGGGTCAGGTAGCGGAAGATGCCGAACGAGGTGGCGCCGTCCATCCGTGCGGCCTCCTCGGCGTCGGCCGGCTTGGACTGCAGTCCGGCCAGCAGGATCAGCATCATGAACGGCGTCCACTGCCAGATGAGGGAGGCCATGATCGAGATGAGCGGCATCTGGCTCAGCCAGTCCGGTTGCGGCGGGCTGTCGCTGCCGAACAGGCTCCAGATCCAGGTGAGCGCTCCGTTGAAGAGCCCGTAGTTCGGGTTCAGCAGGGCGTGCTTCCACAGCAGTGCAGCGGCGATCGGGACCACGAGGAAGGGCGCGATCATCATGGTGCGGACGATGCCGCGGCCCATGAACTTCCGGTCGAGCAGCAGCGCGATGAGCATGCCCAGCACGAGGCTGACGCCGACGACGACGACGGTCAGCAGGATCGTGACCAGGACCGAGGACCGCAGGGACGGGTCACTGAAGACCCGCACGTAGTTCCCGAAGCCGGCGAAACCGCGGTCCTCGGGGTGGAAGGCGTTCCAGTCCATGAAGGAGATGACGATCGTGGCGACGAACGGCAGCTGGGTCACCAGGATGGTGAACACCAGGGCGGGCAGCAGTGGTGCGCGGCGCGCCCAGTCGGCGGCCCGGCGTGCGCCGCCCGAGGCGTTGGGGACGTTGGGACCCACGGCGGGTGTCTTGCCCCGCGTGGTGGCAGTGCTGCTCATGGAGACCTCCGGCGGGGATTCAGCTCTGGTAACGCTCGGTGACCTGGGTGGTGGCCAGGTCTTGACCGGTGGCGAGCGCCTCCTCGACGGTGGTGCTGCCGGCGATGGCGGCGCTGACTCCCTGTGACGTCAGCGTCCCGAGGTTGGCGAACTCGGGGACGGCGACGAACTGGATGCCGGGCGCGGGACGCGGCTGGACACCGGGGTCGTCGGGGCGGGCGGCCAGGATCGACTGCTGCGTCGGTTCCCAGAACGGCCCGGCGCTCTGCCGGTACTCGCTGTTCTCGTAGGTCGACGTGCGCTTGCCGGACGGGACGCTCGCCCAGCCGACCTCGTTGCCGACGAGTTCCTCGTACTCCTTGCCCGAGGCCCAGGAGATGAACTGCCACGCCAGGTCCGCCTTGGCCGAGGCGGTCTGGATGGCCCAGCTCCAGGCGAACAACCAGCCGGACGACTCCGTCTGCTCGACCGGGGCCGGCGCGTACCCCATGCGCCCCGCCACGGGGGAGTCCGCGGCGTCCAGCGACCCCGCGGCCGACGTCGCGTCGTACCACATCGCCGCCTGGCTCTGGGTCATGGCGTTGAGGCACTCGGCGAACCCGGCCTGCGCGCTGCCCAGCGGGCCGTGCGCACGGACCAGGTCGACGTAGAAGTTCGTGGCCGCCACGAACTCCGGGGCGTCGACCTTCGCCGTCCAGTCCTCTTCGAACCAGGTGCCACCGAAGGTGTTCACGACGGTGGTCAGCGGGGCGAAGACCTGCCCCCAGCCGGGCTGCCCTCGCAGGGTGATGCCCCGCATCCCCGGTGCGGTGGGCACCTGGCGGTCGATGCGCTCGGCGATGTCGGCGACCTCCTGCCAGGTGGGCTGGGCGGAGAGCTCGATGCCGAGCTGCTCGAAGACGTCCGCGCGGTACATGAGGAAGGAGGACTCGCCGTAGAACGGTTCGGCGTAGACCTGGCCGTCGTCGCCGGTCAGGGCCGTCGACATCGAGGGCAGGATGTCGGCCTGGTCGAACTCCGGGTCGGCGTCGAAGAACTGGTCCAGCGGCAGGATCCAGCCGAGCTGGGAGTAGAACGGCGTCTCGTAGTTGGAGATGGACGCCACGTCGTAGGTCCCGGCCTGGCTGGAGAACTCCTGGGCGATCTTGTCGCGCACGTCGTTCTCGGGCAGGACGGTGTAGTTGACCGTGATCCCGGTGGGGCGGGTGAAGAACTCCTCGGTCAGGGCCTGCAGGTCGATCATCTGCGGGTTGTTGACCATGAGGACGTTGATGCTGTCCGAACCGCCGCCGGGCGAGGTCCCCGCCCCGGCGCAGCTGCTCAGCAGCGCGGCCCCGCCCAGACCGGCGGCACCGGCCAGGACGGAACGCCGGCCTGGTCCTCGCGGCGTCCACAGGACGTCTCGCGGGGGGAGTGGGGGGCCGCTGCGGCGCCCGCGGAACCTGGTCACGGTGACCTCCGAGTCGTCGTCGACATCGCGCGCTCATCTGAGCGGGCTGCTCTCAGCTGTGCAATACTCACGCGTGCCGGAGGGGTTGTCAATCGGCGGCACCTCATCGGTCAGCAGGTCGTCGATCACGCACCCGAGGAGACTGCGATGGCGAAGACGCCGCCGCGCACCGCGACGACCACGTCGACGAGCGCGCTCGCACTGGCCGCGGCCGCCGCGCGCCGCTTCTACGTGGAGGGCTCGACCAAGGTCGAGATCGCCCGGCAGCTCGGGGTCAGCCGGTTCAAGGTCGCGCGTCTGCTGACGACGGCCCGCGAGGCGGGGCTCGTGCGCATCCAGGTCCTCGTGCCGAACTCGGTCGACGGCGACCTCGGGGACGCGCTGCGGGAACGGTTCGGGGTCCGCACGGTCTTCGTCGTGCGCCCGGAGGAGGACACCGTTGCCGGTCAGCGGCTGGCGGTCGCCCGCTTCACGGCCGGGTTGCTGGAGGAGAGCGTCACCGCCGAGGACGTCGTCGGCCTGGCCTGGGGCCGCACGATCTCCCAGCTCGCGGCCTCGGTGGACTCCGCCCTCGGGTGCCGGTTCGTCCAGCTGTCCGGCGCGCTGCCGCGGCCGGACGTGCAGGAGAACGCGGTGGAGCTCGTGCGCCGGATGGCCGAGGCGACGGGGTCGTCGGCCACCACGTTCTACGCCCCGCTCGCGGTCCCCGACGCGGCCACCGCCGAGGGGCTGCGGTCGCAGTCGGGGATCTGTGAGGCGCTGGCCGAACTCGACGGGCTCACCAGGGCCGTCGTCTCGATCGGCGCGTGGCGGGCGGGGGAGTCGACCGCCCTGGACTCCCTCGGGGCCGCCGACCGCGAGGCGCTGTCGGCGGCCGGGGTGGTCGCCGAGATCACCGGCGTCCTCCTCGGCGGTGACGGCGAGGAGGTCGACGCCCTGGCCGACCGGGTCATCGGGGTCACCGGCCCGCAGTTGCGGGCGACCCCCGACGTCGTCGCGATGGCGTGCGGCGACCGGAGGGCGGAGGCGGTGGCCGCGGCGTTGCGCAGCGGGATGGTGTCGACGCTGATCACCCACGACTCCCTGGCGCGCGCCGTGCTCGAGCACGGAAGTGCTTGATCACGGAAGTGCTTGATCACTGCAGGGGTGGTGCGTCCTCGGCGTGATCGAACACTTCCGTGATCAAGCACTTCGGTGATCAAGCACTCGTGGTGCGTTCGGTGATCGCGCGCAGGACGCGGTGCAGGGCCTCGGTCTGCTGGGGGTCCAGGCCGAGGGCGGTCCGGATCGCGTCGGGGACGTGGCGGGTCCGGACGTACAGGTCCCGGCCGGCCGGGGTCAGGTCCACCAGTACCGTCCGCTCGTCGGCCCCGCTGCGCCGTCGGTCCACGATCCCGTTCTGCTGCAGGCGTTTCAGTAGCGGGGAAACCGTTCCGTAGTCCAGGTCCAGGGCGGTGATGAGCTGGCGGACGCTGACCTCGCCGTGCTCGTGCAGGGCCACGACCACCAGGTACTGGGGGTACGTGAGGCCGAGCGGTTCGAGCAGCGGACGGTAGACGGCCGTCACCGCCCGCGAGGCCGAGTAGAGGTCGAAGCAGATCATGTCCGCCAGACCGGTGGCCGGTGCGTCGGGGGCCGGTGCGTCGGGCGTCACCACGGCAGTCTAGGTTGCGGGAACAACATCGTGCACAATGTGATTGGGCACGATGTACCTGCCGATCGAGACCGACCCGTGAGGAGCACCAGATGACCGACCAGCCCGTCGTCCTCGAACCCGCCGCCCAGGAGTTCGTCGAGGCGACCGCCAACCCGCCGTACCTGTTCGACCTCGGGCCGGTCGAAGGCCGCGCGGCCGTCGAGGGCGTGCAGGCCGACAGCCCCGCCGAGCCCGCCGCCGACGAGACCTGGACCTCCGTCGCCACCCCGCACGGCGAGGTGCGGGTCCGCGTCGTCACCCCGCGCGGGCACAGCGGTTCCGCGCTGCCGGTGGTGCTGTACCTGCACGGCGCGGGCTGGGTGTTCGGCAGCGCCGCCACCCACGACCGCCTCGTGCGCGACCTCGTCGCCGGTTCCGGTGCCGCGGTCGTCTTCCCCGAGTACTCCCTGTCCCCCGAGGCGCGCTACCCCGTCGCCATCGAGCAGAACTACGCGGTGGCGCAGTGGATCGGCACCCACGGGGCGCAGTTCGGCCTCGACGCGAACCGCCTGGCGGTGGCCGGTGACTCGGTCGGCGGGAACATGACGGCGGCCCTGACCCTGATGGCCAAGGAACGCGGCGACGTCACCCTGCGCTCGCAGCTGCTGTTCTACCCGGTGACCGACGCGGCGTTCGACACCCCGTCGTACCACCGCTTCGCCGAGGGGTACTTCCTGCGCCGCGACGGCATGCAGTGGTTCTGGGACCAGTACACGACCGACGAGGCCGAACGCGCCCAGATCACCGCCTCGCCGCTGCGGGCCACGACCGAGCAGCTCGCCGGGTTGCCCCAGGCGCTCGTGATCACCGCCGAGGCCGACGTCCTGCGGGACGAGGGCGAGGCCTACGCGGCGAAGCTGCGCGAGGCCGGCGTCGCGGTGACCGCGGTGCGCTACACGGGGATCACGCACGACTTCGTCATGCTGAACACGTTGCGCAGCACCCACGCCGCCACGGCCGCCATCGCCCAGGGTGCGCAGTTCCTCAAGACCACCCTCGCCTGACCGACCTCCGTGGGGGGGGGCGGGCGGGGGGGGGGGCGGGGGGGGGGGGGGGGGGGGGGGGGGGGGGGGGGGGGGGGGGGGGGGGGGGGGGGGGGGGGGGGG